>NZ_JAEEAP010000330.1 GCF_016103465.1 Streptomyces sabulosicollis
GTCTGGCGGAGGGCCCGGCGCGGCCCTCGCTCATCTGCCTCACCCCCTACGTCGCGCCCGCGGGCGCCCACCAGTACGCACGCTTCGCCGCGCCCTTCCGGGGCGTGCGGGACCTGTGGGCGCTCTCCCACCCGGGCTTCGCCAAGGGCGAGCCGCTCCCCGCCGACCTCGACACGCTCTTCGCCACCCAGGCGCGGACGGTGCTCGACACCGCGGGGGACACGCCGTTCGTACTGCTCGGCTACTCCTCCGGCGGCTGGGTCGCCCACGGCACCGCGGCACGGCTCGAGGAGCTCGGTCGGCCCCCCGCCGCGGTGGTGATGCTGGACAGCTTCAGCCTGCGCCACCGCGAGGACAACCGGGTCTTCTCCACGATGATGAACCAGCACCACGAGCGGGAGGGGGACCTGGAGGTCCCGCCCGAGGAGCTCACGGCCATGGGCCGCTACCTGCCGATGTTCCACCAGTGGAGCGACATCCCCGCGCTCTCCGTGCCCACCCTGCTGGTACGGGCCGAGGAACAGGCCGTGCTCAACCCCGAAACGGGGGCCGTGACACCGCCGCCGGAGCACGTGGACACCACCGTTCCGACCCCCGGCAACCACTACTCGATGATGCAGGAACACGCCCCGCGCACCGCCGAGGCCGTGACCACGTGGCTGGTGGACACCTTCGCCGCCCGATGAGCCCGCACCCGGTCCGCGTCCTGTCCCCGCGACCTCGGGTCCTGCGCCCGTGGTCCCGGACCCCGTTCCCGCGATCCCGCGCCCTGTCGTCCGCGGCATGTGAATGCAGCATGTGAATGAGGAGTCTCTTTCATGGCCAAATCCCTCTACGAGCTCGGTGAACTGCCCCCGCTGGGCGAGGTCCCCCGGCAGATGTACGCCTCCGTCATCCGCCAGGACCGCTTCGGCGAGCCGAGCACGGCGTTCCGCACCGAGGTGGTCGACGTCCCCGCCGTCGGGCCCGGCCAGGTGCTGGTCTATGTGATGGCCGCGGGCATCAACTACAACAACGTCTGGGCCGCCAGCGGCCAGCCGGTCGACGTCATCGCCGCACGGCAGAAGTTCGGGCTCCCCGAGGACTTCCACATCGGCGGTTCGGAGGGCTCCGGAGTGGTGTGGGCGGTCGGCCCCGGCGTCCGCCACGTCCGGCCCGGAGACCAGGTGGTCCTCTCGGGAGGGCAGTGGGACGAGACGGCCGAGGACATCCGCCTCAGCGGCGAGCCCCCGTTCTCCAGCTCCGCCCTGGCCTGGGGGTATGAGACCAACTACGGCTCCTTCGCCCAGTTCTGCCTGGTCAACGAGGTCCAGTGCCACCCCAAGCCGGAGAACCTCTCCTGGGAGGCGGCGGCCTGCTTCATGCTCTCGGCGCCCACCGCCTACCGCCAGCTCTTCGGCTGGTCGGGCAATACGGTGCGCCCCGGCGACCCGGTGCTCATTTGGGGCGGCGCGGGCGGCCTCGGCTCCAGCGCCATCCAGCTGACCCGGATGGTCGGCGGCATCCCCATCGCCGTGGTGTCCGACGACCGGCGTGCCGAGTTCTGCCTGGAACTCGGCGCCCGGGGCGTCATCAACCGCAATGACTTCGACCACTGGGGCCGGCTCCCCGACGCGGACGACGAGGAGGGCATGGCCCGCTTCCTGCGCGGCGCGCGGGCCTTCGGCAAGAGGATCTGGGAGATCCTCGGCGAGCGCGCCTCACCGAAGATCGTCTTCGAGCACAGCGGCCAGGCGACCCTGCCCACCTCCGTCTACCTGTGCGCCACCGGCGGCATGGTGGTGATCTGCGGCGGCACCTCCGGCTACAACGGGGACATCGACCTGCGCCACCTCTGGATGCGGTCCAAGCGGCTCCAGGGGTCGCACGGCGCCAACACCCGTGAGTTCCGCGAGGTGACCAAGCTGGTGAGCGAGGGCGTCCTCGACCCCTGCCTCACCCGCTGCGACGACTTCGAGGGAGTCGGCCGGCTGCACCAGCTGATGCACGACAACACCCACCCGGGCGGCAACATGTCCGTCCTCGTCAACGCCCCCGAGCGCGGCATGACCACCCTGCCTGCCTGATCGGGCCATTCACACGCCCAGGAGTAGACCGTGCACCAACCCCCTCATGCCGCCGAGCGGCCGGCACCGGAGCCGGGGGCGGCGTCCGCCCCCCGCACCGTCCATCCGCTCGAGATGGCGAACGGCACCAGACTGTGGCTCGTCACCGGATACGCGCCGGTGCGCCAGGCGCTGTCGGACCCCCGGTTCGCCAAGGACTCCTGGCAGATCATGCGGATCCTGCGGGACCGCCGGATCCAGGCCCACCAGGAGATCTTCAGCCAGGCGCTCAGCCACCACATGCTCAACACCGATCCGCCCGAGCACCACCGGCTGCGGCACATGGTGAACAAGAGCTTCACCCAGCGCCGGGTGCAGCGGCTGCGGCCCCGCATCGAGCAGATCACCGATCAACTGCTGGACGGCGTCCGGGGGCAGGACCGGGTCGACCTCATCGAGACCCTGGCCTTCCCGCTGCCCATCACCGTGATGTGCGAACTGCTCGGCGTGCCCGAGGAGGACAGGCGCACCTTCCGGGCCTGGACCAACGCCTTCGTGCTGTCGGTCGAGCCCGAGGTCTTCAGGGACGCCAGCGTCTCCATGGACGCGTACATCCGTGAGCTGGTGGCCGCCAAACGCGGGGCGCCCGGGGACGACATGATCTCGGCCCTCGCCACCGAGGACAGCGAGTCGGCGCTGGACGACGAGGAAATAGCGGCCATGGCCGTGCTGCTGCTCGCGGCCGGCCACGAGACCACCGTCAACCTCATCGGCAACGGCGCGCTGGCCCTGGTGACCCACCCCGACCAGTTCGCCGCCCTGCGCGCCGACCGCTCCCTGCTGCCCGGGGCCATCGAGGAGTTCCTGCGCTACGAGAGCCCGGTCAACCAGGCGACCCTGCGCTTCACCAAGGAACCCGTCGAGATCGGCGGCGTGCTCATCCCCGAGGACGAGTTCGTGATGGTGAACGTCGATTCCGCCAACCACGACCCCGAGCGGTTCCCCCAGCCCGGCCGTCTCGACCTGAAGCGGGACGCCCGGGGCCATGTCTCCTTCGGGCACGGCATCCACTTCTGCCTCGGCGCGCCGCTGGCCCGGCTGGAGGCCGAAGTCGTCTTCACCAAGCTGCTCGACCGTTTCGAGACGATCGAACTCGCCGCCCCGGTGGCACAGCTGGAATGGCGCAGCAGCACCCTCATGCGCGGGCTGGAAAGCCTTCCGCTGCGCATGGCATAAGCCGGAACATGGCCAACCGGCCGTTGTCGGCGATGTGTTGTTGGCAGCATGTGTCCGTAACTCTTGTATCCCTTGCTCGGCCGAACGTAATGTCCTGAGGCGTCGGCCCCGAACAAAAGCGAAGAAGGCAGAGGAAAAGCATATGAGCGCACTCGTGCAGGAGCGCCGCGATGACATCAAGGAAATCGTCTGCGACATCCTCGAAATCGATCCGGAGGAATTGAAGGACAGCAGCCTTCTGAAGGAGGACCACGACGCCGACTCCCTGCGGGCCATCGAGATCCTGGCCGCTCTGGAAAAGGAGTTCGGGATCTCCATCGACCAGGCGGAGATGTCGCGCATGGTGAATCTCGACGGCATTTACGCGGTGGTCGCGGAGGCGAGCGAGAAGTAAGAGCGGAACGGGACTTCGATCGGCCGGCCGGGTATTGAGGAGAGAGCGGGATCATGCAGAGCGGAGCCCCTCACCGAGTCGTCGTCACCGGCATGGGAGCGATATCCAGCATCGGCATCGGGACGGCCGACTTCCGCACCGGGCTGCGCTCCGGGCACAGCGCGGTGCGGCCCATCACGGCGTTCGACACCGAGGGATTCGCCCACGCCATGGGGTGCGAGGTGACGGGCTTCGCCCCCGAGGACCACATCCGCAACGTCCCCCTGCACACGCTGGGCCGGGCGGGCCAGTTCGCGGTGTCGGCCGCCCGGATGGCGGTCGAGGACGCCGGGCTCGACGAAGCGGACCTGCGGGCCCGTCGGGGCCTGACCGCGATCGGCACCACCGACGGCGAGGCCCGGGACATGGACCGGCTGGTCGAGACCGAGCTGCTGAAGGGGCCCGAGGCGATGGACCCGGTGGTGGCCGAGCGGGTCACCGCGGGCCGGCTGTCCTCCGCGGTGGCGCGCGAGCTGGGCCTGCGCTCGGTGGAGGCGGTCACGCTGCCCACCGCCTGCGCCGCCGGGAACTACGCCATCGGCTACGGATACGACGCCATCAGCTCCGGGGACGTGGACTACGCGCTGTGCGGCGGCGCCGACGCGCTCTGCCGCAAGACGTTCACCGGCTTCTACCGGATCGGCACCATCGCGCCCGAGAAGTGCCGGCCCTTCGACAAGGACCGTCAGGGAATACTCACCGGCGAGGGCGCCGGCGTGCTGGTCCTGGAGAATCTGGAGGCCGCCCGGGCGCGGGGCGCGCGGATCCACGCCGAAGTGCTCGGATTCGCCTTGAACTGCGACGCGCACCATCCGGTCGCACCCGATGAGGACAGCGTGGCCGACTGTATGCGGCTCGCACTGGACAATGCCGGAGTGGGGCCCGGTGATGTCGATTTCATCTCCGCGCACGGCACCGGGACCCGGGCCAACGACGTGACCGAGGCCGCCGCCGTGCGCCGGGTGTTCGGGGCGGACACCGCCCCGCGCACCATTTCCATGAAATCGATGCTCGGCCACAGCATGGGAGCCGCGAGCGCGCTGGCCTCGATCGGCTGTGTCCTCGCCATCGTCGAAGGGTTCATCCCGCCCACGATCAACCATGTCGAGACCGATCCCGAATGCGGCCTCGACTGTGTGCCCAATGAGGCCGTCGCCGCCCGGCCGAGAGTCGTGCAGAACAACGGCCTCGCCTTCGGAGGGAACAACGCTGTGCTGATCTTGGGCAAATATGAGGAGGAATAGGCGTGGCACGGGTGAGCGACCGCACGGGATGGTCCCGATGAACTGGCCGATAACCGGCACCGGCGCGATGGCCAGCATCGGGAGGGACGCCGACGAGGTCTTCGACGCCCTCTGCGCGGGCCGCAGTGGACGCGCTCCGCTGCGCGGCTTCGACGGCCGCGCCTACCGGGCCGCACACGCCTACGAGATCGACGACCGCCCCGCGGAGGGCACCGATGTGCCCTCCCGCGCGACCGCCTGGCTGCTGCGAGCGGTGGCCGAGGCACTGCGCGACGCCGGGCTGGACGAGGACCTCTCCGGCACTCCGGTGATCGTCGGTACCGGACTGCGGGAACTGCGGTCGGTCGAGCTCACGTGGTGCGAGGACGCCGACTTCGACATCAGCGGACTCCACTTCGGCACCGCGCTGCGCGAGCGCTTCGGGGCCACCTGGACGTACACCATCTCCAACGCGTGCTCGGCGTCCCTGCACGCCCTGGCGATGGGGAGCGACCTGCTCACCGCGGGCACCGCCGAGGCGGTCGTGGTGGCCGGCGTGGACACCATCACCGCGAGCATGTTCGGGCTGCTGGACCGGGTGCAGCTGGACCCCCCGGACCGGGTGCGGCCCTTCGACGCAAACCGCCGGGGCACCCTCATGGGCGACGGCGCGGCGGCCGTGGTGCTCACCCGGGAGGACCACCCCGCGGCCCGCCGGGCCAGGGGCCGGCTCCGGGCCGCGAGCATGAACTGCGACGCCTCCCACCCGACCGCACCCGACCCGGCCGGTATCGCCCGGGCCATCCGCCTGGCGCACGAGCAGGCCGGTATCAAGGCCGACGACGTCGACCTGATCCTGCTGCACGGCACCGGAACCTCCCTCAACGACGAGGCGGAGGCCACGGCCCTGTGCGACGTCTTCGGCAGCGGGATCGGCCGGCCGCTGATGACGGCGGTGAAGTCCATGACCGGGCACACCTCGGGCGGATCGGGACTGCTCGGCCTGATCGTGGCCGCCCGGTCGCTGGCCGCGGGCCGGGTCCCGCCGACCATCGCCCTGGACACCCCGGCCGGGGTCGCCGGGCAGTTCCGCTTCGCGACCGGGCTCACCCGGCCGGAGGAGACGGAGCGACTGCGGATCGCACAGGTCGACGCCTTCGGCTTCGGCGGGGTCAACGCGGTCGCCATCGTGGAAGGAGCGGCCGCGTGACACCCGCCCCTGACGCCGTCGTGACCGGTGTCGGCCTGGCGCTGCCGGGCGCCCGCCACGCCGCGGACCTGCTGCGCACCACCCGGGAGCCCGCCGAGCCGGTGGACCCCGGCACCCTGATCGGCCGCCGGGGCCTGCGCTACAAGGACCGGGCCACCCAGCTCGCCCTGTGCGCGGCACAGGACGTCCTGCGCTGCTCCGGGCTGCTCCCGGCCGACGGCGAGGGCGGACTGACCGTTCCCGGGGACTCGGTCGGCGTCGCGGTCAGCTCCAACCTCGGCAACCTGGACACCGTCTGCGAGGTGGCCTCGGCCATCGCGGCGGAGACGACCGCGCGCATCAGCCCCATGGCGCTGCCCAACGCGTCGAGCAATGTGATCGCCTCCTCGGTGGCGATGCAGCACGGGCTGCGCGGCCCCAACCTGATGTTCTGCAACGGGCCCACCTCCGGGCTCGACGCGGTGTACTGGGCCGGGGCCCTGGTCGCCGCCGGCCGGTGCGAGCGGGCGGTCGTCATCGGCGTGGAGACCGCCAACCCGGTGGTGGAAGGGCTGCTCGGCGAGCCGGCGGAGCGACTGCTGGACGGCGCCGTCGCCCTGCTCGTCGAGAGCGGACCGGCCGCCCGCGCCCGGGGCGCACGGCCGATGGCCGCCCTGGGGCCGTACACCCGGCAGGGAAGCGTCCGGGCCGTGGTCGAGCGGGTGCTGCCCGAGGGACGCCCCGCCCCCGGCATCTGGCTCACCTCCCAGGACAAGCCCCCGGCCCTCGGCACACCCGGCTTCCCCGACGCACCGCGCCACGACCCGACCGGCGTGTTCGGACGGGCCGGCGGCGCCCTGGGCGTGCTGCAGTGCGCCGCGGCCGTCGGCCGGTTCGGCTCCCACGCCACCGGAACGGCGCTGATCACCACCGGTGACGACACCGATGACGCGGTCGCGGGCCTGCTGCTGCGCTCCGTCCGGGAGGAGCGCCCGTGAGCGTGGACCCCGGCCGGTACACCACCCCGGTACGCCGCTCCGGCGAGCCGGCGGAACAGCGGCCGGTGATCGTGCGGTGCGCCCGGCGGGCACCGGCCCCCGATCCGCTGCGGGTTCTGCTGCTGCACGGGCTGTGCAGCAACGCTGGTGTCTGGGACCCCTTCCTGCCCCTGGCCGACCCGCGGTGCGAGCTGTGGACCGCCGACCTGCCGTGGCGGGGCACCGGGGTGCCCGGCTGGACCGGACTGCCCGTCGAGACCTGGGCCGATCAGGCGGTGGCCGCCGTACCCGGCGGGCCCGACGTCGTCATCGCGCACTCCTTCGGCACCAGTGCCGCGCTGACCTGGCTGGACCGGTGGAGCAGCGGTGGCGCGGACACCCGGGGGCCGAGCGCCGTGGTGCTCGTCTCCCCGCTGTACCGGGCCACGGCCGAGGAGTTCGACTGGAACTCGCTCGCCTACTACGTCAACAACTTCGACCGGATCCTCATCGAGGGCATGCACATGGGGCCCAGCAGGCGCCTCCCCGAAGAGCGCCGGCACACCATCGCCATGAAGATCCGCGATCTGGTCAGCCCCTACGGGTGGTTCCACTTCTTCGGCACGTATCTGCGGATGCCACAGATGCGCACCGACCGGATGACGATGCCGTTCCTCCTCGTCAGCGGCGGCGAGGACATGGTGGCCGCCCCCTCCGACGCGGAGGCGCTCGCCACGTCGCTCCCCGACGCGTCCGTGCACGTCCTGCCGTGCCACGGACACTTCCCGATGGTCACGGCGGCCGAGGAGTTCGCCGACCTCACCAACACGTTCCTGCGGACCCGCCTGCCGGGTCCGCCGCCAGGATCCCCTCACCTCACCATGGAGCACAACCGATGACCACCGACACCGAGCCCGCGCTGGAACCGCTGCTCGCCAAGAGCACGCAGGTGGCCCTGCGGCCCCGGTACGAAGGCTCGAACATCTGCACCTGGATCGGGTTCAAGCACGTCAACTACCTGATCGAGGAAGCCGTTCTCGAGCACTTCCGCAGCGCGGGGATGCCCGCCCGGGCCCTGTTCGAGGACTACGGCCTGGGGCTGGACCTCGTCGGCCTGGACACCCGCATCCTGCACGCCCTGCACATGGACGACCTCGTCCAGACCCGGGTCGAACCGGCGACGAAGGACACCGACGACGTCCTCCGCTTCCGGGTCACGCTGACCCTGGAACGGGGCGGGCAGCGGCTCAAGGCGGCCACCTCCAAGGTCGCGGTCTCCCTGCGGCGCAGCGACTTCCTGCCCCCCGAGGGCGAGCCGCCGGCCGAGCTGGCCCGGTTCGTGGTGTCCAGGCTGGGCACCGGGCAGGCGCAGTCACCCCCCGCCGCCGTGCCCGCCGACGACCGCGCGCTCTCCCTCGGCCGGGGCACGACCGGCGACGACCCGGTGCTGGACCAGCTGACCTCCGGGGAGAACGCCTTCGGCTGGAAGTGGCGCATCCCCTACCCGTACTGCCACTTCAGCGAGCGCCTCCAGATGTCCGGCTATCTGCGCCAGATGGAGGAGGTGGTCGACCTCTTCCTGGCCGACCGGGGCATCTCCATCAAGCAGCTGCTCGAGGACCGCAAGTGGATACCGGTCGTCCCGCACTCCAGCATCCACGTCCTCGACGAGGCGCTGATGGAGGAGGACCTCTACACCGTGTACACGGTCGAGGACGTGTTCAAGGACTTCACCTACACCTCCCGCATGGACTGCTACGTGGTGCGTGAGGGCCGGCTCGTGCGGACCGCCACCGGCACCATCACCCACGGCTACGCGGAGATCGAGAACCGCCGCGACTGGTCCCTGGTCACCTTCGACGACCGCGTGGTGCGCGCCCTGGGCGGCGAGCCCGCCACCCACTGACGGCCAGGCACGGACGGACGTGGACGGACCGGACGCCGACGGACCCGGAGACATCTGAAGCCATGAGCGAATACCTGCTGATCGAGAGCGGCGGCCCGCCGGCCGGCCCGGCCGGCCACCGGTTCGTCGGCGACGCCACCCAACTGGTGCGCGAGGGCGACGACGTGGCGCTGTTCCTGGTCGAGAACGGCGTGGCCGGGGCGGTGCGGGGAGCCATGCCCGAACTCGACGCCCTGCTCTGGCTCGGCGGAGAACTGTGGGTGGACGCGTTCTCCCTGCGCCAGCGGGCCGTTGACGCCGAGGACCTGGTGCCCGGCGCCCGGCTGGTGGAGATGCGGGACGTGGCGCGGAAGCTGCTGAGTCCCGCGGTGCGAGTGGTGTGGCACTGACATGGTCTTCGCCGTCCGACACACCGATGTGATGCTGAAGCTGCTGGGCGCGCCCCACCAGACCGACCTGGTGACCAGCGCGCTCCGGCTGGCGCAGGCCCTGCTGGACGAGGGCGCCGCCGTACAGGTCTGGGCCTGCGGCGACGCCACCGCGCTCACCTGCGCCGCCTTCGGCGACAGCAAACCCGTCAACGTCGCCGAGCGCACGGTGGACCACCCCTCCACCGCCACCCTGATACGGGAGCTGCTCACCGCGTACCCCGAGCGCCTGGACTGGTACGTCTGCCGCTTCTGCTGTGCGGAGCGCGGCAGGTCCGAGCAGATCGCCGAGGTGCTCAAGCGTCCGCCGAGCCAGTTCTGGCAGCACGTACGGGCCACCGACAAGGTCGTGGCGATGGGGGTCTGCTGAACCGTGGCCACGACCGACACCACCCTCCTGATCATCGAGCGCGCCCATCGGGGCGCGGTCGAGACCCAGTTCGCCGACACCCTGTTCTTCGTCCGTGAGCTGCACCGGCAGAGCGGAGGCGTCCATGTGGTGCTGCGCGGGCTCGCGGCCTCGTACGCGGTGGACACCGCGTACGAGGCGGCCCTGCGCATCGCCGGGCGGACGCTCGACACGCTCCCCGACCCGCGCCGGCTGCTCCGGCAACTCCTCGACGACGGCGCCACCGTGTTCGTGGAGGAGGCCGATCTGTCCGCGCTCGGCGCCCGGGCGCGGGAGCGGTTGCTCCCCGGAGTGCGCCGCGTGGCCGGGGCCGAGCTGGTGAGCCGCTGGTCCGACTACGCACGGGTGTGGTTCTTCTGACCCCCGCCCGTGACCACCCCCATCC
>NZ_JAEEAP010000331.1 GCF_016103465.1 Streptomyces sabulosicollis
GGTTCACCCCGGATCCGGAGACCCCCGTCCTCGGCGTACGGGCGAAGGCCCCGTCCTCCAGGGGCGCTGCCGGGCCGTCCGGCACCCGCGTGCCCCAGCGGCCCCCGACACCGCCGCGTCCCTCCGCACCGCCGCACCTCTCCGCACCGCCGCGCACCGGCGGGCTCTTCGCGGACGGCGGGACGGGCGGCCGCCGTCGGCCGCCCAGCCGTACGGCGGCCGCCGCCGCGAGTCTCGTCCTCGGCCTCGGACTGCTCGGCGGAGCGGCGGCCGGGAGCTGGCTGGGCGACGACCCCGGCGCCCCGCCGTCCACCGCCGACACCTATGCCCACGCCCGCTCCGCCTGGCACAGCATCCCCGTGGACGACCTCTTCCCGCGCACCCTGCGCGGGAAGGGCGAGGGCCCGGGCGGCGCCGACCGCGTCTGGACCCGGATAGCCGTCGCCCCGGACAGCAGCTGCGGCGGCGGATTCGATCCGCTGCTCGCCAAGGCGCTGTCCCCGGTGGGCTGCGAACGGCTGGTCCGCGCCACGTACACCGACGCCACCAGCACCAGCGTCACCACCGTCGGGGTGCTGATCACCACCTCGGGACCCACCGGGATGCGGGCGCTGCACCAGCGCTTCGTCACCGAGAAGCTGGACGAGCGCACCGATCTGATGCCCCGCCCGTACGCCGCCAAGGGCACCGCCGCGGCCGGTTTCGGCGACGACCAGCGCGCCAGCTGGCGGATCCGGATCCTCACCGACGCCCCCGCCGTCATCTACACCGTCACCGGCTTCGCCGACGGCCGTAAGGTCACCGACCCGCAGTCGGCGGGCGAGGCGACCCAGCGCGGCGCCACCTCGGCCCCCGCGCAGTCCGGCCTCGGCAACGACGCCCGGGGCATCGCCGACGCGACCGAGGCCGGGTTCCGCCGGGCCCTGTCCACGTTCACGGAGACCACGTCATGACCGGGATCGGGCGGCGCCTCGCCGTGGCCCTCACCGCCGCCGGGCTGACCCTGGTGCCCGCCGCGCCCGCGGACGCCGACGGCATACAGGCCCAGGAGTGGGCGCTGGACACCCTCCACGTCCGCGAGGCGTGGCAGACCACCAAGGGCTCCGGGATCACCGTCGCCGTCCTCGACACCGGCGTCGACGAAAGCCACCCCGACCTCGCGGGCCAGGTGCTGCCGGGGAAGGACCTCATCGGCTTCGGCGCCCGGCGCGGCGAACGCGCCTGGGCCCGCCACGGCACCGCCATGGCCGGGATCATCGCCGGGCACGGCCACGGCGCCGCCGGCGGCGAGGGCGTGCTGGGCGTCGCGCCCAAGGCGCGGATCCTGCCGGTGCGGGTGATCCTCGAGGACTCCGACCCCGCCCGTAAGAAGGCCCGCTCGACCCGTGGTGGCGCGCTCGCCGCCGGGATCCGCTGGGCGGCCGACCACGGCGCCGACGTCATCAACCTCTCGCTCGGCGACGACAGCGCCTCCGCCCACCCCGAGGCCGCCGAGGACGCCGCCGTGCAGTACGCGCTGCGCAAGGGCGCGGTCGTGGTGGCCTCCGCGGGCAACGGCGGCGAGAAGGGCGACCGGGTCTCCTACCCGGCCGCCTACCCCGGGGTGATCGCCGTGACCGCCGTGGACCGCTACGGCTCCCGCGCCGCCTTCTCCACCCGCCGCTGGTACGCCACCGTCTCCGCCCCCGGCGTCGACGTGGTCATCGCCGACCCGGACAAGCGCTACTACGAGGGCTGGGGGACCAGCGCGGCCGCCGCCTTCGTCTCCGGCTCCGTCGCCCTCGTCCGCGCCGCCCACCCAGACCTGAGCCCGCGTCAGATCCGTCGGCTCCTCACCCGTACCGCCCAGGACGTCCCCGAGGGCGGCCGCAGCGACGACCTCGGCGCGGGCCTGGTGAACCCGGCGGGGGCGATCACCGCGGGCGGCAAGATCAAGCCCGAGGCCCAGCGGCCCGCCGTGGCCGCCTCCCCGGAGCGCTACTTCGGCGACGGCCCCGACCACGCCCAGGGCGCCCACGACGACTCCGGCCCCAACCGGATGGCCCTCCTCGCCGGCCTCGCCGGGACGGCCCTGGTCGTCGCCGCGGTGGCCCTGTGGCGCGGCTCGGGCCCCCTGCGGCTGCCCCCGAGGCTGCGTGCGCTGGTGACGGGGATCCGCACGCGCTGAAGGCCCGGCGGGCGGTTGTCGGCCGGGCGTGCCACGCGTGCGGGGCAGGCACGTTCCAGTCCTCGGCGAGGATGCGCTGGGCCGGGCGTGCCACGCGCGGCCGGGCGGAAGCGCGCCGGGCGGCCCAGGAGCGTGCTGCTCGGCGCCGTCGGCGTGCTCGTGGCCTGCTGGCGTGCCCGCCTACCGCGATGCGTACGCGGCAGCCGTCGCCACCGCCGTACGGGCCACGCTTTCGGTGAGCGCCACCCCGCTCTCCCGGTCCGCGCTGCCCTCGGAGAGCACCGCGATCAGATAGCGCCGTGCGTTCGCCGTCACCTCGCCGATGCTGTTGACGACCCACAGGCCGGTGGCATCGCGGGGCATCCAGCCGTTCTTGAGCCGCGTTCCGGTGCCGGTGCCGTCCGCGGCGGCCGAGACGCCCCAGCTCTGAGCGGCGGTGACGCGGCCCATCAGGGTCCGCGGATACGCCTGGGAGCGCGCGCTCAGCGGGGAGCCGTCCAGGAAGACCGCGCGCAGCAGGGTCAGCTGGTCGGACGCGGTGGTGTGCGTCAGACCCCAGCGTCCGCGGTCGTCGGCGCGCGTGCCGGTCAGCCCGAGCCGTCCCAGGGCCGTCTCGAGGCCGTTCGCCCCGCCGATCGTCCGCCAGAGCGCCGTCGCCGCGTCGTTGTCGCTCCGCTCGATCATCACGGTGGCGTACGAGCGCTCCTGAGCGGTCAGCCGCCGCCCCACGTCCTGCGCCCCGAGCAGCAGCGCCGCGAGGATGCCGACCTTGATGACGCTCGCCGTGGCGTACGAGCCGTCGCCATGGACCCCGCTCGTCCCGGACCCCGTCTCCAGGACGGCGACCGAGAAGTCCGCGGCGGAGCCCGCCGCCACGGGCGCGAGCGCGTCGGCCAGCGCCCCGCTCAGTCCGCTCGCCCCGCTCAGTCCGCTCGCCCCGCTCAGGAGGGCTGGGGCGGATGGGGCGGACGGGGTCGGGCCGCCGTCGTTCACGGGTTCCACGCCTCTCCTTCGCTGCCGCCCCCGCCGCGGGACGGGGGTGCGGGGGATCTCGCTCTCCTCGCTGTCGATACCCTCATGGCGTGGCGCTCAAGAACATTCCCGACCCCGGCTTCTCCGGCGACGACGGCTCCGCCGACCCCCGGCTGACCGCGGCGCTCGCCGCCTGGGCCGACGACCGCTCGGCCGAACCGGAGGTGCTCGCCGCGCTCACCGACGCCCGCCTGCTCGTCCCCGTGGTGGCGATCCTCGGCGAGGCCGAAGTGGGGCCCGAGGGGCTGCGCCGCGACAAGACCAGCGACATGGCGGTGCCCACGCTGCAGGCCCCCGGCGGTCGGCGCGCCCTGCCCGCGTTCACCTCGCTCGAGACGCTGGCCCGCTGGCGCCCGGACGCCCGGCCCGTGGCCGTACCGCTGCGGCAGGCGCTGGAGGCCACCGCCCATGAGAAGGCGGACACCCTGGTCCTGGATCTCGCGGGCCCGGTCCCTTACCAGCTGACCGGCCCCGCGCTGCTGGCCCTCGCCGAGGGGCGGACCAGCACCGATCCGCTCGCCGATCCGGCCGTGACCGAGGCGGTGCGCGCCGTGCTGGCCGCCGAGCCGGAGGTGCTCCGGGCGCATCTGGCCCCGGCGGCGGACGCCGACGGGATGCTCGCGCTCGCCCTGACGCCGGACGCGCCGGCGCGCGAAACGGCGCACCGGGTGGCGGGCGCCCTGGCCGCCGACGAGGTGCTGCGCGCGCGGCTGGTGCGCGGGCTGACCCTGGCGCTGCTGCCGCCGGACGCGAACGTCCCCGGCGAGCCGCTCTTCAGCCGCTGAGGAGCGGGGCCCGGCCCCTCCCCATTCGGACCAACAGGCGAATCCTCCCGATTCCGCCCACAATGCTTAGGCGACTGGCGGTCGGAATCTGCGTGAGGAGAGCGCCATGGAGACGAGAACGGTCGTAGCGGAGTTCATCGGGACCGCAATGCTGGTCCTCTTCGGAGTCGGTTCGCTGGTCCTGGCGGGCGACTACATCAACGCCCTCGGGATCTCGCTCGCCTTCGGCTTCACGCTGATCGCGATCGCCTTTGCGTTCGGACGCATCTCGGGCTGCCACATCAACCCGGCGGTGACCCTTGGTGTGCTGCTGGCCAGGCGCATCGACATCCGTACGGCCGTCCAGTACTGGGTCGCGCAGTTCGTCGGCGCGATCGTGGGCGCGGCGATACTCTTCCTGCTCGCCAACCAGGTGCCCCGGCTCCAGACGGCCGGTGCCTTCGGCAGCAACGGCTACGGCGGCCGCTCACCGGTGGGCATGGGCGCGGGCGGGGCCTTCCTCGCCGAGGTGCTGCTGACCTTCCTGCTGGTCTTCGTCTTCCTCACGGTGACCCACGCGGTGCCGATGGTCGGCGCGGAACCGGTCCCGGTGGGCCTCGCGCTCGCCGCGGTCAATCTGATCGGCATCCCGCTGACCTGGGCCTCGGTCAATCCGGCGCGCAGCTTCGGCCCCGCGATCTTCGCGGGCGGCGACGCGCTGGGCCAGCTGTGGCTGTTCATCGTGGCGCCGCTGGTCGGCGGGGTGCTGGCCGCCGCGGTGCACCGGTTCACCCATCTCCATCCGGCGGGCCAGGCCGAGCGGGAGCAGGCCCATCCGCCCCCGGCGACCGGGCCGTGGGGGCGGATGCGGGGCGGCCACCGCCCCGAGGCGGGCGGCCCGGAGACCAAGGGCCCGGAAGCGGCCTGAGCCCGAGTCGTCGCCGGGGCCCGGCGGTGGACCGGGGCCCGGCGGTGGACCGGGGGCCCGGCCGACAACCGGGGCCCGGCCCCAAAGAGGCGGCTGTGAAGGAGCTGCCTGCCGTAAAGGGGCTGCCGCAAAGGGGCTGGGGGCTGCCGTAAGGAGGCGGCCGTAAGGAGGCGGCCGTAAGGGGGGCCGTCAGCCGAAGACCGGGCCGGTGAACTTCTCGCCGGGCCCCTGCCCCGGCTCGTCCGGCACCACCGACGCCTCACGGAAGGCCAGCTGGAGGGACTTCAGACCGTCCCGCAGCGGAGCGGCATGGAAGGAGCTGATCTCCGTGGCGCTGGCCGTGACCAGCCCCGCCAGGGCGTTGATCAGCTTCCGCGCCTCGTCCAGGTCCTTGTGCTGGGGGCCCTCCTCGGCCAGGCCCAGGTTGACCGCGGCGGCGCTCATCAGGTGCACCGCGACCGTGGTGATCACCTCGACCGCGGGCACATCCGCGATGTCCCGGGTCATCCGGTCGAAGTCGGGGGCCGGCGGCTGCCCGGCGTTGGCGTCGCTCATGGTGGTCGGGGCTCACTTCCTGATGGATGGTGTGCCCCAGCCTAGGCGTCCGCCCGGCGCGGTACGCACGGGGCGGGGGAGTTCACAGGAACGGGAGGGACGGGCGGAGCGGGCGACCGGGGACCCGGCGAACAGGGGGTGCCGGGGCGCAGCGGGTGAGCATCCCGCTCAGGTGCTGGTATCGTAGATAAACGACCGGCCGGTCACCTGTGTGTCCGGCCCACAAGTGGAGGCTCCGCGCTCCCACCTCCCGACCCCACGGGTCGGCAGGTCATCGGTCAGGCTGCGCCCCGCGGTGTTATCGCGGCGGTGCTCCCGGTCAGTGAGGAGCCCCGCCTGTGTACCGTCCGGGGCGTTTTGTGCGCCACGGCGCGGTGGTCTCAACCGATACAGACTTACGCGGCAGTCCGCCAGGCGGTCGCGTGGTGCAACCGAGGAGGATCCATCAGCGCCGAGCCCCGCATCAACGACCGGATTCGCGTCCCCGAGGTGCGACTCGTCGGTCCCAGTGGCGAGCAGGTCGGCATCGTGCCGCTTGCCAAGGCCCTGGAGCTTGCGCAGGAGTACGACCTCGACCTGGTCGAGGTGGCGGCGAACGCCCGTCCGCCGGTCTGCAAGCTCATGGACTACGGAAAGTTCAAATACGAGTCGGCCATGAAGGCCCGTGAGGCGCGCAAGAACCAGGCGCACACGGTCATCAAGGAGATGAAGCTCCGGCCGAAGATCGACCCGCACGACTACGACACCAAGAAGGGTCACGTCGTCCGGTTCCTCAAGCAGGGCGACAAGGTCAAGATCACGATCATGTTCCGTGGCCGGGAGCAGTCCCGGCCAGAGCTGGGCTACCGCCTGCTGCAGCGGCTCGCTGAGGACGTCCAGGAGCTGGGCTTCGTCGAGTCCAACCCCAAGCAGGACGGGCGCAACATGATCATGGTTCTCGGTCCGCACAAGAAGAAGACCGAGGCGATGGCCGAAGCCCGTGAGGCGCAGGCCGCCCGAAAGGCGGAGCGCCAGCAGGGCGGCAGCCCCGCTGAGGAGCCCGCCGAGGCGTGACGGACGAGGCGTGAGCCTCGACCGCCCACCCTGGAGCCGCACGGTTCCGGAGACCAACCGAAACACATGACGCTTCCGGACGCCCGGATCGCGGTCACCGCCGCGCCCTCGGCCGCCCGGACAGCGCCTGACGAGGAGAGAACGGCGACATGCCGAAGAACAAGACGCACAGCGGTGCCAGCAAGCGCTTCAAGCTCACCGGCTCCGGCAAGGTGGTGCGCCAGCGCGCCGGTCGCCGCCACCTTCTCGAGCACAAGCCGTCCACGCTGACGCGCCGCCTGGCCGGAAAGGTCGAGATGGCCCCTGCCGACGCCAAGAAGATCAAGAAGCTTCTCGGCAAGTGACGCCCCCGCCCCGCTCCGGCGGGGCGAGGCGAGCGCCAGACCGGGACCCACCGGGACCTATTCGTTTCCGGGCCGCGTGAGTCAGCCGCGGCCCCGTACAAGGAGTTAACAAGTGGCACGCGTCAAGCGGGCAGTCAACGCCCACAAGAAGCGCCGGGCGATCCTCGAGCAGGCCAGCGGCTACCGGGGCCAGCGCTCCCGCCTGTACCGCAAGGCCAAGGAGCAGGTCACCCACTCTCTGGTCTACAACTACAACGACCGTAAGAAGCGCAAGGGCGACTTCCGTCAGCTGTGGATCCAGCGGATCAACGCCGCTGCCCGCGCCAATGGCATGACGTACAACCGCTTCATCCAGGGGCTGAAGGCCGCGAACATCGAGGTGGACCGCAAGATCCTGGCGGACCTCGCGGTCAACGACGCGAACGCGTTCGCGGCGCTGGTGGAGGCTGCGCAGAAGGCGCTGCCCAGCGATGTCAACGCGCCGAAGGCCGCGTAAGCGCTGCGCTGAGCATTGCCGAGTGGACCCGCAGGTGAAGGCTTCACCTGCGGGTCCGCCTATGTCGGCGCCCCCTGCGGCTCCGCCCCCTGGGGTCTCGTTTCCGGGTGCGGCCCGGTGGCCGGGTTGTGCCCCCTGGCGTGTCGTTTCCGGGTGCGGGCCGGTGGCCGGGTTGTGCCCACCCGTCTCCCTCCCCCAGCTACCACTGGGCGGTGCCCCCTCCGCGGGACGATTGCCCACAACGGGGCGCGTTCCGCTCTGCGGGACGGCCCGCCCGCAGCTAAGGCGGTGCTGTTCCTGCGGCGCTCGCGGCGCCGCGGACGGCTATCCCGCACCCCCTCCCGGGGGCCCGGGGCTTGCCCCCGGATTCGGGAAGGGGCGGGGTGGGGTAAGGCCACCGCCCGCGGCCCAGCCCCTCACCCGTCACCCGTCACCCGTCACCCCCTCACCCCCTCACCCCCGCAGCGAGCCACTCCCCGTAGCCTGCGCGCCGGGGCTCCGCCGGGCCGGGACGACGGCGCGCCGGGCCGGGACGACGGCGCGGCGGGCCAGGGCGGCGGCGCCCGCGAGGCGCAGCAGCCCCGTACGCGGGACGCGTGTCGCACCGCGCGGGCCCGTACGGGGGACCCGCACCGCACCCCGCGGCGAGCGGTAGAGCGCGTTCCAGCCGTAGGGGAAGGACGCCTTGTCGGTCGTGATGATGTTCGTCGTCTCGTCGCACGCCAGAATCGCGATCAGCCACCGCCGCACCGCCCGGTGGAAGGCCGGGGTCAGCGGCCGCGGGGCCAGCAGCCAGTCGCGGCACTGGCCGCTCACCGCCGACCGGTAGGTGGTCTCGTCGTAGCGGTGCCAGGGGGCCTCCGGGGTGATCGGGTGGAGGCCGTAGTCCATCGCGGTCAGCGGCGCCAGGGCGGTGCGCAGCGCGGTGTGGTCCGCGCCGGGGAGGAGTTCGCACACGATCCACGGCCGGTGGCGCCGGATCGTGTCGTACGACCCGCGCAACACCGCCGCCTCCAGGGTCTCCACGTCGATCTTGATCAGATGCGGGGTGAGACCGCGCTCCCCGGTGAACGCGTCGACCGTCGTGACCGGCACCGTGACCGACTCGGTGTGCCGGCGGTGGGCCGGGTTCAGCGAGTTGGAGGACTCCGACTTGAGGGAGAAGTACAGCTCGGCGGTGCCCGGTTCGGCGCCCAGCGCGGTCTGCTGCACCTCGAAGCCGAGGCGGTTGCACTCGCGGATCCGGCGGCACAGGGCGGCCGTCTCCGGGGTCGGCTCGAACGCGATGGTCCGCGGCCCGCCGTCCCCGTACACCGCGCTGATCAGCGCGGTGTACAGCCCGATGTGCGCGCCGATGTCGTACACCGCGCTGCCCTCGGGCGCCTGCTGGGCCAGGGCCAGCAAGGTGGCCTGGGTGGTCGGCTCGTAGCCCGCGAGCCCGGACCGCCGCAACTGCCGCTGCACGGCGGTCTGCTTGCGGCTGAGCACATTGAGCGCCCGCGGATACGGCCCGCCCGCCTCGAGGACGTCCGGGTTCAGGGGAAGGGTGATGGCGAGGGGCATGGCTGCCGCGTCTCCTGTCGGGTGACGGCCCGCTCCAGCGGGCTGGGGAGGGGGAAGTAGGCGTCGAGGAAGGGGCGGACCAACGCCAGCTGGTCCTCGAGGTCGTGCTCGGAGGAGACCGTGTCGTTGAGGCAGAACGCCTGGCAGTGGCGGGCCCGCAGCAGTCTGGCCAGCCGGGCGCGGATGGTGGGCTGGGCCAGGTCGAAGTAGTCGTAGCGCAGATGGGCGGGGACCGCGCGCCCGGTCAGGAACGCGTAGTAGTGGTGGAGCGAGGACGGTACGGAGATGTCGGACGTCGAGCGCACCCGGCTGGCCATGGTGGCGCGGATCGCGTCGGGGAACTCCTTCTCGATCTCGGCGAGCACGCTGGTGCGCAGGGCGTGCGGGGTGTGTTTCATCTTCTGGGTGACGGCCGGGCCGAACCGCGCCTCCAGCAGCGCCCGGTTGTTCTTGCCCGCCGCCGATACGGGCACGTCACCGGGGCCCACCGGGGTCAGCGGGATCAGCGCGCGGGAGGGGAAGAACTTGGAGACGCCGTTGGCCAGGAAGAAGTCCTGCGGGGTCACCGGCGAGCCGAGGAAGACATCGTCGTTGAAGTAGAGGAAGTGCTCGGCGAGTCCGTCGATGTGGTGCAGCCGGGTCTCGATGGCATGGGAGTTGAAGGTGGGCAGCACACTGGGGTCGTCGAAGATGTCGTGGTGGTCCACGACGGTGACCCCCGGGTGGGACACGGCCAGCCAGTCCGGCACCTGACGGTCGGTCACCAGATAGATGTGGCGCACCCAGGGGGCGTACAGGTACAGAGAGCGCAGCGAATAGCGCAGCTCGTCGCGGTTGGCGTAGCGGGCGGCGTTGGCGGCCTGGGCGTGATAGCCCGTGCCCGCGAGGGCCGCCCGCCGCCGCTGCCACTGCGGGTCCGAGCCGTCCACCCAGGTGTAGACGACGTCGATGGGGAAGCGGACCTCGTCCGGCAGCCGGGTGAGGAACTCCGGGCGGGTGCGCACCAGCGGCCCCGGCTGCCAGCCGATGGACGGGGCGAGCCGGGTGAACAACTGGTCGGGGGCGCGGACCGGCTCGCCCACCAGCGGCACCGACGCGGTGGTGCGGTTGAAGCGCGGCGCGATCAGCACCCGCTCCTCGCCCTGCCCGCCGGGCTCCCAGAACTCGATGTCGCAGCCGTGCGCCGGGCCGAGGACCAGCCGTCCGCCCGGCCCGGCGTGGAAGCGGGTGAAGCGGACCACGGGGGCGGTGGCCAGCCGCCGCCAGGCCCGTCGCGTACCGCCGAGCCGGGGCGGGGGCGCCGGG
>NZ_JAEEAP010000332.1 GCF_016103465.1 Streptomyces sabulosicollis
TCCCCGCGCGGCCCGCCGCACCCGCGCCACCGCACCCCGGCGCGGGCGGGTGGCCGAGCCATGCGACGCGGCGGCGCCGTGCGACGCGCCCAGACCGTCCGTCGAGGCCGAGCCGTCCGGCGCGCTCAGGCCCGTACCGTCCGCCGAGGCCGAGCCGTCCGGCGCGCTCAGTCCCGTACCGTCCGCCGAGGCCGAGCCGTCCGGCGCGCTCAGTCCCGTACCGTCCGGCCCGTGCCGCGCGGCGTCCAGCCGCCCACCGGGACCGGGGCCCGCCATCAACTCGTGCGCGGCGGTGGACGTCCGCCCCGCGCACGTAGTCGCCTCCAGCGCGGATCCACGCGCCGCGCGCGCGACGTCCGGTCGGCCAGAAGGGGCGCCCCCGGAGCCGGGCCGCGCCCCCACCATCGACGCGTGCCCGGCCGCGGGCAGGGCGGCCGGTCCCTCAGGGGCAGCGGCCCCGGAACCCCGGTCCGGCGGCCCCGGCAGGCGCAGGACACGATCGGCCAGCGGCAGCAGTGCCGGGCGGTGGACCACCAGAAGCACCGTGCGGCCCTCGGCGAGGCGGCGCACCGCCTCGACGACCGACGCCTCCGTCTCGCCGTCCAGGTTCGCCGTGGGTTCGTCCAGGAGCAGGACCGGGCGGTCGGCCAGGAAGGCGCGGGCCAGGGCGATCCGCTGGCGCTGGCCCGCGGAGAGTCCGGCGCCCATCTCGCCCAGCGGGGTGTCGATCCCGTCCGGCAGCGCGGAGACGAAGCGCAGCGCGTCCGCGTCCCGCAGGGCAGCTCGCACCGCCTCGTCATCGGCGTCCGGACGGGCCAGCCGGACGTTCTCCGCGATCGTCCCGGCGAAGAGATACGGGCGCTGGGGCACCCAGGCGATCTGGCGCCGCCAGCTCTCCGGGTCCAGCGAGGCCAGGTCCCGGCCGCCGATCAGCACCCGGCCCTCCTGCGGCGCCGCGAAGCCCAGCACGGCGTTGAGCAGCGTCGACTTCCCAGCCCCGCTGGGGCCGACGACGGCGGCCGTCTCCCCCGGGCGGAGCTCGAAGGAGGTCCGGGCGAGAGACGGTTCGGTACGCCCGGGGTGGCGGACCACCAACCCGTCCAGCGCCAGCGCGGCACCCCGCGCGTCGGGGGCGGGCATCCCGCCCGTCCCCGACGGCTCGCGCTCCAGCACCGCGAACACCTCGTCCGCCGCCGTCAGCCCCTCCGCCGCCGCGTGGTACTGCGCACCCACCTGCCGCAGCGGCAGATACGCCTCGGGGGCGAGCACCAGCACCACCAGCCCGGTGAAGAGATCCATGTCGCCGTGCACCAGCCGCATTCCGATGTCGACGGCGACCAGCGCGACCGACACCGTGGAGAGCAGCTCCAGGGCCAGGGAGGACAGAAAGGCCAGCCGCAGCGTCTTGAGGGTGGCCCGCCGGTAGTCGGACGTGATCGCGCGGATCGAGGCGGCCTGGGCCTTGGCCCGGCCGAAGACCTTGAGGGTCGGCAGTCCGGCGACGACATCGAGGAAGTGCCCGGACAGCCGGGACAGCAACCGCCACTGACGGTCCATCCGGGACTGCGTGGCCCAGCCGATGAGCATCATGAACAGCGGGATCAGCGGCAGCGTGGCGACGATGATCAGCGCGGAGACCCAGTCCGCGGTGATGATCCGGGCGAGCACCGCCACCGGTACCACCACGGCCAGCCCCAACTGGGGCAGATAGCGCGCGAAGTAGTCGTCCAGCGCGTCGATGCCCCGGGTGGCGAGGGTGGTGAGCTCACCGGTCCGCTGGGAGTCCAGCCAGCTCGGCCCGAGCCGTACGGCCCGCTCCAGCAGCCGCAGCCGCAGCTCCGACTTGACCGCCGCACCGGCCCGATGGGCGGCCAGCTCGGTCAGCCAGGAGACGGCGGCCCGGCCGACGGCGACCAGCGCCAGCAGCCCCAGCGGAAGCGTCAGCGCCGTCACGCCGTCGCCCCGCTGGAAGGCACCCACCACGATCTCGGCGATCAGCATCGCCTGCGCGATGACCAGCCCCGCCCCGGCCAGGCCCAGCGCCACCGAGGCGGCCAGGAAGAAGCGGGTGGCCCGTGCGTACCGCAGCAGCCGGGGATCGATTGGTTTCACGTGAAACACCCCACCCGCGTCAGTGGGTGGCGGGGATGTGCCGGGTGCCGATGCGCTTGCGGAAGACCCAGTACGTCCACGCCTGGTAGGCCATGATCAGCGGCATCATGATGACGCCGACCCACGTCATGATCTTCAGCGTGTAGGGGCTGGAGGCCGCGTTCGCCGCCGTCAGGCTCCACGCCGGGTCCAGCGAGGAGGGCATGACCTCGGGGAAGAGGGCCAGGAAGAGCATCGCGACGGCCGCCGCGACGGCGACCCCGGACAGCCCGAAGGCCCATCCCTCACGCCCCCGCCGGTTCATGATCAGCGCCACCGCCAGCGCCAGGACGGCGATGACGACCGCCACCAGACTCCGGACGTTCCCGCTGTCGCCCTGCGCCCAGACCAGGAACGGCACCGCCACCACGGCGGTGGCCAGGCCCAGCCCGGCCGCGTACCGCCGTGCCCGGGTCCGGATGTCCCCGTCCGTCTTGAGCGCGGCGAAGACGGCGCCGTGGAAGGTGAACAGCACCAGCGTGACCACCCCGCCCAGCAGGGCGTACGGCGTGAGCAGGTCCGACAGACCGCCCGCGTAGTTCCCGTCCCGGCCGATCGGCACCCCGTGCACCAGATTGGCGAAGATCGCTCCCCACAGGAACGCGGGCAGCAGCGAGCACCAGAAGATCACGTGCTCCCAGTTGCGCTGCCAGCGGTCCTCGGGGCGCTTGTGCCGGTACTCGAAGGCGACACCGCGCAGGATCAGGCAGACCAGGATGGCCAGCAGCGGCAGGTAGAAGCCGCTGAAGAGCGTCGCGTACCAGTCGGGGAAGGCGGCGAAGGTCGCTCCCCCCGCCGTGATCAGCCAGACCTCATTGCCGTCCCACACCGGCCCGATCGTGTTGATCAGGACCCGGCGCTCGGTGCGGTCGCGGGCGAGCAGCTTGGTCAGCACGCCGATGCCGAAGTCGAAGCCCTCCAGGAAGAAGTAGCCCGTCCAGAGGAAGGCGATCAGCAGGAACCAGAAGTCGTGAAGGTGCATGATCCTCTCCGGTGATCCTCTCCGGCCGTCAGTACGCGAAGGTCAGCGGCTTGTCGGCGTCCTCGTCCTCGGCGGAGGCCCCACCGTCCGGACTGCCAGGACCACCCCGGCCGCCCGGACCGCCCGGGCCGCCCGAGGGCAGCCGCAGCTTCGGGTCCTTGGCGGGCGGCTTCTCGTCGGTGTCCGGTCCGGCCTTGGCGTACTTGGTCAGCAGCCGCACCTCGATCACCGCGAGCACCCCGTACAGCAGCGTGAAGACGCCGAGCGAGATCAGCACCTCGGTCTGGCTGACACCGGGGGAGACCGCGTCGGCGGTCTTCATCAGCCCGTAGACCGCCCAAGGCTGCCGGCCCATCTCGGTGAAGATCCAGCCGAAGGAGTTGGCGATCAGCGGGAAGCCCATGGTGAGGATGCCGATCCGCCAGGACCAGGTGGACAGCAGCGGGCTCATCTCGCGCTTCTTGGTGAGCATGAGCCGGGGCACCTCGTCCTCGCCGGTGCGGAAGGCGGGTGCCAGCCACCGCTTGCGGCGGGTCGTCCACAACCCGATCAGCCCGGCGACGAACGAGGTCATGCCGAAGCCGATCATCAGCCGGAAGCCCCAGAAGGTCATGAAGATGCTGGGGATGTAGTCATCGGGCTGACCGCCGTAGGCGTCGGCCTCCCGCTGGGCGATGTCATTGATCCCGGGGACGGAGTCGGTGAAGTTGCTGTGCGCCAGGAAGGAGAGCGCGGCGGGGACCTCCAGCTCGACGCTGTTGTGGCCCTTGCTGACATCCCCGACGGCGAAGACCGAGAAGGGCGCGGGCGCCTGGGTGTCCCACAGCGCCTCGGCCGCCGCCATCTTCATCGGCTGCTGCTCGAACATCACCTTGCCGAGCTGGTCACCGCTGAGCGCGGTGCCGATCCCCGCGATGACCGCGACCACCAGGCCCACCCGCAGCGAGGCCCGCATCGCCCCGACCTGCTTCTTCCGCTTCTCGCCCAGCTCCTCGCCGCGCTCCCGGCGGCGCTTGGCCCGCAGCAGGTGGAAGGAGGAGATCCCGATGATGAAGGCGGCGCCGGTGAGGAAGGCCGCGGTCAGGGTGTGGAAGACCACGACCAGGGTGGTGTTCTGGGTCAGCACCGCCCAGATGTCGGTGAGCTGGGCCTTTCCGGTGGCCTTGTCGATGGTGTAGCCCGTCGGGTGCTGCATCCAGGAGTTGGCGGCCAGGATGAAGTACGACGAGAGGATCGTGCCGAGCGAGACGATCCAGATGCAGGCGCAGTGGATCTTCTTGGGCAGCTTGTCCCAGCCGAAGATCCACAGACCTATGAAGGTGGACTCGAAGAAGAAGGCCAGCAGGGCCTCCATCGCGAGCGGGGCACCGAAGACATCACCGACGAAGCGGGAGTAGTCCGACCAGTTCATGCCGAACTGGAACTCCTGCACGATGCCGGTGACCACACCCATCGCGATGTTGATCAGGAAGAGCTTCCCCCAGAACTTGGTGGCGTGGAAGTACTTCTCCTTGCCCGTGCGGACCCAGGCGGTCTCCAGACCCGCCGTGATCGCGGCGAGAGAGATCGTCAGTGGCACGAAGAAGAAGTGGTAGACGGTGGTGATGCCGAACTGCCATCGGGCGAGCGTCTCCGGCGCCAGAGCCAGATTCACCTGAATCTCTCCTTACGGTCGTGCCTGCCCGCGCGAACGAGCTTGTGAACGTATTCACATTCACAAGCAATGATACGCACATGGCTTCGCCCCCTCCCACCGGGGGTGGTAGGGGGCGAATGGGACACGGATGGGTATGCTGCGCACCTTACGGAGGGGCCGATGGGCCCCTTGCGGGTCCGTAAGACGGCCGCTCCGGGGGCGAGGGCCGTTTCGCCCGGCGGCCGACCCGCGCGGTGCCGACCCCGCCCGGCGCCGGTCCGCGCGGTGGCCCGTCCCGGGCGGTGGCCGACCCGGGCGATGGCCGCCCCGGGCGGTGGCCGACCCCGCCCGGCGGCCGACCCGCGCGCGGCTCAGAGCTCCTTGCGGTACTCCTCCGCGGTCCGCAGGAAGATCTCGTTCGCCTCGCGCTCGCCGATGGTCACCCGCACCCCCTCACCCGGGAACGGACGGATCACCACGCCCGCCGCCTCGCAGACCGCTCCGAAGTCGGCCGTGCGCTCCCCCAGCCGCAGCCAGACGAAGTTCGCCTGCGAGTCCGGGACCGTCCACCCCTGGGCGGTCAGCGCCTCCCACACCCGGCCCCGCTCGGTGACCAGCGCGTCCACCCGCTCCCGCAGCGCGTCCTCGCTGCGCAGCGAGGCCACCGCCGCGTCCTGGGCGAGCTGGCTGACGCCGAACGGCACCGCGGTCTTGCGCAACGCCGCCGCCACCGGCTCGTGGGCGATCGCGAAGCCGACCCGCAGCCCGGCCAGGCCGTACGCCTTGGAGAAGGTGCGCAGCACACACACGTTCGGCCGGTCCCGGTAGAGGTCGATCCCGTTGGGGACCCGCTCGTCCCGGATGAACTCGACGTACGCCTCGTCCAGCACCACCAGCACATCGGACGGCACCCGCTCCAGGAACCGCTCCAGCGCGGCCCGGCGCACCACGGTGCTGGTCGGATTGTTGGGGTTACAGACGAAAATCAGCCGGGTGCGGTCGGTGATGGCGTCCGCCATCGCCTCCAGGTCGTGCTCCTCGGCGTCGTTCAGCGGCACCCGCACCGACGTCGCCCCGGCGATCTGAGTGATGATCGGATATGCCTCGAAGGACCGCCAGGCGTAGATCACCTCGTCCCCCGGTCCCGCCGTGGACTGGACCAGCTGCTGGGCGACACCGACCGAGCCGGTCCCGGTGGCCAGATGCTCCAGCGGTACGTCGAAGCGGCTCGCCAGCTCGGCGATCAGCGCGGTGCAGGCGAGGTCCGGGTAGCGGTTGAAGGAGGCGGCGGCGTTCGCCGCGGTCTCCAGCACCCCGGCCAGCGGCGGATAGGGGTTCTCGTTGGAGGAGAGCTTGAAGGCCAGGGGGCCGCCCGCGGCGGCCGGCTTGCCGGGCTTGTACGTCGGAATGCCGTCCAGCGCGGCGCGCAGCTTGGGGCTCTTCTCGGTCACCGACAGTCCTCCTCGACCCATCCTGTCCCGACCGTGCACAGCGTTCGCACACGGCAATACTGCACACCTTATGAGGATTCCCCCGTCTCGCGTACCCGCCGGGCGCCGCCGCGTATCCGCCCCCGGCGCCCGCGTACCCACCGGGGGGAGCGCCCCGCTTTTTCACGCGCGCCGGTGGCGAGCGCCGTGGCGCGCATCACCCGTGCAGGTGAGTTGAGACCTCTTCGAGACATGTATCAATCAGCAGGCGTGGATATGTCAGGGGCGAACAGAGGCCCGGTGGAACCCCCAACTGGCTTCACTTCCAAGGGAATTGGGGGAGGCGCTCATGCAGAAACGTGCCTTCCGAATACCGATGGCGGAATCGCGCAACCCGCCCACCCGCGCCCTACTATCGGCTGGCCATGACAGCAGCAGGGAAGCACCAGGTGAGCCGGTCGGCCGGCCGCCGGTTAGGGCGGGCGGGCATCCGGGACGTGGCCGCCGCCGCCGGGGTCTCGATCACGACCGTCTCCGACGCGCTCAACGGCAAGGGCCGGCTCCCGGAGGCCACCCGCCGCCATGTCCGCGAGGTCGCCGAGCGGCTGGGCTATCGCCCGTCCGCAGCGGCCCGCACGCTCCGTACCGGCAAGTCCGGCCTCATCGGCCTGACCGTGACCACGTACGGGGATGAACCTTTCACCTTCACCGAGTTCGCCTACTTCGCCGAGATGGCGCGAGCCGCCACCTCCGCCGCGCTCGCCCGCGGCTACGCCCTCGTCATCCTCCCCGCCACCTCCCGCCACGACGTGTGGTCCAACGTCGCCCTCGACGGCACCGTGGTGATCGACCCGTCCGACCACGATCCGGTCGTCACCGAGCTCTTGCGCCAGGGCATCCCCGTCGTCAGCGACGGCCGCCCCGCCGGCGCCCTCCCCGTCACCGCCTGGGTCGACAACGACCACGAGGCGGCGGTGCTGGGGCTGCTCGACCATCTCGCCGAGGCCGGCGCCCGCCGGATCGGACTGCTCACCGGGACGTCCACCGACACCTACACCCGGCTGTCCACCACGGCGTACCTGCAGTGGTGCGAACGGGTGGGACAGGATCCGGTCTATGAGGCGTACCCGGCCCACGACCCCTGTGCCGGTGCCGTCGCCGCCGACCGACTGCTCGCGCGCCCCGACCGCCCCGACGCGGTCTACGGCCTCTTCGACCCCAACGGCACCGATCTGCTCGCCGCCGCCCGCCGCTACGGACTGCGGGTCCCGGACGATCTGCTGCTGGTGTGCTGCAGCGAATCGACGGTCTACCGCACCACCGAGCCGCCCATCACGACCCTCTCACTCAAACCCCGCCGGATCGGCACGGCGGTCGTCCAGTTGCTCATCGACGCCATCGAGGGCCTTGACACCGACCAACCCGTTGAGCAGGTCATACCCACCGAATTGATGGTGCGGACGTCCTCACAGCGCCGTCCGCCGCGTACGACGGTCAGCGCCCCGCGCAGCCGCGCTGGAGGCTGACCTGAGGGCGACTCAAGGACGACCCGAGGAGGACCTGAGGCCAATGGGCTTCCCCTACCGGGCCAATCCGGGATAAAAGTCCGACGAAGCAGGAGCGAGCAGCGATTGACGGCACCCTGGTGCGTCACAAGCCCTCACGGTCATTCCTATGATGGGCGGACGACACCGCGGACCGCCGTCGACCAGGCAAGGTCCACAAGGTGGCACGGCGGCGTGATGGTGGAGGGGTCGATGACTCAGGGGGCCGGTCTGGAAGCCACGGCAGGGACCACGGCTGCGATCCCTCCCGCGCCCGCGTACGGGGCGTCCGTCCCGCCCGGCATGGTCGCGCCTGGCATGGCCGCGCCCGGAGCCGTACCGCCCGGGTCCGCGCCCGCCGCGCCGGGCCCCGCCGCGCCCGTGCCCGAGGCGCCCGCTCCTGGCGCACCGGCGCCCGGGGCGCCCGCGCCGGACACGCCCGCGCCCCTGCCCGCCGAGTACACCCCGACCGAGCGGCTCCCGGTCATGGGCCCGGGGCACACCATCCCGGACACCCCGCTGGTCCCGCCGCAGGACCGCCCCACCGTGGCCCTCACCCCGGTGCCCGAGCCCGAGGACGGCCCGCTGGCCCAGGACGAGGGCCCCGGCCCGCTGTACGTCGTGGGTGATGTCCACGGCTACCACGAGGAGCTGCGCGAGGCGCTCGCCGCCGAGGGCCTGATCGACGCCAAGGGCAACTGGTCGGCGGGCAACGCCCGGTTGTGGTTCCTGGGTGACTTCACCGACCGCGGCCCGGACGGCATCGGCGTCATCGACCTGGTCATGCAGCTCTCCGCCGAGGCCGCCGCCGCGGGCGGCTACTGCAAGGCGCTGATGGGCAATCACGAGCTGCTGCTGATCGGCGCCAAGCGGTTCGGCGACACGCCGGTCAACTCCGGCGCCGGAACGGCATCCTTCCAGGCGGCCTGGCTGCTCAACGGCGGCCAGCGCAGCGACATGGAGCGGCTCGAGGACCACCACCTCCAGTGGATGTCCCGGCTGGACGCGATGGCGGAGGAGGACGGGCATCTGCTGGTCCACTCCGACACCACCGCCTATCTGGAGTACGGCGACTCCATCGAGGCCGTCAACGACACCGTCACCGAGACGCTGCAGCGCAGCGACGCCGACGAGTGCTGGGACCTGTTCCGCAAATTCACCAAGCGGTTCGCCTTCCGCGACGAGGACGCCGGACCCACGGCGGCCCGCGAATTGCTCGACACCTACGGCGGGGAGCGGGTCGTCCACGGCCACAGCCCCATCCCGTATCTGCTCGGCGAGGTCGGCTCCGAGGACGGCGAGGACGGCGGCGCGCCCGCGGTCGAGGGCCCGCATGTCTACGCGGACAATCTCGCGGTGGCGATGGACGGCGGCATCACGATGGCCGGAAAACTGCTGGTCGTTCAACTTCCCCTGGCCGACTGAGGATTCAGCGGACGCTGTCCGGGGCAGATAGAGGGTTTCACCGGCGCGGGAGCAATTCGGGAAACTTGCTGTCACCCCGCGCCGGATCGGCTCTACCATCGGCTTATCCGTCGCAGGCTCTCCTCCGTTTCCGCCCGACTGCCCGGCGAAAGCCGGCCGTCACGGCCCTACGGAGCATCGGGGGATGCACCATGAAAAGCGCTCCGCACCTGCTGACCGAGGACCGCCCGGAGTTCGAGCGGGTTCTCGACGAGGCACTGCGCACCGCGGACCGTCGCCCGGACCTCAGCGGTATCGGGCAGCGGCTCACTGCCGAGCAGCTGCGCACGATGGCGCTCGGCGCATCGGCCGCGATAGCGGCATGCGCGGCCGACGAGTACCAGACCTACCGCGAGACTCGCGCCAAACTGCGCGAGCCCGCGCCGCTCTTCCCGCTCGCCGGGGACGTGGGCGAGCGCGAGCAGCCGGACGGCACGGTGGGGCTCGCCGGCGCGATGCAGGACGCCGCGGGCGCGGGGCTCGTCGCCATGCTCGCGGTGCTGGCCCCGGTGCTCGCCGGCACCGCCGCGATCATCTTCCTCATCGTCGGCTACGTGCTCAACGTCCTCGACCCGGCCCCGTCCATCGCCCAGCCGATGGTCACCGCGGGCTGGTTCTTCGCCGCGCTGACCGCCGCGGGCATCCTGATCGCCGCTGTCGGGCTGCTCCTGACCGCGCTGCGCAACGGCTCCAGCGCGATCCGCGGCGAGGCGCGCAGCGAGCGGCTGGAGGAGGTGGACCGCGCGCGCGAGGTCTGGCGGGAGGCCCTGCTGGAACGCGGCATCCTGCCGTTCCTTCGCGAGGCCCTGGCCAACCCCTCGGCCCCGTCCCCCCTGTCTCTTATCCACATCTCCGAGCCGACTAGACACTCGCTAAACGCGTATGCTGTCTTCTTCTCGAAAAACAAAAAAGAAATGTTTTCGTCAATGCTCTTAGAACTGATCATTCTCTTCTTAAAC
>NZ_JAEEAP010000333.1 GCF_016103465.1 Streptomyces sabulosicollis
AGATGTGTATAAGATACAGCGATTATGAGATGAATCCTTTCCCCCTGCCCGACCCGGAGACCATCGAGGGCCGCTGGGACCTGGAGGGAGACCTGGCCCGGCTGCTCCAGACGTCCTCCGCCGAGGAGTCGGTGCACACCACCGGCCCCATCGGGCCACCGGTCACCCCCCTGCGCGCCCCCTCCCCCGCGCATGTGCGGGGGCGCGGCAAGCGCCGCCGGGTCCGCTTCCGACTGCCGACGATGCCGTGGCTGCATGTGATCAGCCTGATCTTCGCGGCGGTCACCACGGTCATCGTCGCCATGCTGAGCGTGCTCGGCGGAATGATCTCCTACCGCCCGCTGCGCTATCTGGCCTCCCCGAGCACCTCGGAGTCCATGGCGGCCTGGTGGCCCCTGCTGGTCTACGGGCCCTGGCTGGTCGCCTCGCTTTCGGTGCTGCGGGCCGCCCTGCACCGGCGGGGCGCGGCGCACTCATGGGCCGTGGTGGTGCTGTTCTCGACCATCGCGGTGTTCCTGTGCGTGGCCCACGCCCCGAGGAACGCGCCCAGCATGGCCGTGGCCGGTCTCCCCCCGGTCGCCGCGCTGGTCTCGTTCCACCAGCTGGTGCGGCAGATCACCCTCACCAGCCCGCCACGCCACGCGCTGCCCCGCACCCGGGGCGACCAGCGTGGAATGGCGAGGTGACACGGCGCCGCACCACAGCACCACAGCCCCACTCACCCGAGCCGAGTGGGGCTGTGGCGCTGTCTCAGTCCCAGGAGGCGTGGAGAGGCTGGCCCTCGGCGTAGCCCGCGGCGCTCTGGACGCCGACGACGGCCCGCTCGTGGAACTCCTCCAGCGACGCCGCCCCCGCGTACGTGCAGGAGCTGCGCACGCCCGCGACGATCGAGTCGATCAGGTCCTCGACCCCCGGCCGGGCCGGGTCCAGGAACATCCGCGAGGTGGAGATGCCCTCCTCGAACAGCCCCTTGCGGGCCCGCTCGTACGCCGACTCCTCGCTGGTGCGGTTGCGCACCGCGCGCGCCGACGCCATGCCGAAGCTCTCCTTGTAGGGACGGCCGTCGGCGGTGTGCTGGAGGTCGCCGGGCGACTCGTACGTCCCCGCGAACCAGGAGCCGATCATGACGTTGGACGCCCCGGCGGCCAGCGCCATGGCGACGTCGCGGGGGTGCCGGACGCCACCGTCCGCCCAGATGTGCTTGCCGAACTTCCGCGCCTCGGCGGCGCATTCCATCACCGCGGAGAACTGCGGACGGCCGACGCCGGTCATCATGCGGGTGGTGCACATGGCACCCGGCCCGACGCCGACCTTGACGATGTCGGCACCGGCCTCGATGAGATCGCGCACCCCCTCGGCGGCGACCACGTTGCCCGCCACCACCGGCACCCGCGGGCCCAGGCCCCGGACCGCCTTCAGCGCGCTGATCATCGACTCCTGGTGGCCGTGGGCGGTGTCCACGACGAGGGTGTCCACCCCGGCGTCGAGGAGCGCCTTCGTACGGCCCTCCACATCGCCGTTGACCCCGACGGCGGCCGCGATCCGCAGCCGGCCCGCCGCGTCCACCGCGGGCTTGTAGAGCGTCGCGCGCAGCGCTCCCTTGCGGGTCAGGATGCCGGCCAGCTTCCCGTCCGCGTCCACGGCGGGGGCCAGCTTGCGGTGGGCGGCGTCGAGGCGGTTGAACGCCTCCTGGGGGTCGATCGCGGCGTCGAGCACCATCAGCTCCCGCGACATCACCTCGGACAGCTGGGTGAAGCGGTCCACGCCGGTCAGGTCGGACTCGGTCACCACGCCCACCGGGCGCCCGTCCTCGACCACCACGCCCGCGCCGTGTGCCCGCTTGGGCAGCAGCGACAGCGCGTCGGCGACGGTGCCGGTCGGGGCGAGGACGATCGGGGTGTCCAGCACCAGATGGCGGCTCTTGACCCAGCGGACCACGTCGGTGACGACGTCGATCGGGATGTCCTGCGGGATGACGACGAGGCCACCGCGCCGGGCGACCGTCTCGGCCATGCGGCGGCCGGCGATCGCGGTCATGTTGGCGACGACGAGCGGGATGGTGGTGCCGGTGCCGTCGGGGGACGCCAGGTCCACCCCCTGGCGGGAGCCGACCGCGGAGCGGCTCGGCACCATGAACACATCGTCGTACGTCAGGTCGTACGGCGGCTTCTGATCGTTGAGGAAACGCACGTACTTCATTGTCACATGCGCGTACGGGAACGAACGGCGGACCGGACCGGGGCCCGTTCGGCACCTCTGACCAGGTCCGATGCGGCCGCCCCGGGCCGGAGGAGGGCCAAGGCGCCCGCCGGGGCGCCCGAGGGCCTACGGCCCGTCCGGGTCGGCGCGGTCCAGGGCGGGGCGGGCGGCCGGGGTGGTCTCGGCGAGCAGGTAGTCCGCGGCCGCGGTGTCCGTGACCAGGCTGGTGACCAGACCGGACCTCAGCACCGCCCCGATCGCCTCGGCCTTGCGGCGGCCACCGGCGATGGCCACCACCTCGGGGATCCGGCGCAGCCGGTCGGCCTCCACGGTGATGCAGCGCTCGCCCAGGTCGCGGCCGATGCGGCGGCCCTCGGCGTCGAAGAGGTGGGCCGACATCTCGGCGGCGGCGCCCAGGCTCTCGTAGTGGGCCCGCTCCTCCTCCGTCAGCATGTCGTAGACCGTGGAGATCCCGGCCTCCCAGGAGCCGATGGAGACGCAGGCCACGGTGACCTTGTCGAAGTACTCGAAGGCGCGGGCGATACCGGTCTGGCCGCGCAGGGCGTCCGCGGTGGCCGTGTCCGGCAGCAGCATCGGCGCGTAGATGGGATGCGCCTCACCGCCGGAGACGGCGGCGGCGCGGCGCACCGCCTCCACCGAGCCGCGCTCGGCCGTGCCCGCGTCGTACACGCCGGTGAGCTGGACGACGGTGCACGGCGGCAGCCGGTGCAGCGCGGCCGCCATGTGGATCGTGGACCGCCCCCAGGCCAGCCCCAGCACATCCCCCTCGGTCACCAGCTCGCCCAGCAGGTCCGCGGCGACCTCGCCGAGGTTCTCCGGGTCCGGGGTGTCCGCCTCGGCGTCGGCCGGGGACTCCACGACGACCGCGTGGCGCAGCCCGTAGCGGGCGCGCAGCGCGTCGGAGCGCTCCGCGTCGAGCTCGGCGGGGACCCGGATTTCGATGCGCACCAGATCGCGCTCGAGCGCCGTCTCCAGCACCCGCGCGACCTTGAAGCGGCTGACGCCGAACTCCTCGGCGATCTGGATCTTGGACTTGCCCTCGAGGTAGAAGCGGCGCGCCATGGCCGCCGCCTGCACCAGTTCGGCGGGTCCCATCCGCGTGGCTGAACGGCCCGTCGACACCGCGGTCTCCTCACTATTCACTGTCCGGACTCACCGTTCATCCTGTCAGAAACGGCGGAGTTGGTTTGGCCTTCATCCTTGAGTTCACCGACCGGTAGCGGAGTCGCCTCATGTTCCCGGGGTGCCGGTCGCCTTCTCGGCGAGGTGGCGCAGCTCCCGTACGGCCTTGGCGGGGTCGTCGGCGCCGTAGACGGCCGAGCCCGCGACGAACACATCGGCTCCCGCCTCGGCGCACCGCTCGATGGTCTCGGCCGAGACCCCGCCGTCCACCTGCAGCCACATCTGGAGCCCGTGCTTGTCGATGAGCTGCCGGGTGCGGCGGATCTTCGGCAGCATGATGTCGAGGAACGCCTGGCCGCCGAAGCCGGGCTCCACGGTCATCACCAGCAGCATGTCCAGCTCGGGCAGCAGGTCCTCGTACGGCTCGACGGGCGTGGCGGGCTTGAGCGCCATCGAGGCCCGTGCGCCCTTGGCCCGGATCTCGCGCGCCAGCCGCACCGGCGCGGCCGCGGCCTCCACATGGAAGGTGACGGAGCCGGCGCCCGCCTCGATGTACCGCGGCGCCCAGCGGTCCGGGTCCTCGATCATGAGGTGGCAGTCCAGCGGGGTCCGAGTGGCCTTGCCCAGCGATTCGACCACCGGAACGCCGAGGGTGAGGTTGGGGACGAAGTGGTTGTCCATGACGTCGACGTGGAGCCAGTCGGCGCCTTCGACCGCCTTCGCCTCATCCGCCAGGCGGGAGAAGTCTGCGGACAGGATGCTGGGATTGATCTGCAGGGCCATGGCTCCAAGCCTCCCACGGTCGGCGCCGGTCCAGGGAGCCGGGACCTGATCAAGGGTCTGATCAAGGGGATTTGATCAAGGGGATTTGATCAAGGGGTCCCGCTCGGATCGACGGACGCCGAGGGAGGCGAGATCATGAAGATGGTCGAGCAAACGGGCAACCCACCATGACGAACGAGCGAATACCCCGGCAGCCCCGCACCGCGGTGTGCGCCGCTCTGACGGCGGCCGTCGTGGCGGCGCCGGTCGCCGGGGCCGGGGCCGCGTCCGCGACGGCCACGGCCACGGCGCCGCGGCCGGTCTGCGTCTCGCACCAGTCGGGGCTGGCCGGAAGGTTGTCCAAGGACATCGCCGGAGCGCTGCGCGGCCGGTCCGGCACCGTCGCGATCAGCCTCCGCGACCACGCCACCCACACCCGCTGCACCCTGCGCGCGAACCAGAGGTTCGACTCCGCGAGCGTGGTGAAGGTGACGGTCCTGGCAACGCTGATGTGGGACGCGCAGCGGCACCACCGGGGGCTGACCCAGCGCGAGAAGACCCTCACCAAGGCCATGATCACCAAGTCGGACAACGCCTCGACCAGCAAGCTGTGGAAGCAGCTCAGGCCCTCCGGGGTCAAGGCGTTCCTGCGGGCGGCCGGAATGGACGCCACCGCGCCCGGCAGGGACGGCTACTGGGGCCTCACCCAGATCACCGCGAACGACCAGGAACGGCTCCTGGACCTGGTCACCCACGCCAACACGGTGCTGACCGACGCCTCCCGCGGCTACGTCCTCACCCTGATGGGCAAGGTCATCCACGAGCAGCGCTGGGGCACCCCGGCCGGCGCCCCGGGCGGTACGCGGATCCATGTGAAGAACGGCTGGCTGGAGCGGTCCAGCCACGGCTGGCGGGTGCACAGCGTCGGCGCCTTCACCGGCGGCGGCCACGACTACACGCTCACCGTGCTCACCCAGGGCAACCGCACCATGAAGGCGGGCGTGGCCACCATCGAGGCGGTGGCGCGCGCGGTGCACAGGGACCTCAACCCCACCGCCCACGCCAATGCGCTCTACGCCCCGACCGACCGGCCCCAGGAAGCGCTTCCGGCGGTCCCGGAGGACCGCCCCCGGGCAGGAGACCGGACGTGAGCGCGGTCAGCCGGTGCGGCGCAGCAGGGCCAGATACATGGCGTCCGTGCCGTGCCGGTGCGGCCACAGCTGGACGTCGGGGCCGTCGCCCAGCTCGGGCACCCCGGGCAGCAGCGGCCGGGCGTCGATCCACTCCGCGGAGACGGCCGCGCCGCCCCGCCCCTTGAGGACGTCCTCGACCACGGCCCGGGTCTCGGCCGGATGCGGGGAGCAGGTGGCGTAGCCGACCACTCCGCCGACCCGCGCCGCGGCCAGCGCCTCCCGCAACAGCCCGCGCTGGAGCGGGGCGAAGCCGTCGAGGTCCTCGGGGCGGCGCCGCCAGCGCGCCTCGGGGCGGCGGCGCAGCGCGCCCAGGCCGGTGCAGGGGACGTCCACCAGCACCCGGTCGAAGGACTCCGGGCGCCACGGCGGCCGGGTGCCGTCCGCGGCGATCACCTGGTACGGGCCGGGGTTGCCCGCCAGGGCCCTGGCCACCAGCCGGGCCCGGTGCGGCTGCTTCTCGGCGGCCAGCAGCGAGGCGCCGCGCTCCGCGGCGAGCGCGGCGAGCAGCGCGGCCTTGCCGCCGGGGCCCGCGCAGCCGTCCAGCCAGCGCCGGTCCGCCCCCTTCAGCGGGGCGTTCGCCAGCGCGAGTGCCACCAGCTGGCTGCCCTCGTCCTGCACCCCGGCGCGCCCCTCGCGCACCGGCTCCAGCGCACCGGGCTCGCCGCCCTCGGTGAGCCGCACCGCGTACGGCGACCAGCGGCCCGGCACCGCGGCCTGTTCGCCGACCGCCTCCAGCAGTTCCCCGGCGGTGGACCGGCCGGGCCGGGCGACGAGGGTGACCTCGGGCCGTTCGTTGTCGGCGGCCAGCAGCCGCTCCATATCGGCGCTGCCGCCACCGAGCGCGTCCCACAGGGCGGAGACGACCCAGCGCGGATGCGAGTGGCGGACGCCCAGATGCTCCTCGGGGTCCTCGTCGTACGGCGGGGCGACCCGCTCCAGCCAGCCGTCGAGGTCATGGGCAGCGATCCTGCGCAGCACCGCGTTGACGAACTTGGCCCGGCCGTCGCCGAGCACCACCCGGGCCAGCTCGACGCTCGCCGAGACGGCGGCGTGCGTGGGGATACGGGTCCCGAGCAACTGGTGGGCGCCCAGGCTCAGTACATCGAGCACGGGCGGATCCACCTCGCGCAGCGGGCGGTCCACGCATTCGGCGATGATCGCGTCGTAGGTGCCCTGGTGGCGCAGGGTGCCGTAGACCAGCTCGGTGGCGAGCGCCGCGTCCCGGGAGTCGAACCGCGGCCCGCTGCCGGTCTCCGCGCTCTCCCGCGCCTTGCGCAGCAGGGGCGGGAGAACGAGGTTGGCGTACGCGTCCCGCTCGTCGACCGCCCGCAGCGCCTCGAAGGCGAGGATCCGCACGGGGTCCTTCTGCGGACGGCGGTAGGGCTTGCCTGGCCGGTTCGGGGCGTGGGGACGGCGACGACGGGGCTGGTCGGTCACGGGAAATGTGCTCCGGGGGACGGATCGGGCTGAAGGGACCAGCCTACGTCGCCGGGGCGTCGGCGGTCGTGGGGCCGCCGTCCAGGACCGTTCCGTCCGCGGTCAGTCCCTCCACGGTCGTTCCGTTCACGGTCGTTCCGTCCACGGTCCTTCCGTCCACGGTCGTGCCATCCACGGCGAATCCGTCGCCGACCGCCTTCGGCTGCTCGAACTGGGTGCGGTAGAGCTCCTCGTAGCGGCCCCCGGCGGCCAGCAGCGCGGTGTGCGTACCGCGTTCCACGATCCGCCCGTCCTCCACGACGAGAATGAGATCCGCGGCCCGGACCGTGGACAGCCGGTGGGCGATCACCACCGCGGTGCGCCCGTCCAGGGCCTCGGCGAGCGCCTCCTGGACATCCGCCTCCGAGGTGGAGTCCAGATGCGCGGTGGCCTCGTCCAGGATCACCACCCGGGGCCGGGCCAGCAGCAGCCGGGCGATGGTCAGCCGCTGGCGCTCACCGCCGGAGAGCCGGTAGCCGCGCTCGCCCACGACGGTGTCAAGACCGTCCGGCAGCGCCGCGATCAGCCCCTCCAGCCGGGCCCGGCGCAGCACCGCCCACAGCTCCTCGTCGGTGGCCTCCGGCCGGGCCAGCAGCAGATTGGCGCGGATCGAGTCGTGGAAGAGATGGCCGTCCTGCGTGACCATGCCGAGGGTGGAGCGGATCGACGCGGCGGTCAGATCGCGGACGTCCACCCCAGAGAGCCGTACGGCCCCGCGGTCGGCGTCGTAGAGCCTCGGCAGCAGCTGCGCGATGGTCGACTTCCCGGCGCCGGAGGAGCCCACCAGCGCGACCATCTGGCCCGGTTCGGCGCGGAAGGACACCTGGTGCAGGACCGGGACGCCACCGCGGGTGTCCAGGGTGGCGACCTCCTCCAGGGAGGCCAGGGAGACCTTGTCCGCGGCCGGGTAGCCGAAGTCGACGCGGTCGAACTCGACGGCCACGGGCCCCTCCGGGACCTCCCGGGCGTCCGGCCTCTCCTTGATCAGCGGCTCGAGGTCCAGCACCTCGAAGACCCGCTCGAAGCTGACGAGCGCGCTCATCACCTCGACCCGCGCCCCGGCCAGCGCGGTCAGCGGCGCGTACAGCCGGGTGAGGAGCAGCGCGAGCGCGACGACGGCGCCCGGGTCGAGCCGCCCGTGCAGCGCGAACCAGCCGCCGAGGCCGTAGACCAGGGCCAGGGCCAGGGCGGAGACGAGGGTCAGTGCGGTCACGAAGGAGACCTGGACCATCGCGGTCCGCACCCCGATGTCCCGCACCCGACGGGTCCGCGCGGCGAACTCGGCGGACTCGTCGGCGGGCCGCCCGAACAGCTTGACCAGGGTCGCCCCGGGCGCGGAGAAGCGCTCGGTCATCTGGGTGCTCATCGCGGCGTTGTGCGCGGCCGCCTCGCGCCGCAGCTTCGCCAGCCGGCCGCCCACCCGGCGCGCGGGCAGCAGGAAGACGGGCAGGAGCAGCAGCGTCAGCAGGGTGATCTGCCAGGAGATGCCGACCATGACGACGAAGGTGAGCAGCAGCGTCACCACATTGCCGACCACCCCGGAGAGGGTGTCGCTGAACGCCCGCTGGGCGCCGATGACGTCGTTGTTGAGCCTGCTGACCAGCGCGCCGGTGCGGGTCCGGGTGAAGAACGCCACCGGCATCCGCTGGACGTGGTCGAAGACGGCGGTGCGCAGATCGAGGATCAGCCCCTCGCCGATGTTCGCCGACAGCCAGCGGGTCAGCAGCCCGAGCGCCGCCTCCGCCACGGCGATCGCGGCGATGAGCCCGGCCAGCCCGAGCACCGTGTCCTGTCCCGAACGGTGGACGATCGCGTCCACCACCCGGCCGGCCAGCAGCGGCGTCGCCACCGCGAGCACCGCCGTGACCGTGCTCAGCACCAGGAACAGCAGCAACTGGCGGCGGTGCGGACGGGCGAAGGCGCCGATGCGGCGCAGCGTCTCGCGGGAGAAGGGCCGCCGGTCGGCTTGGGCACTGGCCGTCTGGTACAGGGAGTGCCAGGCGGTCGATTGCATGTCCATCACGCACCTCCGAGGTCTCATGAGGAACGTAAGACTTCAACCGAGGTTGAAGTCAACGTCCACCCCTTCGGCGCGTCCGGTGCCTGCCAACCAGCTCCTGGGGCTGCCCCCGCGGCGGTGGCGCGGCGGCCCGCTCAGCCCCCGAGCCGCTCGCCCTCCGCGATCCGCACCCCGCGCGCCCAGTCCGCCGCGGGCATCGGCTTCTTGCCCTGCGGCCGCACCCAGGTCAGCTCGACGGCATGGCTGCCGGTGCCCGCGTACACGGCCTTCTTGGTGGCGGCCAGCAGGCCCGGCTCCAGATCCGTACGGTCCGCCACCGGCCGCGTCGAGACGACCTTCAGCCGCTCCCCCCGGAAGGTGGTCCACGCGCCCGGGGCGGGGGTGCACGCCCGCACCAGCCGGTCGACGCGCAGCGCGGGCGCCGTCCAGTCGATCTCCGCGTCCTCGACGGTGATCTTCGGGGCGAGCGAGATGCCCTCGGCCGGCTGCGGCACCGGGCGCAGGGTGCCGTCCTCGATCCCGTCCATGGTCGCCTCGAGCAGCCCCGCACCGGCGAAGGCGAGCCGGGTCAGCAGATCGCCGCTGGTGTCGGTGGCCCGCACCTGCTCCGTCACCACCCCGAACACCGGCCCGGAGTCCAGCCCTTCCTCGATCTGGAAGGTCGAGGCGCCGGTCATCTCGTCGCCCGCGAGCAGGGCGTGCTGTACGGGGGCCGCGCCCCGCCAGGCCGGGAGCAGCGAGAAGTGCAGATTGACCCAGCCGTGTGCGGGGATCTCCAGCGCGGCCTTGGGCAGCAGCGCGCCGTAGGCCACCACCGGGCAGCAGTCCGGCGCGATCTCGGTGAGCCGGGCCAGGAACTCCGGATCGCGCGGCCTGGCGGGCTTGAGCGCCTCGATGCCCGCCTCCTCGGCCCGCTCGGCGACCGGGCTGGCCACCAGTCGGCGACCGCGCCCCGCGGGCGCGTCGGGACGGGTCACCACGGCCACCACCTCGTGCTTCTCCGACGCGATCAACGCGTCCAGAGCGGGCAGGGCGACCTCGGGGGTACCGGCGAAGACGAGCCTCATGGGTGGCGAACTACCTCTCACACAGCGGATACGGCGGGAACGTCGCGAACAGCGTCTGAAGTCTATGGTCCGCCGTCCGAGGGGGCGTACGAGCGGACCGCCGCACGCCCCGGACCGTGACCGACGGGCGGGTGCCGCGTTGGTCAAGGCAGATTGACCCCATCGGGCCGCTGTCGCGGCCCGATCCGTTTCCCGCCGTCCGCCTCCCTTTCCCCATCCCCCATCCCC
>NZ_JAEEAP010000334.1 GCF_016103465.1 Streptomyces sabulosicollis
CTTCCCCCGCTCCCTGCCTCCGGCCCTCGCCCGCCCGCGCACACACCCTCTTCCGCTCCCAGGTATCTGATGTACCGTCAGTTTCATGCCGCCCGCAGCGCAGCGCACCCGTAAGGTCGCCGTCGTCGGCGTCTCCCTCTCCGACTGCGGCCGCGTCGACACGGCCACCCCGTACGCCCTCCACGCCCAGGCCGCCCGCCGGGCCCTCGCCGACTCCGGCCTCGACCGGTCGGTCGTCGACGGCTTCGCCTCGGCGGGGCTCGGCACCCTCGCGCCGGTCGAGGTGGCCGAGTATCTGGGGCTGCGGCCGACCTGGACCGACTCGACGGCCGTCGGCGGCTCCACCTGGGAGGTCATGGCGGCGCACGCGGCGGACGCGATCGCCGCCGGGCAGGCCCGCGCCGTCCTGCTCGTCTACGGCTCCACCGCCCGCGCCGACATCCGCGCGGGCCGCCGCACCGCGAACCTCTCCTTCGGGGCGCGCGGACCACTCCAGTTCGAGGTCCCGTACGGGCACACGCTGGTCGCCAAGTACGCGATGGCCGCGCGCCGCCATATGCATGAGTACGGCACCACACTCGAACAGCTGGCGGACATCGCCGTTCAGGCGCGTATCAATGCCGGGCACAACCCGGACGCGATGTTTCGCAAGCCGATCACCGTCGACGACGTCCTGAGCGGCCCGATGATCGCCGCCCCCTTCACCAAGCTGCACTGCTGCATCCGCTCGGACGGCGGCTGCGCGGTCCTGCTCGCGGCCGAGGAGTACGTACCGGACACGGCGAAGGCCCCGGTGTGGGTGCTGGGTTCGGGCACGGCCGTCTCGCACACCACCATGTCCGAGTGGGAGGACTTCACGGTCTCCCCGGCCGCGGCCTCCGGACGGGCCGCCTTCGCGCGTGCGGGCGTCCGGCCGTCCGACATCGACGTGGCCGAGCTCTACGACGCCTTCACCTACATGACCCTGGTGACGCTGGAGGACCTCGGCTTCTGCGCCAAGGGCGAGGGCGGGGCCTTCGCGGCGAAGGGACGGCTGACGCGGGACGGCGAGCTGCCGACCAACACCGACGGCGGCGGTCTCTCCGCCTGCCACCCAGGGATGCGCGGACTGTTCCTGCTGGTCGAGGCGGTACGGCAGCTGCGTGGGGAGGCCGGGGAGCGGCAGGTGCGCAAGGCGGGCGGACAACTGCCGGAGCTGGCCGTGGCGTCGGGCACGGGGGGCTGGTTCTGCTCAGCGGGCACGGTGGTCCTCGGCCGCGGCTGACGGGCCCCACACGGCGCCCGGGCCCGCTCGGGTTCCGCACGCCGCGCTTGCCCCGGCCGGGCGGGGGTGATCGGATGGGGAGCCGATGAGCGACGACCGAACCGAGGATGAGGCGTTCCGCGCACTGCTGCGCGGCCTGCGCGTACCCCATGCGGGCGAACTGCCCGTCTTCGACCCGGACACCGCCCCGGAAGCACCGCTTCCGCTCTTCCGGCGGTGGCTGCGGGACGCCGCCGAAGCGGGGGAACCCGGCCCGCACACCATGACCCTGGCCACCGTGGGCGCCGACTGCCGCCCGTCCCAGCGCACGGTGATGCTGCACGACGCCGATGAGCGCGGCTGGCACTTCGGCACGCATCGCACCAGCCGTAAGGGCCGAGAGCTGGCCCGGCAGCCGTACGCCTCGCTCGCGTTCCACTGGATGCGGTCGGGCCGTCAGGTACGCGTCAGCGGGCGGGTCGGCGAGGCCGGACCGGAGGAGAGCGCGGCCGATCTGCGCGGCCGGTCCCCCGCGGCGCTCGCGGCCGCGCTGGCGGGGAGCGGACGGCAGAGCGAGGTGCTCGGCTCGTACGAGGAGCTGCTGCGGGCCTTCGAGACGGCGTACGAACGGGCCGGACGCGAACCGGACGCGACCGCCCCCACCTGGACCCTGTACGTCCTGGAGGCGGACGAGGTCGAGTTCTACCAGGAAGAGGCGCGGCGGCGGCACGTACGGCTCCGCTACCGCCGCGACCCCGCGGAGCCCGGCGGCTGGCGGCGGGAGCTGCTGTGGCCATAACGGCGGTATGGGCGTAACGGCGGTACCGCCGTTATGGCGACGACCGTAAGGCGTGCCCCATTCGACCGTGCGACCGTAAGGCGGCGAGGCCGTAGGACTACGCGGACACCGGCCGGAAGACGGGAACGGCCGGTGCGCCCCCCTCGGCCGCCTCGGCGGCCCCGGCGACGGCCTCGGCCGCCCGGAATGCCACCCGGAGCCGCATCCCCACCCGCGGGCCACTCTCCGGGACCTCGATGAGTTCGGTCATCATCCGCGGCCCCTCGGCGAGGTCGACGACGGCTGCGGTGTACGGGACGCGGGTGCCGAACGGCGGCAGGTCATTGCGGTGCACCACGGACCACGTATAGAGCGCCGCGGCGCCGCTCGCCTCCTCCCAGGCGACGTCCTCGCTCCAGCAGTACGGGCAGAACTCACGCGGGTAGTGGTGGGCCCGGCCACACCCACCGCAGCGCCGTATCAGCAGCCGGCCCTCGGCGGCGGCGTCCCAGTAAGGGCGGGTGAAGGCGTCGGTCTCGGGCAGGTCGAAGCGCGGAGCGTCCGCGGGGAGCGGTGTCCGGTTCACAGGAACAGCCCCCATGCCTCGTCGAGCGACCAGGTCTGCCAGCTCATGCCGAAGAGCCCGACCACGGAGATCAGCACCATCATCGAGTTCTGCCCCTGCTCCGCCCAGTCGTGGATCATGAGCAGGAAATAGAGCAGGTTGAGCACGATCGCGCCGATCAGGGCGATGGGGGTCAGAAAGCCGAGCGTCAGCCCGAGGCCGAGGGAGAGTTCGGCGTAGACAACGACATACGCCATGACCTTGGGGCGGGGGGTGACCACCGCGTCGAAGCCGCCGCGGACGAACGCCCAGCGGTGCTCGGCGGCCACGCCCACCGCCCAGCCGATGCCGGTACCACGCTCGAACCAGTCCTTCTTGTTCTTGTGCCGCCAGCTCTCGAGCCACCACAGGCCGAGTCCGATGCGCAGTACGGCGAGCCATTCGGCCCCGTCGAGCCCGATCGTCCGCATCGTCCTCCACCCTCCCGTCCCGGCGAATCTGACGGTACGTCAGTTTCACGGGCCGGGCGCGACCCGCGCAAGGGGTCGCACCAGCGGAACGAGAACCGACGGGGAACCGGAGCGACGCCCGGCGGGCCGGAAGAGGGCGGTCCGGCACGACCGACCGTGACCTGTCCGCAACCCATCCGGAATCACTTTGACCGGATTGTTTGACCGAAACCCGTCAAATACCCGGCTACGCTCACCCGCATGGCCGACCGCTCCCCCGAGAAATCCTCACCCGTCTATGTGATCGGCGGTGGACCGGGCGGACTCGCCGCCGCTGCCGCGCTCAGCCATCGCGGGATCCGCGCCGTCGTCCTGGAGAAGTCCGACGCGGTCGCCACCTCCTGGCGGAACCACTACGACCGGCTGCATCTGCACACCACGCGCAGACTGTCCGCGCTTCCCGGGCTGCCGATCCCCCGGTCCTACGGACGGTGGGTCGGGCGCGACGACGTGGTGCGCTACCTGGAGCGCTATGTCGAGCACCACCGGCTGGAGATCGTCACGGGCGTCGAGGTCTCCCGCATCGACCGGTCGCCCGACGACACGGAGTGGGTGCTGCGCGCCACGGGCGGCCGCGCGCCGTCCTCGCCCGTGGTCGTCGTCGCGACGGGCTTCAACCACACCCCGCGGCTGCCGGACTGGCCGGGCCGCGCCGACTACACCGGCGAGCTGCTGCACGCCGCCCACTACCGCAACGCCCGCCCCTTCGAGGGCCGTGACGTCCTGGTGGTCGGCGTCGGCAACACCGGCGCGGAGATCGCGGTCGACCTGGTCGAGGGCGGCGCGGCACGGGTGCGGCTGGCGGTCCGCACCGTGCCGCACATCCTGCGCCGCTCGACGGCAGGGTGGCCCGCGCAGGCCACCGGCATCATGGTGCGCAGGCTGCCGCGGCGCGCCGTGGACCGGGCGGCACGGGTGATGTGCCGCCTGAGCATGCCGGATCTGACCGAGCACGGCCTGCCCCGGCCGGACACCGGCCTCTACACCCGGGTACGGGAGGGCGCGATCCCGGTCCAGGACGTGGGGCTGGTCGACGCGGTGCGGACGGGACGGGTGGAGGTGGTCCCGGCGGTGGACTCCTTCGACCTGGACAAGGTGGTCCTGGCCGACGGCTCGAGGATCAGCCCCGAGGTGGTGATCGCCGCGACCGGCTACCGGCGCGGCCTGGAGGAGCTGGTCGGCCATCTGGGCGTGCTCGACGACCGCGGCCGCCCCCTACCGCACGGCCGGCGGACCCTGAAGTCCGCGCCGGGACTGCACTTCACGGGCTATACGAACCCGATCAGCGGGATGCTGCGCGAGCTGGCCATCGACGCCCGGAAGATCGCCAAGACGGTCGCCCGTACGACGGCGTGACCGCGGGCGGCGCGGGCCACGATCCACCGGCCCCGCCGTCACCCTGCGTGTTCCCCGCGCACCGAGCATTCCTGACAGCCCGTCAGTTCAGTAACCTGACTACTGGGTAATGTGACTTGGCGTCAGGTTTGCTGCGGCGGCCGACGCCGAATCCCCTGGTCACCTACCCGGTTATTGGCCAACGAGCAGGAGTGGCGGATACCGATGCTTGGATCGACCTACGGCACCCTGACCACCAACTCCCGTCATGCCCGCGCCGTCGCCTGCGGGCAGGCCCCCGGCTCCGCCGTGCACGTCCACAGCAGGCCCGCGGCGGGCGGGACCGCGGAAGGCGTGGACGACGTGGACGTCAGCGGCCGGCCGCTGCACTCCGCCGTCCCCGATCTGGACCGCTTCTTCCATCCGGAGTCGGTGGCCCTCATCGGCGCCTCCGACGCGGACGGCCGCCCCAACACCGGAATCACCCGCCAACTCCTGGACTGGGCCGAACGCGTCGGTGCCCGGCTGCACCCCGTGCATCCCTCCCGTCCCGCCGTCTTCGGCGTTCCGTGCGTACCGTCCGTGGCCGCGCTGCCCGAACCCGTCGACCTCGCCGTCCTCCTCGTCCGCGACCCGCTCCCGGTGATCGAGGAACTCGACGGGAGCAAGGTGAGGTTCGCCGTCGCCTTTGCCTCCGGCTTCGCCGAGACCGGCCCCGAGGGCGCCGCCGCGCAGGCCCGGCTGGCCGCCGCGGCTCGCGGCGCCGGGCTGCGGCTGCTCGGCCCCAACACCAACCTCAACGCCTTCGAGAAGTTCCGCGACGACCTCGACGGGCCCGCCATCGCCCTCATCACCCAGTCAGGCCACCAGGGCCGCCCGGTCTTCACCCTCCAGGAGCTCGGCATCCGGCTCAGCCACTGGGCCCCGACCGGCAACGAGGCCGATCTGGAGACCGCCGACTTCATCTCCTACTTCGCCGCCCGGCCCGAGGTCGGCGCCATCGCCCTGTACGCGGAAGGGCTGAAGGACGGCCGCAGCTTCCTCCTCGCCGCCGACCGGGCCGCCCGCGCCAAGGTGCCCGTCGTCGCCGTGAAGGTCGGCCGCACCGAGACCGGCGCCCGCACGGCCGCCTCCCACACCGGCAAGCTGACCGGCTCGGACGCGGTGGTGGACGCGGCCATGCGGCAGTTCGGCGTGATCCGCGTGGACGGCCTGGACGAGCTGCAGGACACGGCGGCGCTGCTCGCCCGCGCCCGCCCGCCGCTCGCCGAGGGCGTCGTGGTGTATTCGATCTCCGGGGGCACCGGGGCCCACTTCTCCGACCTCGCCACGGCGGCGGGGCTCACCCTGCCCACCCTCTCCGCCGAGAAGCAGGCCGAGCTCCACCAGTGGATACCCGGCGATCTCAGCGTCGCCAACCCGGTGGACAACGGCGGCCACCCGGTCGGCGACTGGCGCGGCCGCAAGATCATCGACGCGATCCTGGCCGACCCCGCCGTGGGCGTGCTGATCTGCCCGATCACCGGCCCCTTCCCGCCCATGAGCGACAAGCTGGCGCAGGATCTGGTGGATGCGGCGGAGCAGACGGACAAGCTGGTGTGCGTGGTGTGGGGCTCGCCGGTCGGCACCGAGGACGCCTACCGCACCACCCTGCTGGGCTCCGCCCGCGTGGCCACCTTCCGGACGTTCGCCAACTGCATCACCGCTGTGCGCGCCTATCTGGGGCACCACCGCTTCACCGCCTCCTACCGCTCTCCCTTCGACGAGGCCCCGCGCACGCCGTCCCCCTCCCTGCGCAAGGTGCGCGATCTGCTGCGCCCAGGAGACCGCCTGAGCGAGCACGCGGCGAAACAGCTGCTGCGGGCGTACGGCATCCGGGTGCCGCGCGAGCAGCTGGTGACCAGCGCCGCCGCGGCCGTCCGCGCCGCGGGGCTGGTGGGCTACCCCGTGGTCATGAAGGCATCCGCGCCGCAGCTCGCCCACAAGACCGAGCTGGGGCTGGTCCGGCTGGGGCTGACCTCGGCCAGCCAGGTCCGCGACACCTATCGGGAGCTCACCGACATCGCCCGCTACGAAGGCGTCGGGCTGGACGGGGTGCTGGTCTGTCAGATGGTCGAGCGCGGGGTGGAGATGGTCGTCGGCATGAGCCAGGACCCCCTCTTCGGCCCGACCGTGACCGTCGGTATAGGGGGCGTGCTCGTCGAGGTCCTCCGCGACGCCGCCGTACGCGTCCCCCCGTTCGGCGAGGACCAGGCGCGCGCGATGCTCGACGAACTGCGCGGCCGCGCCCTCCTCGACGGTGTGCGCGGCGCTCCCCCCGCCGATGTGGACGCGCTCGTGGAGGTCGTGCTGCGTGTCCAGCGCATGGCCCTGGAGCTCGGGGACCACCTCGCCGAACTCGACGTCAATCCGCTGATGGTGCTGGAACGCGGCCAAGGTGCCGTGGCACTGGACGCCCTGGCGATCTGCCGCTGACGCATGGAGCGCTGCCATGACCTCTTCCCCCCTTGAATCACGTGACTCCGTTCTACGGCACAGCACTGACAACGGCGTCTCGTGGATCACGCTCAACCGCCCCGCGGCACTGAACGCCATCACCCCCGACCAGCGAGAACACCTGATTTCGCTGCTGGACCACGGCTCCGCGGACCCATCCGTCCGGGCCGTCGTGCTGACCGCCACCGGCAAGGGATTCTGCGCGGGAGCGGATCTGCGCGGCGCGCCGGACGGGGCGGAACGCGTCGCGGGCGATGTCGCCCGGCTGATCCGCGGCGGAGCACAGCGGCTCATCGCCGCCGTCCTCGACTGCGAGAAGCCGGTGATCGCCGCCGTCAACGGCACCGCGGCCGGACTCGGCGCCCATCTGGCCCTCGCCTGCGATCTGGTGCTGGCCGCCGAATCGGCCGTCTTCATCGAGGTGTTCATCCGCCGCGGCCTGGTCCCCGACGGGGGCGGTGCGTATCTCCTCCCCCGGCTGACCGGCCCGCAGCGTACGAAGGAGCTGATGTTCTTCGGCGACGCGCTGCACGCCGCCGAGGCCGAGCGGCTGGGCCTGGTCAACCGGGTCGTCCCGGACGACGACCTGGCCAAGACCGCCCGCGCCTGGGCCGAACGCCTCGCCGCGGGCCCCACCCGTGCCCTGGCCCTCACCAAGGCGCTGGTCAACGCCTCCCTGGAGTCCGACCGCGCGGCCGCGTTCGCCGCCGAGGCGGCGGCCCAGGAGACCAACATGACCACGGCCGACGCTCAGGAGGGCGTCCGCGCGTTCATCGAGCGCCGGCCGCCCGTGTACCGAGGCCGCTGAGGACCCGCCGTCGGGGAACGCGGGACAGCGGGACAGCGGGACAGCGGGACAGAATGCCCGGCAAGCGAGGAACCCGCGAGAGAGAACGAGAGAGAAAGGGGGACGGGCCATGATGGGACACGCCGGTATGGCCGCCACCGCCGTCCGCTACCTCCGGGCGGTCGGCTCGCCGACCGCGTCCGTACGACCGGTCGACCCGCTGCCCCCGCCGGAGCTGCGCTGTGTGCGCGACGATGAGCGGCCCCCGGTCGATCCGGCAGAATTCCGCCAGGTGCTGGGCCACTTCGCCAGCGGCGTCACCGTGATCGCCACCGTCGACGAGAGTGGACCGGCCGGATTCGCCTGCCAGTCCTTCGCCTCGCTGTCGCTGGACCCGCCGCTGGTCGCCTTCATGGTCGCCCGCACCTCCACGACCTGGCCGCGCATCGCCCGCGCGGGCGTCTTCTGCGTCAATGTCCTGGGCGCGCACCAGGGCGAGCTGTGCCGCTCCTTCGCGGTCAGCGGCGCCCGGCGCCCCGACAAATTCGCGGGCGTCCGCCACGAGCCGGCCCCGGTCACCGGCTCACCACGGCTCGCGGACGTCCCGGCGTGGATCGACTGCGCGATCCACGCCGTGCACACCGGTGGCGACCATCTGGTCGTGGTGGGCCGGGTCCGGGCCCTGGGCACGGACGAGCCCGCGGCGCGATCGGGCCCGCTGCTCTTCCACCGCGGCTCCTTCGGGGAGTTCACGGCGTTTCGTTAGGGCCGCGTGTGTACACAAGCGGCCGTGGCCCGCTTCCGTACGTAGGCCCACTCGACCGTCTCTGTGAGCCCACGCGGCCCTACGCCGTCGCCACGCGGCCCTACGCCGTCGCCACGCGGCCCTATGCCGTTGCCCACGCGGCCCTATGCCGCCACCGACACGGCCCTACGCCGTCACCGACGCAATCTTCGTGCCCGGACCGCGCTGGATGACCAGCGCCATCAGCGCGGCGATCGCACACAGCGCCCCCGCGCCGTACCAGACCAGGTCGTACGAGCCGAAGGCGTCCCGCGCCGCACCGCCCACGAAGGCCACGACCCCGGCTCCCACCTGGTGGGAGGCGAGCACCCAGCCGAAGACGATCGCGCTGTCCTCCCCGTACTGCTCCCGGCACAGCGCCATCGTCGGCGGCACGGTGGCGACCCAGTCGAGACCGTAGAAGACGATGAAGAAGAGCATCGGCGGATGCACCGCGTCGTCCAGCAGGATCGGCAGGAACATCAGGGAGAGCCCGCGCAGCGCGTAGTACACGGCCAGCAGCCGTCGCGCGTCGAAGCGGTCGGTGAACCAGCCGGAGGCCACCGTGCCCACGATGTCGAAGACGCCGATGACCGCGAGCAGGCTCGCGGCGGCCGTCACCGGCATGCCGTGGTCATGCGCGGCGGGTACGAAGTGGGTCTTGACGAGGCCGTTCGTCGAGGCGCCGCAGATCGCGAAGGTGCCCGCGAGCAGCCAGAAGGAGCCGGTGCGCGAGGCCGAGGCGAGGGCCTTGACGGTCCGCCGGGCCGCACCGCGCCGGGGCGCGGGCCGCGGCGCGGGCGGCCCGTCGGCGCCGTACGGGGAGAGGCCCACGTCCGAGGGGTAGTCGCGCAGCAGCAGCCAGACGAGGGGGACGATCGCCAGCGCGGCGACCGAGACGGTGATCGCGGCGGGCCGCCACTCGTGCCGTTCGACGATCCAGGAGAGCAGCGGGAGAAAGATCAACTGCCCGGAGGCCCCGCCCGCCGTAAGGATGCCGGTGACCAGGCCGCGCCGGGCCACGAACCACCGGTTGGTGACGGTCGCGGCGAAGGCCAGCGCCATGGAGCCGCTGCCGAGGCCAACCAGCACGCCCCAGCACAGGATGAGCTGCCAGGGCTCGGTCATGAAGACCGTAAGGCCGCCACCGGCCGCGATGACGACGAGCGCGGCCGCGACGACCTTACGGATGCCGAAGCGATCCATCAGGGCGGCGGCGAAGGGTGCGGTGAGCCCATAGAGGGCGAGGTTGACGGAGACCGCGAACCCGATCGTGCCGCGCGACCAGCCGAACTCCTCGTGGAGCGGGTCAATGAGCAGACCGGGCAAGGAGGCGAATCCGGCCGCGCCGATGATCGTCACAAAGGCGATCGCGGCGACCGACCAGGCGCGGTGCGGTAGGCGTGGCAGGGCCCGCCGCGCGGGCCGGTCGGGCTGTTCTGGCTGTTCGTCCTGTTCGGGGGCTTCGGAGAGCTCGGTCGTCTGCGTCACCGGACCAGCATCGGGCAGCGGGCCGATGCGGACGAGTGGCCCGAGGGACAGCATTCGCTAGGATCGGGCCACGCCCTTTCGGGCCGTGTCCGAACGACGGGAGGCGGACGTGTCCCCATCCCAGCCCCAGCC
>NZ_JAEEAP010000335.1 GCF_016103465.1 Streptomyces sabulosicollis
CCGCCGCCCCCGCTGCCGCCGGGGCCCACCCGCCGCGCCCCGCTCGGCGCGGTCGCCGGGGCCCGCAGCGGCGACAAGGGCGGCAGCGCCAACATCGGCGTCTGGGCGCGCGGCGAGGACGCCTGGCGCTGGCTGGCCCACACCCTCACCGTCGACCGGCTGCGGGAGTTGCTCCCGGAGACGGCCCCGCTGAACGTCACCCGTCATGTGCTGCCCCGGCTGCGGGCCCTGAACTTCGTCGTGGACGGCCTGCTCGGCGAGGGCGTCGCCGCCCAGGCCCGTTTCGACCCCCAGGCCAAGGCCGTCGGCGAATGGCTGCGCTCACGCCATCTGGACATACCGGAGGTACTGCTGTGACCGTGCTCGCGTCCGCGCTCGACCCCGGAGGCGCCGACCACACGGCGCACCGGGAGGCGATGCTCGGCAAGCTCGCCGAGTTGGAGGAGGAGCACGCCAAGGCGCTCGCCGGGGGCGGTGAGAAATACCTCCAGCGCCATCGCGAGCGCGGCAAGCTGCTGGTCCGCGAGCGGATCGAGCTGCTGCTGGACCCGGACACCCCCTTCCTGGAGCTGTCGCCGCTGGCCGGCTGGGGCAGCGACTACCCGGTCGGGGCCTCGATCGTCACCGGCATCGGGGTGATCTCCGGGGTGGAGTGCCTGATCAGCGCCAACGACCCGACCGTACGCGGCGGGGCCAGCAACCCCTGGACGCTCAAGAAGGCGCTGCGCGCCCATGAGATCGCCCGCGTCAACCGGCTTCCGCTGGTCAGCCTCGTCGAGTCCGGCGGCGCCGACCTCCCCTCCCAGAAGGAGATCTTCATTCCCGGCGGGGCGATGTTCCGGGACCTCACCCGGCTGTCCGCTTCGGGAATCCCCACGATCGCCGTGGTCTTCGGCAACTCCACCGCCGGAGGCGCGTACATCCCCGGGATGTCCGATCACGTGATCATGGTCAAGGAGCGCTCCAAGGTCTTCCTGGGCGGTCCGCCGCTGGTGAAGATGGCCACCGGGGAGGAGAGCGACGACGAGTCGCTGGGCGGCGCGGAGATGCACGCCCGCACCTCCGGCCTCGCCGACTACTTCGCCACCGACGAACCCGACGCGCTGCGCCAGGCCCGCCGGGTGGTCGCCCGCCTCAACTGGCGCAAGGCGCACCCCGATCCGGGGCCCGCCGAACCGCCGAAGTACGACGCCGAGGAGCTGCTCGGCATCGTTCCGAGCGATCTGAAGATCCCCTTCGACCCGCGCGAGGTGATCGCCCGGATCGTCGACGGCTCGGACTTCGACGAGTTCAAGCCGCTGTACGGGCGCAGCCTGGCCACCGGCTGGGCCGCGCTGCACGGCTATCCGATCGGGGTCCTGGCCAACGCCCAGGGGGTGCTGTTCAGCGAGGAGTCCCAGAAGGCCGCGCAGTTCATCCAGCTCGCCAACCAGCGCGACATCCCGCTGCTCTTCCTGCACAACACCACCGGCTACATGGTCGGCCGCGACTACGAGCAGGGCGGCATCATCAAGCACGGCGCCATGATGATCAACGCCGTCTCCAACTCCCGTGTCCCGCACCTGTCGGTGCTCATCGGCGCCTCGTACGGCGCCGGTCACTACGGGATGTGCGGCCGGGCGTACGACCCCCGCTTCCTCTTCGCCTGGCCCAGCGCCAAGTCCGCCGTGATGGGCCCGCAGCAGCTCGCCGGGGTGATGTCGATCGTGGCCCGGCAGTCCGCCGCGGCCAAGGGGCAGCCGTACGACGAGGAGGCCGACGCCGCGCTGCGCGCCATGGTGGAGCAGCAGATCGAGTCCGAGTCGCTGCCGCTCTTCCTCTCCGGGCGGCTCTACGACGACGGCGTCATCGACCCGCGCGACACCCGCACCGTGCTCGGCCTGTGTCTGTCCGCCCTGCACACCGCGCCGGTCGAGGGCGCGCGCGGTGGCTTCGGCGTCTTCCGGATGTGAGTGAGGAACCCGTGATCCGTTCCCTCCTGGTCGCCAACCGCGCCGAGATAGCGCGGCGTATCGTCCGCACCTGCCGTGACCTCGGCATCGCCACCGTCGCGGTGCACTCCGACGCGGACGCCGACGCGCCCCACGCGCGCGAGGCCGACACCGCCGTAAGGCTGCCGGGCGACGCCCCGGCCGACACGTATCTGCGCGGCGATCTCCTGGTGGAGGCCGCCCTGGCCGCCGGGGCCGACGCGGTCCACCCCGGCTATGGCTTCCTCTCCGAGCACGCCGACTTCGCGCGCGCCGTAAGGGCCGCGGGGCTGGTGTGGGTGGGGCCGCCGCCCGAGGCGATGGAGGCCATGGCCTCCAAGACCCGCGCCAAGGAGATCATGCGCAAGGCGGGGGTGCCGCTGCTCGATCCGCTCGACCCGGCCGAGGTCACCGCCGGAGACCTGCCCGTGCTGGTCAAGGCGGCGGCGGGCGGCGGCGGCCGGGGCATGCGGGTGGTGCGCGAACTGGACGCGCTCCCCGCCGAACTCGACTCCGCGCGTGCCGAGGCGGCCTCCGCCTTCGGCGACGGCGAGATCTTCGTGGAGCCCTATATGGAGGGCGCCCGCCATGTCGAGGTCCAGGTGCTCGCCGACAGCCACGGCACCGTATGGACCCTCGGCACCCGCGACTGCTCCCTCCAGCGCCGCCACCAGAAGGTCATCGAGGAGGCCCCGGCCCCCGGTCTTGACGGGGAACTGCGGCGCACCCTGGCCGAGTCGGCGGCGAACGCGGCGCGTGCTATCGGCTACGAGGGCGCGGGCACGGTGGAGTTCCTGGTCTCGTCCTCGGGGCGGGCGTACTTCCTGGAGATGAACACCCGCCTCCAGGTCGAGCACCCGGTCACCGAGGAGATCCACGGGCTCGACCTGGTGGCGCTGCAGCTGCGGATCGCGGAGGGGGAGCGGCTCGGCGCCGAACCCCCGGAGCCCCGGGGGCACGCCGTCGAGGCGCGGCTGTACGCCGAGGACCCGGCGCGCGACTGGCGGCCGCAGACGGGGGTCCTGCACCGGCTGGAGATCCCCGGGCTGCGGGTGGACTCCGGGCCGGACGGCGGGGACGCGATCGGCGTCCACTACGACCCGATGCTGGCCAAGGTCATCGCCGTGGCCCCCACCCGCGCCGAGGCGGTGCGGCGGCTGGCCCACGGGCTGGAGCGGGCCCGGATCCACGGCCCGGTGACCAACCGCGAGCTGCTCGTACGGGCCCTGCGCCACCCGGAGTTCGAGGCGGCCCGTATGGACACCGGGTTCCTCGAACGCCATCTGCCCGAGCTGACCCGTACCGACGACGAGGCGGCCCCGCTCGCCGCACTCGCCGCCGCCCTGGCCGACGCGGCGCGGCGGCCGGCGACCGTGGCGGGGCGGCTGGGCGGCTGGCGCAATGTGCCCTCCCAGCCGCAGCTGAGGAGCTACCGCGCCGAACCGGGCGGCACCGAGCACGAGGTGCGCTACCGCCTCACCCGTGACGGGCTGCGCGCGGACGGCTTCCCCGACGTCCGGCTGCTGGGCGCCGAGCCGGGGCGGACCGCGGAGCGGGGCCGGGAGGCCGGCCCGGCGCGGATCGTCCTCGATGTGGCCGGGGTCCGGCGGACGTTCGAGGTGACGGCCTATGGGGACCGCCGCTATGTCGACACCGCCCAGGGCTGCCACGCGTTCACCGCGCTGCCCCGCTTCCCCGACCCCACCGCCCGCACCGAACCGGGCTCGCTGCTGGCGCCCATGCCGGGCACGGTGGTGCGGGTCGCCGGGGTGGCGGTGGGGGACCGGGTCGAGGCCGGACAGCCCCTGCTGTGGCTGGAGGCCATGAAGATGGAGCACCGCGTCACCGCGCCCGCCGCCGGGGTGCTCACCGCCCTGCACGCCGCCCCCGGCCGCCAGGTCGAGGTCGGAGCCCTGCTCGCCGTCGTGGCGGCGGGGGAGTGACCCAGCGGCGGGGGAGCGACCCAGCGGCGGGGGAACGACCCGGCCCCGCACACCGCACGGGCCGTCCGGGCCCGCACACGGCGCGGATCATCAGGGCCGCGCACACCGCACCGGCCGTCCGGCCCGCGCGACGCATCGCACGCGGCCCGCACACCGCGTCGCGAGCAGTCGGCGCAACGCACCGCAAGGGGCCCGCGGCGCACCGCGCACGCGGCCCACACAACGCACGCACGTGGGAGGAGCCGTCCATGACCAGCCCGCACACGCCCGTGGACACCCCGGAGCGCGTGGCGCTCCGCGCCGCGGTGTCGTCCTTCGCCAAGGGACACGTCCAGGGCGGCCCCCAGGAGGGCGACGGGGTCGCCGAACTGTGGGCCGAGGCAGGAAAGCTGGGGTATCTCGGCGTCAACCTCCCCGAGGAGTACGGCGGTGGGGGCGGCGGCATCACCGAGCTGTCCATCGTTCTGGAGGAGCTCGGCGCGGCGGGCTGCCCGCTGCTCATGCTGGTGGTCTCGCCCGCCATCTGCGGCACCGTCATCGCCCGGTTCGGCACCGCGGAGCAGAAGCAGCGCTGGCTGCCCGGTCTGGCCGACGGCAGCATCACCATGGCCTTCGGCATCACCGAGCCCGACGCCGGATCCAACGCGCACCGCATCACCACCACCGCCCGCCGGGACGAGGACGGCGGCTGGATACTCAACGGCCGTAAGGTCTTCATCACCGGGGTGGACAACGCCGACGCGGTCCTGATCGTCGGCCGCACCGAGGACGCCAGGACCGGGAAGCTCAAGCCCTGTCTGTTCATCGTCCCGCGCGACACCCACGGCTTCTCCCACCACCACATCCCGATGGAACTGGCCGCCGCGGAGAAACAGTTCGAGCTGGTGCTGGACGATGTGACGCTGCCCGCCGACGCGCTGGTGGGCGACGAGGACGCCGGGCTGCTCCAGCTGTTCGCGGGGCTCAACCCGGAGCGCATCATGACGGCGGCGTTCGCGCTGGGGATGGGCCGCTACGCGCTCGACAAGGCCGTGGACTACGCCCGCACCCGCCAGGTGTGGAAGGAGCCCATCGGCGCCCACCAGGCGATCGCCCACCCCCTCGCCCAGGCCCATATCGAGCTGGAGCTGGCCCGGCTGATGATGGCCAAGGCCGCGTACCTGTACGACGCGGGCGATGACGCGGGCGCGGGCGAGGCCGCCAACATGGCCAAGTACGCGGCCGGGGAGGCCGCGGTGAGGGCGGTGGACCAGGCCGTGCACACCCTCGGCGGCAACGGCCTGACCGCCGAGTACGGACTGGCGCGGCTGATCACGGCCGCCCGGGTGGCCCGGATCGCCCCCGTCAGCCGGGAGATGATCCTCAACTACGTCTCCCACCAGACCCTGGGCCTGCCCAAGTCGTACTGAGCGGGCGCCCGGACCCGCCGAAGTCGTAGGGAGCGCGCGGGTAGGGCAGAACGGACAGGTAGGTCCATCAGAGCTGAGGGGAACGGCCATGGTGCTGCGCAGCGAGTATCCCGATGTACCGCCCGTCGACCTGCCCATCCACGACGCCGTACTGGCCCGCGCGGCAGAGGAGTTCGGCGATCTGACCGCGCTGGTGGACGGCGTGACCGGGGCGGCCCTGAGCTATGCCGCGCTGGACCGCGCCGCGCGCCGGATCGGGGCCGCGCTGGCCGAGGCGGGGGTGCGCAAGGGCGATGTGGTGGCCCTGCACAGCCCCAACTCGATCATGTACCCACCGGCGTTCTACGGCGCCACCCGCACCGGGGCCGCGGTCACCACGGTGCATCCGCTGGCCACCCCGGAGGAGTTCGCCAAGCAGCTCCGGGACGCGGGCGCGTCCTGGATCATCACCGTATCGGCGCTGCTGGGCGTGGCCCGGCAGGCCGCCGAACGGGCCGGCGGGGTACGGGAGATCTTCGTCTGTGACGAGGCGAGCGGCCATCGCTCGCTGCGCTCCATGCTGACGAGCACCGCGCCCGAACCGGTGGTGGAGATCGACCCGGCCGAGGACATCGCCGTCCTGCCGTACTCCTCCGGTACCACCGGCACCCCCAAGGGCGTGATGCTCACCCACCGCAACGTCGCCACCAACCTCGCGCAGGTGGAGACGCTGGTGCCCAACCGGCCGGGGGAGCGGGTGCTGGCCGTCCTGCCGTTCTTCCACAGCTACGGCCTTACGGCGCTCATGAACGCACCGCTCCGCAACGGCGGCACGGTGATCGTGCTGCCCCGCTTCGAACTCGACACCTTCCTCGCGGCGATCGAGAAGCACCGCGCCCAGGCGCTCTACGTGGCCCCGCCGATCGTGCTCGCGCTCGCCAAGCACCCGGCGGTGGACGGCCATGACCTGTCGTCGGTGCGGTACGTGCTGAGCGCGGCGGCCCCGCTGGACGCCCGGCTCGCGGAGGCGTGCGCCCAGCGGCTCGGCGTACCGCCGCTGCTCCAGGCGTTCGGGATGACGGAGCTGTCCCCGGGGTCCCATCTGGTGCCGCGCGACGCGAAGAACGCCCCGGCAGGGACCGTCGGCAAGCTGCTCCCGAGCACCGAGATGCGCATCGTGGACCCGGACAGCGGCGAGGACCTGGCCGTGGGCGAGGACGGCGAGATCGTCATCCGCGGACCGCAGGTGATGAAGGGCTATCTGGGCCGCCCCGAGGACACCGACGCGATGATCGACGACGAGGGCTGGCTGCACACCGGCGACGTCGGGCACGTGGACGCGGACGGCTGGCTGTATGTGGTGGACCGGGTGAAGGAGCTGATCAAGTACAAGGGTTATCAGGTCGCCCCGGCCGATCTGGAGGCCGTGCTGCTCGCCCACGAGGCCGTCGTCGACGCCGCCGTGATCGGGGTGACGGACGGGGCGGGCAATGAGATCCCCAAGGCGTATGTGGTGCCCCGGCCCGGGACCCGGATCTCGGAGGACGACCTGCTCGCGTACGTTGCCGGACAGGTGGCCCCGTACAAGAAGGTGCGCCGCGTGGAGTTCACGGACGCCGTGCCGCGCTCGGCCACCGGCAAGATCCTCAGGCGTGAACTGCGCGCCAGGGAAAGGAGTTCGACCGCCCCATGACCGACGGCCCCACAACCGGTCCGACGACCGGCCGCCCGCTGACCGACGGCCGTAAGGCCGACGACTCCACGACCGAGGGCCTTACGGCTGACGGCTCCATGACCGAGGGCCTTACGGCTGACGGCTCCACGACCGAGGGCCTTACGGCTGACGGTTCCACGACCGACGGCCTTACGGACGACGCGCCGAATCCTCTCGTCCGGTCCGCGTCCGCGCGCGGGATCACCACCCTCACCCTGGACTCGCCGCACAACCGCAACGCCCTCTCGGCGCGCCTGGTCGCCGAGTTGCGCGAGGCGCTGGCGGCGGCCGGGCGGGACGACCGGGTGCGGGCGGTGCTGCTCACCCACACCGGCACCACCTTCTGCGCGGGCGCGGATCTGAGCGAACCGCCCTCGGCTTCGGGGGCGTCCGGGCTGGTGGCGCTGTTGCGGTCGATCGTGGAGCTGCCCAAGCCGGTGGTCGCCCGCGTCACCGGACACGTACGGGCCGGTGGGCTCGGGCTGCTCGGCGCCTGCGACATCTCGGCGGCCGGGCGCGGCGCCAGCTTCGCCTTCACCGAGGCGCGGCTCGGCCTCGCCCCGGCCGTCATCTCGATGCCGCTGCTGCCCCGGCTGGACCGGCGCGCGGCGGCCCGCTACTACCTCACGGGGGAGCGGTTCGACGCCGCCGAGGCGGCCCGGATCGGGCTGGTGACGATCGCGGACCCGGAGGGGGACGCGGACGGGGCGCTGGCGCCCGTCCTCGACGGGCTGCGCCGGGGCTCCCCGCAGGGCCTGGCCGAGTCCAAGCGGCTGGTGACCGTCGATGTGCTGCGCGCCTTCGACCGGGACGGCGAGGCACTGGCCGCGCTCTCGGCCCGCCTCTTCGCCTCCGAGGAGGCCCGTGAGGGCATGACGTCGTTCCTGGAGCGGCGCGACCCGGTGTGGGTGCGGCGGACGGCGGCCGACGCGGAAGCGGCGGATACGGGGGCGATACCGGACGCGGGGGCCGGGGGGAACACCGGCACGGGCCCCGCGGGGGCGTCCCGATGACCCCCCGTACGGCACTGCGCGACCCCAAGCAGGACCGCAGCCGCGCCACCCGCAGGCGGCTGCTGGAGGCCGCCGTGGCCTGCCTCGCCGAGCGCGGCTGGGCCGGTTCCACGGTCGCCGTGGTCGCCGAGCGGGCCGGGGTGTCGCGGGGCGCGGCCCAGCACCACTTCCCGACCCGTGAGGACCTCTTCACGGCCGCCGTCGAGCACGTCGCCGAGGAGCGCTCGGCGGAGCTGCGCGCCCTCCCCGCCCCGCACGGGGAGGGCCGCGTCCCCGCGGTGGTCGAGGCGCTGGTCACCCTCTACACCGGCCCGCTCTTCCGGGCCGCCCTCCAGCTGTGGGTGGCGGCCTCCTACGAGGAGCAGCTGGGCGCCCGGGTGGCCGCCCTGGAGGCGAAGATCGGCCGGGAGACGCACCGGATGGCGGTGGAGCTGCTGGGCGCCGACGAGTCGGTGCCGGGAGTCCGGGAGGCCGTCCAGGGCCTGCTCGACATGGGACGGGGCCTGGGCCTGGCCAATCTGCTGACGGACGACGGCCACCGCCGGGAGCGGGTGGTGGCCCAGTGGTCGCGGATCCTGGAAGGGATCCTGACCGCGCGGGACCCGGCCGACGACCGCCCGGCCGACCGCCTGGCCGACGACCGCCCGGCCGATGACCGTCCCGCCCCGGCCGCCTCCTGATCCGTCGCGAGCGGACCTACCGCGAGGCGGTGTCCCCGTAGCCGTCGACGTCGTGCGGGCTGCGCGCACCGGGGCCGACGTACCGGGCCGACGGCCGCACCAGACGGCCGGTCCGCTTCTGCTCCAGGATGTGCGCGCTCCAGCCCGCCGTACGGGCGCAGGTGAACATCGAGGTGAACATGGGCGCCGGAACCTCGGCGAAGTCCAGCACGATGGCCGCCCAGAACTCCACGTTCGTCGCCAGCACCCGGTCCGGCCTGCGGTTGTGCAACTCGTCCAGGGCGGCCCGCTCCAGCGCCTCGGCCACCTCGAAGCGCGGTGCGCCCAGCTCCTTGGCGGTGCGCCGCAGCACCCGCGCCCGCGGGTCCTCGGCGCGGTAGACCCGGTGGCCGAAGCCCATCAGCCGCTCGCCCCGGTCCAGGGCCTGCTTGACGTAGCGGGTGGCGTCCCCGGTGCGCTCGATCTCCTCGATCATGCCGAGCACCCGGGAGGGCGCGCCGCCGTGCAGCGGCCCCGACATGGCGCCCACCGCGCCGGAGAGCGCGGCGGCGACGTCGGCGCCGGTGGAGGCGATGACGCGGGCGGTGAAGGTGGAGGCGTTCATCCCGTGCTCGGCCGCCGAGGTCCAGTACGCGTCGACGGCGGCCACGTGCTTGGGGTCCGGCTCGCCGCGCCAGCGCCGCATGAAGCGCTCCACGATGGTCTCGGCCTTGTCGATCTCCCGCTGCGGGACCATCGGCCGCCCCTGGCCGCGGGCCGACTGGGCCACGTAGGACAGGGCCATCACGGCCGCGCGCGCCAGGTCCTCGCGGGCCTGCTCCTCGTCGATGTCCAGCAGCGGTTTGAGGCCCCAGACGGGCGCGAGCATGGCCAGCGCGGACTGCACATCGACCCGGACGTCCCCGGAGTGGACCGGGATGGGGAACGGCTCGGCGGCCGGAAGACCCGGGTTGAAGGCGCCGTCGACCAGCAGACCCCAGACGTTCCCGAAGGAGACATGGCCCACCAGGTCCTCGATGTCCACGCCTCGGTAGCGGAGCGCGCCGCCTTCCTTGTCGGGTTCGGCGATCTCCGTCTCGAACGCGACGACTCCTTCGAGTCCGGGTACGAAGTCGGACATCAGGCGGCTCCTCATGACGCGGACGACGGTCGGCGGCGGACGGTGCCGGAACGGTTACGCGGCCGCCTGACACGGCTCGCGGTCCGTACCGGTCACTCCGTGATGTGCCCCGTGCGGGTGGTGGTCACCCAACCGTGGCGGGGAGTGACCTCCGGGACACGGGGGGTGGTGCCTGCCCAGGCGCCGCACGGGCGCGTGGTCCGCTCAGTCTGGTGCGTGCGCTGCCCATGGGGAAGCGTGAGAAGCGGCACATGCCCCGTGCGGCGCGGGAGGGTTACGGG
>NZ_JAEEAP010000336.1 GCF_016103465.1 Streptomyces sabulosicollis
CCCGTCGGCCCCTCGGCCTCGCCCGCCCCGTCGGTCCCGTCCGAGTCGGCCGGTCAGCGCCCCGGCCGCGGGCCCCGGAGCGAGACGACCCGCCCCCGGGACGGCGCGAAGGTGCCCACCCGCGGACGGTCGGTGGTTCCCCGCTCCTCGGCGCGGGCCGTGCCGTCGGAGGTCCGGAGGGATTCCGTCACCACCCCCGGAGCCACCCGACGGCCGTAGGCGGCCCCGGCCGCCCACGGCCCCGTCGTGCTACGCCTTCGAACCGATGCCGGTCAGCGACCGCACTTCCATCTCCGCCTGCTTCTTGGGGTCCGCGGGCTCCTTGCTGAAGACCGTGCCGAGGAAGCCGCAGAGGAAGGAGAGCGGAATGGACACCAGGCCGGGGTTGGTGAGGGGGAACCAGTGGAAGTCCACGCCCTTGATGACCGACGTGGAGCTGCCCGAGATGGCGGGGGAGAAGATGATGAGCACCAGGCCGGACACCAGACCGCCGTAGATGCTCCACAGCGTCCCGGTCGTGTTGAAGCGCTTCCAGAACAGCGTGTAGAGGATCGTCGGCAGATTGGCGGACGCGGCGAGCGCCAGGGCCAGCGACACCAGGAACGCGACGTTCTGGCCGTTGGTGACGATGCCGCCGAGGATGGCCAGGAAGCCGATCACGAGCGCCGTCAGACGGGCGACCCGGATCTCGGAGCGCGGGTCGGCCTTTCCGCTCCGGATCACATTGGCGTACACGTCATGGGCGAACGAGGCCGAGGCGGCCAGGGTGAGCCCGGCCACGACCGCCAGGATCGTCGCGAACGCCACCGCGGAGACGATGCCCAGGAGCATCGCCCCGCCGATCTCGAAGGCGAGCAGGGGGGCGGCGGAGTTCTCGCCGCCGGGCGCGTTGACGATCTTGTCCGAACCGACCAGCGCGGTGGCGCCGTACCCGACGATCAGGATCGACAGATAGAAGATGAACATCGACCAGGAGCACCAGACCACCGAGCGCCGGGCCTCCTTGGCGTCCGGCACGGTGTAGAAGCGCATCAGCACGTGCGGCAGGCTGGAGATGCCGAGGACCAGCGCCAGGGAGAGTGAGACGAAGTCGAGCTGGTCCATCGCATTCTTGCCGTACCAGCCGCCCGGGTTGAGCAGCTCCCCGCCCAGCGGGCTGTTCTGCGACGCCTGGTCGAGGATCGCCGAGAAGCTGAACCCGAACTTGCCGAGCAGGAACACGCTCATGAAGGTCACGCAGATCAGCAGCAGGCCCGCCTTGATGATCTGCACCCAGGTGGTGCCCTTCATGCCGCCCACCAGGACGTAGAAGACCATGACGAGGCCGACGCCGGTGATGATGAGGGCCTGCCCGCCCTTGCTGTGCACATTGAGCAGCAGGGCGATCAGGCCACCCGCGCCGGCCATCTGGGCGAGCATGTAGAAGAACGTGATCACGAGGGTGGCGTTGGCCGCCGCCGCGCGCACCGGGCGCTGCTTCATGCGGAAGGCCATCACATCGCCGACCGTGAACCGCCCGGTGTTGCGCAGCCGTTCACCGACCAGCAGGAGGGCGACCAGCCAGGCCACGAGCCATCCCACGGAGTAGAGGAACCCGTCGTAGCCGTGGACGGCGATGGCTCCCGAGATGCCGAGGAAGGAGGCCGCGGAGAGGAAGTCGCCGGAGAGGGCGATGCCGTTCTGGACACCGCTGAAGGCGCTGCCCGCGGCGTAGTAGTCGGAGGTGGTCGAATTCCTGTTGGTGGCCTTGTAGACAACGAACAGCGTGATGACGACGAAAGCGAAGAAGACGCTCAGGTTGATTATCGGGCTGCCGGTCGCGGAGGCTGCGATCTGCACTGTCATTCCTTGCCGACTCCCGCCAGCTCGTGGATCGTGTCCACCTGGGGATCAAGTTTCTTGTGCGCGAAGCGCCGGTACGCCAGGACGATCGCCATCGTCGTCACGAACTGGAGCAGGCCGAAGACGGTGCCGGTGTTGACCGCGCCGAACAGCTTGCGGCTCATGAAGTCGTGGTCGTAGGCCGAGAAGAGCACAAAGGTCATGTACCAGCACAAGAAGAATACGCTCATGGGGAAGATGAACCAGAGCAGTCTCTTGCGCAGGAGTTTGAACTCCGGGCTCTGCTGGATCGCTTCGAAGTCGGGCTCCCCGATGTCGTCACCGCGGTCGGCGAACCCCGTTCCGGTGGCCCGCTCGGATGGCAAGGAAGCGGGAGGTCGCACCGATTTATTCATGGTTTGCTCCGGGGTTTTTCTGACGAAGACGTCGGTTCTGGGGCGCCCGCGCTCGGGCGTCAGGGGAGGGCAACCGGCGGGCCCTTGACGCGGCAAGTGTAGTAAGGCGCCCGACGCAGTCAACGTGGCCCCTGTCCCGCACCGGCGCAGGTGGGCACAGGTCGGCGTGCGCGTCCGGCTTCGGCGCCCTCTCGAATATGACGGGAGAGGTCGCTGAACCAACACTTTGTCTCACCTTCCCGTGTTGTCCATTTTGATGTGCTGTCAGGTTGGCAACGAGCCGCCAGGGTTGCGCCTTGAGGACATTTCGGGACCCGGCGTTGTGTGCCAAGTGTCGCCACTGGTAGAACCTCATCTCGGGTAGAACGTCCCATCGTGCGCGAGCTTGGGTGCGGCGAGCGTGCCGCTGGGCAGCGCGTCTGCCGTTGGCATATGACGGCAGCCCCCGGCTCGCCACTCCCTCCCCCGGGGTGTTTGGATAGGTCAAGGAATGCAGTCTGCGGGGGTGTTCCCAAGAAGCCGGAGGTAGGTTGATCTGTGGGTTTCCTCGACCGCTCTCGCACCATCGCAGGCGCCGGGTGGAATCGTTGGCTGATTCCTCCGACGGCGCTCGCGATCCACTTCTCCATCGGCCAGGCGTACGCCTGGAGCGTCTTTAAGATACCCCTGGAAGATTCCCTAGACATCTCCGGAACGGCTAGCGCCCTCCCCTTCCAGATCGGCATTCTGGTGCTTGGCCTCTCCGCCGCGTTCGGGGGAACGCTGGTGGAGAAAAAGGGGCCGCGATGGGCCATGTTCGTGGCGCTCGTGGCCTTCTCGTCCGGCTTCCTGGTCGCCGCGCTCGGCGTCGCCACGCGCAATTACTGGCTGGTCGTCCTCGGATACGGCGGTGTCGGCGGAGTCGGCCTCGGCATCGGCTACATCGCCCCGGTGTCCACCTTGATGAAGTGGTTTCCTGACCGGCCGGGCATGGCCACCGGTACGGCGATCATGGGATTTGGCGGGGGCGCGCTGATCGCCTCTCCCTGGTCGACCGAGATGCTCAAGGCGTTCGGCGATGACACAGGTGGCATCGCCACGACGTTCCTGGTGCACGGTCTGGTCTACGCCGTGTTCATGTCGCTGGGCGTGGTGCTGGTGAGGGTTCCGCCCGAGGGCTGGCGGCCGGCCGGCTGGACGCCCCGCGTCGACGCGGGCAAGCCGCTCGTCACCACCGCGAACGTATCGGCCCGGAACGCGGTGCGGACGCCGCAGTTCTGGCTGCTCTGGGTCGTACTGTGCATGAACGTTACTGCTGGCATCGGGATCCTGGAGAAGGCCGCCCCGATGATCCAGGACTTCTTCCACGACACGGCGAGTCCGGTGAGCGCGAGCGCCGCCACCGGGTTCGTGGCGCTGCTGTCCCTGGCCAACATGGCCGGTCGCTTCGTGTGGTCCTCGGTCTCCGACGTGGTCGGCCGGAAGAACATCTACCGGCTGTACCTGGGCGCCGGCGCCCTGCTCTACCTCACCCTCATGCTCGAGAAGGACAGCAGCACCGCGCTGTTCGTCGTCTCGACCATGGTGATCCTGTCGTTCTACGGCGGTGGATTCGCCACCGTTCCGGCCTACCTCAAGGATCTGTTCGGCACCTACCAGGTCGGCGCGATCCACGGCCGGCTGCTGACCGCGTGGTCGGTCGCCGGAGTCGCCGGACCGCTCATCGTCGATTCCATCGCGGATTCCGCGCATGAGGACGGGCGCACCGGTCCGGCGCTCTACACCTTCTCGTTCTCGCTCATGGTGGGCCTGCTCGTCATCGGCTTCATCGCGAACGAGCTGGTGCGCCCGGTGAATCCGAAGTTCCATGAATCGGAGCCGGCGGACCGGGAGGAGCCGGCGCCCCCGGAGGAAACCTCCGATCCCCTTCCGGCAGAGAGGCGGTAAACCGGTGACTGACGCAGACGGCCCTTCGTCGAACGCGGCGGCCAGGACGGGTTCCCCCGTGGTGATGGTCGTGGCATGGCTGTGGGTGGCGGTGCCGTTTCTGTACGGCCTCTATCAACTGGCGGAGAAAAGCAGCAAGTTGTTCGAGTAAAGGCAGGCGCGCCGGTGCATCGCCGAAGCGATGGGCCGGCGCGCTGCCGGGCGTTCGACTTTCCCCGTCCGGGGAAATCCCAGGAGAAACGGCATCGTGATACATCCCTGTGGGCAAGCCGGTCCGAGCGCGGAGGGCGCCTCGTGACCCCGGGCAGGCATGCGGCCGCGCGCGATCGCTCGCCGTCGTGGTGGGCCGGCGTCGTGGAGTGGCGGAACTGGCGGCTGCCGGTGAAGCTGGGTGCCGTTCTGGTGGTGCCCGCGCTGCTCGCCGTGGCCTTGGGCGTCGTACAGATCCAGCGCGACGTCGAGCGCGCCAACACGTACGCGGACGTACAGCGGCTGGTCAAACTGCGCGGTGGGCTGCGGCCGTTGATCGGTGATCTGCAGATGGAGCGGACCATGTCGGCCGAGCGGCTGCGCGGCGGCGCGTCCGCCGATCCGGCCATGCTCCGGCGGCAGACCCAGCGCGTCGACCGCGCACAGGGTGCCGTCACCCGCACCACGAAGCGGATCCACGGCCTGAAGGGGGTCTCGGCCAACCGCTACCGCGACGCGTCCAAGCTGCTGGACGGACTGCCCGACCTGCGCAAGCGGGTGGCGTCCGGGGAGATGCGCTCATGGACCGCGGTGACCGAGTACAGCAAGATCATCAACGGTCTGCTCGACCTGGACCAGGCACTGGGCAGCGGGTTCGGTGACTCCCAGCTGTCCGGACCGGCCAGCGCGCTGTACGACCTGGAGATGGTCCAGGAGCAGGTCCACCTCCAGCATGTGATCGTCATGGAGGACCCCGAGCCCCGCACGCTGGAGGACCCCAAGCTCCTCAGGGCGCTCCAGGAGTCCGACATCCGCATGCGGGACAAGCTGAGCGACTTCCGCGCCGTGGCCACCGTGGGGGACCAGCGCGCCTATGACCGCACGGTCACCGGCCCGGAGGTCGAACGGCGCGCCAAGCTGCTGGACGCCGTGCTGTCCGGGGCGGGCTCGCCGGACGCCGGGCGGAACGCCGCCGACGCCCCGCCGTTCTCCAACCACACCTGGCACCGCAGCTCGGAGGCGACCGGCAGCCTCATCAACGCGGTGGAGAAGCGGCTCGCCGACCGGCTCCGCACCACCTCCGCCAAGCTGCAGGACGAGACCAGCGACCGGGCCGGTGCGGAGTCCGTGCTGCTCTTCGCCGTGCTCCTGCTCGCCTTCGCCATCGGCATCGCCATCGCCCGGCATCTGCTGCGGTCGCTGACCGTACTGCGCTCCACCGCCCTCGACGTGGCCGAACGCCGCCTCCCGGAGGCGGTCTCCAGCATCCGCGAGGGCGAGGTGTCCAGCACCGCGATCAGCGCCGTGCCGGTCCACACCACGGAGGAGTTCGGGCAGCTCGCGAGGGCGTTCGACGCGGTGCACGGCCAGGCCGTGCGCCTGGCCGCCGAGCAGGCCGCGCTCCGCGGCGACCTGCGCGACACCCTGGTCAACCTCTCCCGCCGCAGCCAGAGCCTGGTGGACCGGCTGCTGCGCCTGATGGAGCAGCTCGAATCGCACGAAGAGGACCCGGACCAGCTGGCCAGCCTCTTCAAGCTGGACCACCTGGCGACCCGCATGCGGCGCAACAACGAGAACCTGATGGTCCTGTGCGGCAGCACCCCGGTGCGCCCCTCCGAGCAGCGGGTGCCACTGGACAGTGTGCTGCGCGCCGCGGTCTCCGAGATCGAGCACTACCGCCGGGTGGTGGTGGAGCCCGTTCCCACCGCCGAGGTGATCGGGTACGCTGCGGGTGACCTGGCGCGAATGATCGCTGAGCTGCTGGACAACGCCACCGCGTTCTCCCCGCCGGAGACCCAGGTGACCGTCAGCAATACACTACGGCCGGACGGTTCCGCACTGATCGAGGTCCGCGACGAGGGATTTGGGATGAGCGGTGGCGAATTGGCCAAGGCTCATCGGCGCGTAGCGGGGGACGCATCCGTGGAGGTACCGACGTCCCGGCAGATGGGCTTGACCGTCGTCGGCCGGCTGGCCCGTCGCCACGGCGTCACCGTGGAGCTGGTCTCGGAGCGGGACACCGGTGGCGGGCTGCGCGCGGGTGTGCTGGTACCGGCCAGGCTGATGCTCGGGGACAAGCCCGCCATCGCGGGCCGGGAGAGCGCGCTGCCCGTCCGGAAGACCTCCGCCAGGACGTCCGAGCCCGCGCGGCCGCACCGTGAGCTCGGCGGCGCCCCGGCGGCGCCTCTGCCGCGCCGCGTGCCCGACGGCGCCCGTTCGATACGCGCCGGTGACGCCCCGGCCGCGGCCGAGCACGCGGGCCGCTCCCTGCCGACCCGATCCAGCTCCTCGCGGGCGTTCGTGGATCTCCAGCAGACCGGTGGACTGCCACGCCGGACCCCGGTCAAGCCCGGCCAACCGGCCGAGCCGGGCCGCACCGCCCCGGTCGGCGAGGGCGCGCCGGAGAAGACCGGCGCCCTGTCCGGTGACGGCGGAACTCCGGTGGACCGGCGCGCCGTACGGCCGCCGGGGCAGCCCGCCGCGGCGCCACCACGGCGTTCGCGTCCGGCCGCCCCGGACGACGCCGCCTCGCCATGGTTCGCCTCGCCCGAGAAGGCCCCGGCGGGCTCCCGCGGCGAGCGGCCGCCCGGCGCCCCGGCGGACCTCCCGGCGGCCGCGGCCGCCCGGCGGGCCGACCCCGCTCCGCCCGGATCTCCCGACGAGAGCCGGCCGGACCCCGCGGACGAGCCCGGCCAGATCGTCCACGAGCGGCCGGGCGCCGCGGAGGCGGGCGGTGTCACCCAGGCCGGGCTGCCCCGGCGGGTGCCGCGCCAGGGCCAGGCGGCCGACCGGGCCAAACCGCGCGCCACCGAAGAGCGGCCCGCGCCGCGTGCCGCCGCGGACGAGGCGGCCGCGCGGCGGAACGCCGGCCGCACCCATTCGTTCCTCAGCAATTACCAGTCGGGCATCCGCCGGGCTCAGCCCGACGGACGCGACGAGACATAAGGTCTCAGCGAAGATGGACAGGAAGAACCCATGACCTCACCCCAGCTGCGGGAGGTGAGCCAGTTCGGATGGCTGGTCACCAACTTCACCGAGCGTGTGCCCAATGTGGCGCACGCCGTGGTGGTCTCGGCCGACGGGCTGTTGCTCACCGCGTCGGACTCGCTGGCGGCGGATCGCGCCGAGCAGGTCGCCACCATTGCCGCCGGGGCCATCAGCCTGATCCAGGGCGCTGCCCAGTGCCTGGATACCGGTGATGTGCGGTCCTCCGTGATCCAGATGGAGCTCGGGAACATGCTCCTGATGTCGATCAAGGACGGCTCGTGCCTCGTGGTGCTGGCGGCGCCGGACTGCGAGATCGGTCAGGTGGCGTACGAGATGACGGTACTGGTCGACCAGGTCGGCGAGATGCTGACCCCGGAACTCCGCGCCGAGCTGCAGGAATTGAATCTGCAGGGCGTGAAGCGGACAGCAGCCCAATAGGCCGGACGGGGAGATGATGAGCACCGGTGAAGGCCCTTCCGGGCAGGGACCTGGGAGAGAACAGGGGGCGGAGGACGAACAGACCTTCGCCGACGTGCTCAACGCCTTCAGCTTCGGCAAGGGGCGACGCGGGCGGAAGACGCCTCGGTCCGACGGGACGCCTGAGGGCGCCCGGTCCCGCCGCAGGGGCGGGGGTGCCCGGCCCGAGGAGTCCGCGGAGCCCTTCCCGAGGGGGGCGTCGGAGCCCGAGCGGTCGGCCGTCTGGGATCCGGAGCACGACGGAAGTCAGGGCCCGGCCTCGTTGGTGCGCGCCTACTCGTGGACGGGCGGCCGGACCAGGTCCCACCATCACTTCGAGGTCGAGACCCTGGTGACCACCACCGAGCTGGGTCACCGCTCGATGGACACCGTGCAGGCGGACCACCGCCCGGTGATCGCGCTGTGCCAGGAGCCGAGGTCGGTGGCCGAGGTGGCGGCCATGCTCTCGGTGCCGCTGGGGGTGGCCAAGGTGCTGCTCGGCGACATGGCCGAGCACGACCTGATCGCCGTCCACCACACGGCTTCCACGGAGGGGGAGGCACCGGACGTCTCCCTGATGGAGCGCGTGCTGGTGGGGCTTCGGCGGATCTAGCACCGTCGCCGCGCGGGAACCGACAGGTCCCCGCGCGGCGATATGCCGGTGTCCGGGCGGTATGTCCGCCGTGGAGCCCCCATTCGCTGATCGCTTGTGCGCGTTCGAAGCCAACACTGAGCAGTTTCACGCTCTTGACGTGATTCGGTCTGATCGGTTTACTCCCTGGCACGCCGATGTCGAATCCTCGGCGGCAGAGGTACGCCCAGCCGGTATGCGGCTCCGCCGCGAGTCCGGCCCGAGTCGCCAGGTCGCTGTCCGCGACCGAGGCGGGGCCGTGCCCTCGGATCATGGAGCTCTCAGCGATGAGCCTGAACCGTTCGCGTATCCCTCCCCCCGCGCGTGGCGGTCCGTCCCGGCGTGGGGTGCTGCGCGGCGGCGGGGCGGTGGCGCTCACCGGCGCCATGGGCGCCGCCGGGGCGGGGTGCGGGACGGGCCTGGGGGTGGATTCCCACGGCACCGTGCACATCGAGGTGTGGCACGGGCAGACCAGCACCGCCCTGCGGGCGGTGGAGCGGCTCGTGGCCGACTTCCACCGCAGCCACCCCACGATACGGATCGACCTGGGCGGCGGCGTGCTGGCGGACGACATGCTGCAGAAGGTGATGGCGGGTCTCGTCGCCGGATCCCCGCCCGATGTCGCCTACATCTTCGGGTCCGACCTGGCCAGCGTCGCCCGGAGCCCCCAACTGGCCGACCTCACGGCGGTCGTGGAGTCCGGGCAGGTGCCCTGGAACCAGTACTGGCCCGCCGCCCGGGAGGGCGTCACGGTCGACGGTGTGGTCCGTGCGGTGCCCGCGGTGCTGGACGCGCTCGCCGTGGTGTGCAACAAGACCCTCTTCCACCGGGCGGGGCTGGAGCTGCCCGGCCCCGGCTGGACCTGGCGGGACTTCGTCCAGACGGCCAGGAAACTGACCGACCGCGGCAGGGGCACGTTCGGCACCGGGTGGCCCGCCGCGGGCGACGAGGACACGGTGTGGCGGATGTGGCCGATGATCTGGGATCTGGGCGGCGAGGTCATCGCCAGGGGCAAGCGGGAGATCGGGTTCGCGGGCGAACCCGGGATCCGGTCCCTCGAGGTGCTCGCGGCCCTCGCCAGGGACAGGAGCGTCTACGTCGATCCCAAACCCGGTGGCGAGCAGATGTACCAGGCGTTCGCCGCCGGCCGGCTGGGCATGGTGGCGACCGGGCCCTGGCAACTGCCCGACATCCGCCAGGCGAAGATCGACTACCAGGTCGTCCCGCTGCCCGGCTTCAGCGGCCGTTCGGTGACCATCTCGGGCCCCGACACCTGGAGCGTGTTCGACAACGGCTCCGCGCGGCTGAAGGCCGCCCGCACGTTCGTCGGCTGGCTCATGGAGCCCGGGCAGGCGTATCGCTGGGACACCCAGGCGGGCAGCCTGCCGCGGAGCCGGCCGGCCGAGCGCCGTCGGCAATGGCGGGCGTACGCGGCCGGGGTACCCGGTCTGTCGGTGTTCACCGAGGTGCTGGAGACCGCCCGGGTACGGCCCGTCGACCGGGCCTACCCCAAGATCTCCATGCCGTTCGGCGAGGCCATCACCGCCGTGCTGCTCGGCAGGAGCACACCGGCGAAGGCGCTGCGGCGGTGCGCCGACGAGGCCAACGCGGCCATCGCGAAGGTGCGGTGAGGAACTCCCCATGTCC
>NZ_JAEEAP010000337.1 GCF_016103465.1 Streptomyces sabulosicollis
GAGCGCGAGCGCGCGCTAGGCGCCGACCACCCCGACACCCTCGCCGCCCGCTACGAGATCGCCTTCGCCCTCGGGATCCTGGGCCGCCCCGGCGACGCCCTGCGCGAGTACGAGCGGGTCGCGGCGGGCCGCCGGCGCGTCCTCGGCCCCGACCATCCGGACACCCTCGCCGCCCGCCAGGAGACCGCGTTCACCCTGGGCCGCCTCGGCCGCTTCACCGAGGCCCAGGCCGTCTACACCTCCGTGCTCGCCGTCCGTGAGCGCACCATGGGCGCCGACCACCCCGACACCCTGCGCTGCCGCCACAACCTCGCCTTCAACCTGGGCTGTCTGGGACGCCGGGAGGAGGCGTACCGCATGGCGGAGCGGGTGGCCGCGGCCCGCGCCCGGGTGCTGGGTCCCGACCACCCCGACACGCTGGTCACCCGCTACGAGGTGGCGTGCGCCCTCGGCCGCCTCGACCGCTGGGAGGAGGCCCTGGGCGTCTTCCGCGAGGTGGCCGCCGCCCGCGCCCGCACCCTCGGCCCCGACCACCCCGACACCCTCGCCGCCCGCTACGAGATCGGCGTCGGCCTGGGGCGGCTGGACCGGGGTGAGGAGGCCCTCGCGGTGTACCGCGCCCTCGTCGAGGACCGCACCCGTGCCCAGGGTCCGGCCGATCCGGAGACCCTGCGCGCCCGGCACGGCCTCGGCGTCGCCCTCGGCACGCTGGGCCGCTGGGAGGAGGCGCTCGCCGAGGCGCGGGAGGTCTGTGCCCTGCGCGAGGGCGCCCTCGGCCCGGACCACCCGGACACCCTGGTCAGCCGCCGTGAGGTGGCCGTCGCCCTGGGCTGGCTCGGCCGCTGGTCCGACGCGCTGGCCGGGTACCGCCGGGTGGCCCGCGCCCGCGTCCGGGTGCTGGGCCCGGACCATCCCGACACCCTGGTCAGCCGGGGCGACGAGGCGCACTGCCTGGAGCGGCTGGGCCACCGCAACGAGACGGCCGAGACGGCGGGAACGGCGGATACGGCGGGAACGGCGGATACGGCCGGGGCGGCGGAATCGGCGGGGCGCCGGGCACGGCAGGGGTGACCTCCGGCGGCGGGGGAGGCCCGGGCGGTGGCCTGGCCCCGGCGATCACCGCGTGCTAACCAGAGGGCATGTCTCACAGCGATGCGTACGACGTCGTCATCGTCGGCGGTGGTCACAACGGTCTGGTCGCCGCCGCGTACCTCGCCCGCGCCGGGCGGAGCGTGCTGGTGCTCGAGCGCCTGGACCACACCGGTGGCGCCGCGGTGTCCACGCGGCCCTTTCCCGGGGTGGACGCACGGCTCTCGCGCTACTCCTACCTGGTCAGCCTGTTGCCGCGGCGGATCGTCGACGACCTCGGACTGCGCTTCGCGGTGCGCAAGCGCGCGGTGTCCTCGTACACGCCCGACGTCCGGGGCGGGCGCGCCACCGGGCTGCTGGTGGACACCGCCGCCACCGGCCGGACGCGCGCCGCGTTCGAGCGGCTCACCGGGTCGGAGCGGGAGTACGAGTCCTGGCGGCGCTTCTACGGCATGACCCAGCGCGTCGCCGAGCGGGTCTTCCCCACCCTGACCGAGCCGCTGCCCACCCGGGAGGAGCTGCGGGCCCGGATCGGGGACGACGCGGCGTGGCAGGCGCTGTTCGAGCGGCCGCTGGGGGAGGCGATCGAGGCCGCGTTCGACGACGACCTCGTCCGGGGCGTGGTCCTCACCGACGCGCTCATCGGCACCTTCGCCCGGGCCCATGACCCGTCGCTGCGCCAGAACCGCTGCTTCCTCTACCACGTGATCGGCGGCGGCACCGGCGACTGGGACGTCCCCGTCGGCGGCATGGGCGCGCTCACCGACGCCCTCGCCGACGCCGCCCGCGCGGCGGGCGCGCGGATCGCGACCGGGCGCGAGGTCACGTCGATCGTCACCGACGGCACCTCGGCGGAGGTGCGGTACCAGGGCGAGGCGGGGGAGGGCACCGCGGCCGCCCGGCACGTGCTCGTCGGCGCCGCGCCGCGCGAGCTGGCCCGGCTGCTGGGCGAGGAGCCGCCCGCACCGCCCGCCGAAGGGGCGCAGTTCAAGGTGAACATGCTGCTGCGCAGGCTGCCCGCGCTGCGCGACCGCGAGGTGGACCCGCGCGAGGCGTTCTCCGGGACGTTCCACATCGCCGAGGGGTACGGCGCCCTGGAGGAGGCGTACCGCCAGGCGGCCGGTGGCGCGCTGCCGCACCGGCCGCCGTCGGAGATCTACTGCCACTCGCTGACCGATCCGTCGATCCTCGGCCCGGAACTCGCGCGCGAGGGCTATCAGACCCTGACCCTGTTCGGACTGCACACCCCCGCCCGGCTGTTCACCGAGGACAACGACGCGGCACGCACCGCGCTGCTGCGCGCCACCCTCGCGGAACTGGACGCCCATCTCGCCGAGCCGATCACCGACTGTCTCGCCCGTGACGCCGACGGCCGGCCGTGCGTCGAGGCCAGGACCCCGCTGGACCTGGACGCCGACCTGCGGCTGCCCGGCGGCAACATCTTCCACCGGGAGCTGGCCTTCCCGTACGCCCAGGAGGGCACCGGCCGCTGGGGCGTGGAGACGCGCCACGCCAATGTGCTGCTGTGCGGCGCGGGCGCGGTGCGTGGCGGCGGGGTGAGCGGCATCCCCGGGCACAACGCGGCCATGGCGGTGCTGGAGAAGTGACCCCCGGGAGCCGTCCGGAGGGGCCGGGACGAGCCCTCCGGCCGGCTCGGGGCGCGATCTTCCCCCGCCGGACCGCGATTTTCTCCCATCGAATCTGACGTAGCGTCAGAAAAACTCTTCCTTCGTCCGGCGCCCTGCGGCATCCTGCCGCCCATGCAGACGGAGCTGAGCACAAGGCTGGGTATCGAGCACGCCGTCTTCGGCTTCACGCCGTTCCCCGCCGTGGCCGCGGCGATCAGCCGGGCCGGCGGCTTCGGTGTGCTCGGCGCGGTCCGCTACGGCGCGGGCGAGGAACTGGCCCGCGACCTCGACTGGATGGAGGCGCACACCGACGGCAAGCCCTACGGCCTGGACGTCGTCATGCCCGCGAAGAAGGTGGAGGGGGTCACCGAGGCCGACATCGAGGCGATGATCCCCGAAGGCCACCGCGCCTTCGTCCGGGACACCCTCGCCAAGCACGGCGTCCCCGAGCTCGCCGAGGGCGAGGCGTCCGGCTGGCGGATCACCGGCTGGCTCGAGCAAGTGGCCCGCGGCCAGCTCGACGTGGCCTTCGACTACCCCGTGAAGCTCCTGGCCAGCGCCCTGGGCTCGCCCCCGGCCGATGTCGTCGCCCGCGCCCATGACCACGGCATCCTCGTGGCCGCCCTCGCGGGCAGCGCCCGCCACGCCCTCCACCACAGGGACGCGGGGCTCGATGTCATCGTCGCCCAGGGCTATGAGGCGGGCGGCCACACCGGCGAGATCGCCTCCATGGTGCTCACCCCCGAGGTGGTGCGGGCCGTGGACCCGCTGCCCGTGCTCGCCGCGGGCGGCATCGGCAGCGGTGAGCAGATCGCCGCCGGGCTGGCACTGGGTGCCCAGGGCGTCTGGATCGGCTCCCTCTGGCTCACCACCGAGGAGGCCGAACTGCATTCGGCGGCCCTCACCCGCAAGCTGCTGGCGGCCGGATCCGGGGACACCGTGCGCTCCCGCGCCCTCACCGGAAAACCCGCCCGCCAACTGCGCACCGAGTGGACCGACGCCTGGGAGGACCCGGACGGCCCGGGCCCGCTGCCGATGCCACTGCAGGGACTGCTGGTGGCCGAGGCCGTCTCGCGCATCCAGAAGTACGAGGTGGAGCCGCTGCTCGGGACGCCGGTGGGTCAGATCGTCGGCCGGATGGACTCCGTCCGCCCGGTGCGGGCCGTCTTCGACGAGCTGACCCGCGGCTTCGAGCGCGCCATCGACCGCGTCAACCGCATCGCCGGACGCGCCTGACCGCGCCCGCTCCGCACACCCCCGTTCCCTGTTCCCCGACCCCGCCGTCAGAAGGAGGACCGGACCGCCATGTCCCCTACACCCAACGGCTTCTGGGCCCAGGCCGTGCTCGAGCCCGACCGCACCGTGCTCATCGCCCCGGACGGCGAGGAGTGGACCGCCGGGCGGCTGCACGGCGCGTGCAACCGGCTCGTCGGCGGGCTGCGCGCCGCCGGGCTGCGCCGCGGCGACGCCCTGGCGGTCGTCCTGCCCAACGGGGTGGAGTTCTTCGTCGCCGCGCTCGCCGCCACCCAGGCCGGGCTCTATCTGGTGCCGGTCAACCACCATCTGGTCGGTCCCGAGATCGCCTGGATCGTCTCCGACTCCGGCGCCAAGGTGCTGATCGCCCATGAGCGCTACGGCGAGCAGGCGGCCGCGGCCGCCGACGAGGCGGGGCTGCCCGCGAGCCACCGCTATGCCGTCGGCGCCGTCGACGGCTTCCGCCCGTACGCCGAACTCCTGGAGGGGCAGCCCGAGGAGCCGCCCGCCGACCGCGAGCTGGGCTGGGTGATGAACTACACCTCGGGCACCACGGGCCGGCCGCGCGGCATCCGCCGTGCGCTGACCGGAAAGCTCCCCGAGGAGAGCCATCTCGGCGGCTTCCTGCGCTTCTTCGGCATCAGGCCGCGCGCCGAGGAGCCCGACCACGTCCATCTGGTGTGCTCACCGCTCTACCACACCGCCGTCCTGCAGTTCGCGAGCTCCTCGCTGCACATCGGCCACCCCCTGGTGCTCATGGACAAGTGGACGCCCCAGGAGATGCTGCGCCTGATCGACACCTACCGCTGCACCCACACCCATATGGTGCCGACCCAGTTCCACCGGCTGCTCGCCCTCCCCGACGAGGTCAAGCGGTCCTACGACGTCTCGTCGATGCGCCACGCCATCCACGGCGCCGCGCCCTGCCCCGACCACGTCAAGCGAGGGATGATCGACTGGTGGGGCGGCTGTGTCGAGGAGTACTACGCGGCCAGCGAGGGCGGCGGCACCTTCGCCACCGCCGAGGACTGGCTGAAGAAGCCGGGGACCGTCGGCCGTCCCTGGCCCATCAGCGAGATCGCCATCTTCGACGACGCGGGCACCCGGCTCCCGGCCGGTGAACTCGGCACCGTCTACCTGAAGATGAGCACCGGGGGCTTCGCCTACCACAAGGACAGGTCCAAGACCGAGAAGAACCGCATCGGCGACTTCTTCACCGTCGGCGACCTCGGTGTCCTGGACGAGGACGGCTATCTCTACCTCCGCGACCGCAAGATCGACCTGATCATCTCGGGCGGGGTCAACATCTACCCCGCCGAGATCGAGGCCGCACTGCTCACCCATCCGGCCGTGGCCGACGCCGCCGCCTTCGGGATCCCCCACGAGGACTGGGGCGAGCAGGTCATCGCGGTCGTGGAGCCCGCCGAGGGGCATGCGCCGGGGCCCGAACTGGCCGAGGGGATCCTCGCCCACTGCGCCACCCGGCTCGCGGGCTACAAATTCCCCAAGTCGGTGGATTTCATCGCCGAGATGCCGCGCGACCCCAACGGCAAGCTCTATAAGCGGCGGCTGCGTGAGCCGTACTGGGAGGGTGCGGTCGATGCAGGTCAGGCCCCAGATTGAGCGTGGGGTTGTCAACTTAATGTCGGTCGCGCTATATAACTAGGCATAGGGCATCGCACGCAGCGCGATACGAAAAGGAGTGATCTGTGATGCTCATGCGCACCGACGCTTTCCGGGAGCTCGACCGACTGTCCCAGCAGCTGCTCGGCACCGCCGTACGGCCGGCCGCCATGCCGATGGACGCCTACCGCGCGGACGACGCGTTCGTCGTCCACTTCGATCTCCCGGGCATCGACCCGGACACCATCGACCTCGATGTCGAGCGCAATGTGCTGACCGTCCGGGCCGAGCGCCGCTCCCCGGCCCCCGAGGGCGCCGAGATGATCGCCTCGGAGCGCCCCTCCGGCCTCCACACCCGTCAGCTCATCCTCGGGGACACCCTCGACACCGAGCGGATCGACGCCTCGTACGACGCCGGGGTCCTCACCCTGCGCCTGCCGATCTCGGAGAAGGCCAAGCCGCGCAAGATCAAGATCAGCGACGGGACGGGCACCCCCCGCCAGCTGACCGCCTGACGCATCTCCCGCCCACCCCTTCACGAGAAAGGCGCCCTCACACCCATGTTCCAGCAGCGTCGCCCGGGGCGGCAGCAGCCCGGTATGACGTACGACGAGCTGATCGAGGCGGTGCGGTACGACGGCCTCTACCCCACCCGGGAACGGGCCGAGGAGGTCACCCGCACCGTGCTGGCCGCCCTGGGGCGCCAGCTCACCGGTGAGGAGCGGGTCGCCCTCGCCGCGGCACTGCCCCGGAGGGCGGCGCGGGTGCTCGCCGCCGAGATCCCCGGCCCCGAGCGGCTGACCGGCTGGGGATTCGTCAAGGACGTCGCCGCGCACATCCCCGGATCCACCCGGGCGACCGCCCGCTGGGACGCCGGATCGGTGCTGGGGATCGTCGGGCGGGCGGCGGGTCCTGAGCTGCTGCGCCGCATCCTCGCCCAACTCCCGGAGGGCTACGCCCTGCTGTTCGGCCAGGCCGAACTGGCCCGGCCGCCACAGCCCGTCTGATCCGGCCATCGCGCTCACGGTGCGGCGCCCTATCGTTCCAGAACCCGCCAGAACCCGCCGGACGCCACCGGGCCGCCCGGACGACGCCGAGGGGCCCGCCCGGATGGTGACTCAGCCCCTCGGGCCGTCCCGACGACGCCGGGCCGCCGGTACCGCCGAGAGAGGAACCCCGCCCATGCGACCGCACCCGTCCCCGCGCCATGCGCTGATCGCCGCGCTGGCCACCGCCGTGCTGGCCACCGGGGCCGCCGCCACCGCCACCGCCGCCGTCGCCGCACCGGCCGGCCCGGCCCGTGTCCACGGCACCCTGCGGCCGCTGGTCGAACTGTCCGCGCAGCGGGTGCTGGTGGCGGACGAGGTCGCCGCCGCGAAATGGGGAACGGACAGCCCGATCGACGACCCGGCGCGGGAGCGTGAGGTGCTGGAGGCGGTGGCGCGGCAGGCCGAGGAGCTGGGTGCCGACCCCGTGGCCACGTCGAGGATCTTCCGTGACCAGATCGAGGCCAGCAAGGTCGTCCAGCGCGGCCTGTACAGCCGCTGGGACGCCGACCCCTCACAGGCGCCCACCGAACGCCCCGACCTCGGCCGGGTCCGGCTGGAGATCAATCGGATCAACGGTGAACTCGTGCGCGCCATCGCGGACTCGGCGGCCGTGCGCGAGTCCCCCTCCTGCGCGGGACGGCTCACGGCCGGGACCGCCGCCGTGGTCCGCGGGCGGCATCTGGACCCGCTGCACACCGTGGCGCTGGGCCGTTCGCTGCCCTCGGTGTGCGAGCGCGGAGCGCGGTGAGGCGGCGGTCAGGCCGCGGGGCGGTCATCCGCCGTGCGAGGTGTCCTGGTCCGCGCCCTGCGCGACCGCCCGCGCCCAGCGGTAGTCGGCCTTGCCGCTGGGGGAGCGCTGGATGCGGTCGGTGAAGACGACCGTACGCGGGATCTTGTAGCCCGCGAGCCGCTCCCGGCAGTGGTCGCGCACCGCGTCGGCGGTGAGCCCGGACGCCGCCGCCCGGGGCTGGACGACGGCCGCGACGGAAAAGCCCCAGCGGGTGTCCGGGACGCCCGCCACCAGCGCGTCGTACACCTCCGGATGCGCCTTGAGGGCCTGTTCGACCTCCTCCGGATAGACCTTCTCGCCTCCGGTGTTGATGCACTGTGAACCGCGCCCGAGGACGGTGATCACACCGTCCTCGTCGACGGTCGCCATGTCGCCGAGCAGCACCCAGCGCTCCCCGTCCGCCTCGAAGAACGTCTCGGCGGTCTTCTTCGGGTCGTTGTAGTAACCGAGCGGCACATGGCCGCGCTGGGCGATCCGGCCGGGCTCACCGGGCGCCACCGGGGTGAGGGTCGCCGGGTCCACCACGGTCGTCCGGGCGTTGACGCGCAGCCGGAAACCGTTCTCGGGGCCGGAGTCGGCGGTGGCCGTCCCGTTGAACCCGGACTCCGAGGAGCCGAAGTTGTTCAGCAGCAGGGTGTGCGGGGAGAGCGCGGCGAACTGGGCGCGTACGGTCTCCGACAGGATCGCGCCCGAGCTGCTGACGCTGAGCAGCGAGGAGAGATCGGTGCCCCGCAGGGGGCCGGTCAGGGCGTCCACCAGGGGCCGCAGCATCGCGTCACCGACCAGCGAGACCGCGGTGACCTTCTCCTTCTCGATCGTCCTCAGCACCTCCTCCGGCACGAACTTCCGGTGCAGCACCACCTTCTGGCCGAAGTTGAACCCGATGAAGGCCGTAAGGGTGGAGGTTCCGTGCATCAGCGGTGGGGTGGGGAAGAAGACCAGCCCTTCGCCGCCCGCGGCCACCCGCTCGGCCAGCTCCTCCGGGCGTCCGACGGGCTGCCCGGTCGGAGCGCCGCCGCCAAGACCGGAGAAGAAGAGGTCCTCCTGCCGCCAGACCACGCCCTTGGGCATCCCGGTGGTGCCGCCGGTGTAGATGATGAAGCGGTCGTCGGCGGACCGTTCCGGGAAGCCGCGTTCGGGCGACCCGGACGCCTCGGCCTCGGCGAACGCCACCGACGTTGCGGGGCCGTCCCCGGTGCCGACCCGCACCAGATGGCGGAGGGTGTCGGTGTGGGGCAGCGCGGCGGCCACCCGCTCGCCGAACTCGGCGTCGTAGACCAGCGCGGCCAGCTCCGCGTCGCGGTAGAGGTACACCAACTCGTCTTCCACGTAGCGGTAGTTGACATTGACCGGCACGGCTCGGACCTTCAGGCAGGCCAGCGCGGTCTGGAGGTACTCCACGCCGTTGCACAGATGCAGTCCGACGTGCTCGCCCGGGGCGATACCGCTGTCCATGAGGTGGTGGCCGAGCCGGTTGGCGGCCGCGTCCAGCTGGGCGTAGTCGAGCCGCCGCTCGGCCCCGGTGCCGGGGTGGTCGAGGTACACCAGCGCCTCTCTGCCGGGCACCGTGTCGACGATCGACTCGAACAGGTCGGCAAGGTTGTACTCCACGACTCCTCCTGACCCCTCGATCCGGCGGCTCGGCGCTCATTAGAGCCGCGCCGGGGTGAGGTGGGAAGGCCCACGGAACAAGAAATCTGACTGAGCATCAGATTTCTCTTGAAGTCGGTCCCCGGCTGCTGCAACCTGTTCTAGGTCTCGAGACGGGAGGACGTCGTGACAAGCGGGACCGAACACCTCATCGTCGAGCGCGTCGGCGCGACCCTGGTGCTCACCTTGAACCGGCCCGAGGCCAGGAACGCGCTCTCGCTGCCGATGCTGGTCGGGCTGTACGACGGCTGGGCCGAGGCCGACGAGGACGACGCCGTGCGCTCCGTGGTGCTCACCGGCGCCGGCGGGGCCTTCTGCGCGGGGATGGACCTCAAGGCGCTCGCGGGCGGCGGCCGGATGGACGGACAGCACGTCCGCGACCGCCTCGCGGCCGACCCCGATCTGCACTGGAAGGCGATGCTCCGCCACCATCGGCCCCGCAAGCCGGTGATCGCCGCCGTCGAGGGCCCCTGCGTCGCGGGCGGCACCGAGATCCTCCAGGGCACCGACATCCGGGTGGCGGGCCGGGGCGCCACCTTCGGGCTCTTCGAGGTCCGGCGCGGGCTGTTCCCCATCGGCGGCTCGACCGTACGGCTGGCCCGCCAGCTGCCCCGCACCCACGCCCTGGAGATGCTGCTCACCGGGCGTCCCTACCCGGCCGAGGAGGCGGCGCGGATCGGGCTGATCGGCCATGTCGTCCCGGACGGCACGGCCCTGGAGAAGGCCCTGGAGATCGCCGAGCTGATCAACGCCAACGGCCCGCTGGCCGTCGAGGCGGTCAAGGCGTCCGTCTACGAGACCGCCGAGATGACCGAGGCCGACGGCCTGAAGTCCGAACTCGAGCGCGGCTGGCCCGTCTTCGACACCGCCGACGCCAAGGAGGGCTCGAAAGCCTTCGCGGAGAAACGGCCGCCGGTCTACCGACGGGCGTGACCCCCACACCCCTGTCTCTTATACAAATCTGACGCTGCCGACGACTAGACGAGTGT
>NZ_JAEEAP010000338.1 GCF_016103465.1 Streptomyces sabulosicollis
GCGGGGTAACGCGAGGGTGGGGGACGGATGGGACATGGCACATCACCGCCTGCCGTGAGGGTCCGGGTGCTTCTGGCCCCCTCACCATGCCCGTCCCCACCCGATCCCGCTCGGGCCTGTGGACGGCCACCGGGCTGTGGACAACTCGGCCACCCGCGCGAGCGATACCCACCACGCGACGGGCGCGAGCCACACCCACCACGCGGCGAGCACGACCGACACCCGCCACGCGGCGAGCGCGGTGCCCGCCGCTACGGAAGCTCGATCCCCAGGTCCCAGCCGTCGTGGGCGTGGGTGCACAGGCAGTCCCGCGCGGAGTTCTCCGGCAGCCTGCCCACCGCGTCGAAGAGCACCTCGCGCAGTCGGCCCACGTTCTCGCCGAAGACCTTCAGCACCTCGGTGTGGGTGACGCCCTCGCCGGTCTCAACTCCCGCGTCCAGGTCGGTGACCAGCGTCAACGACGTGTAGCAGAGACCCAGTTCACGGGCGAGTACCGCCTCCGGGTGGCCCGTCATGCCGACCACCGACCAGCCCTGCGCCGCATGCCAGCGCGATTCGGCCCGGGTGGAGAAGCGCGGTCCCTCGATCACGCACATCGTCCCGCCGTCCACCGGCTCCCAGCCGCGTCCGCGCGCCGCGGCCACGGCCGCCTTCCGCCCCACCGGGCAGTACGGGTCGGCGAAAGTGGTGTGCACCACGTTCGGAATCCGGCCGTCCGGCAGTTGCTCGCCGTCGAAGTAGGTCTGCGTACGCCCCTTCGTGCGGTCCACCAGCTGATCCGGGACGAGCAGCGTGCCGGGTCCGTACTCGGGCTGCAGCCCGCCGACCGCGCACGGGCCGAAGACCTGCCGCACCCCGAGCGAGCGCAGGGCCCAGAGGTTGGCGCGGTAGTTGATGCGGTGCGGCGGCAGATGGTGCTTGCGGCCGTGCCGCGGAAGGAAGGCGACCCGCCGCCCCTCGATGTCGCCGAGGACGAGCGAGTCGCTCGGCGCCCCATAGGGAGTCTCCACGGTGATCTCGGTCACGTCGTCGAGGAACGTGTAGAACCCCGATCCCCCGATGACCCCTATGTCTGCTTGCCTGCTGGTCTCGACCATGCGATCACCCTAGCCACCCGCGCCCGCATGAACGACACCCCGCCGCCTCCCGGTGGAGGTAGCGGGGTGTCGACGAAGCCGAGGGACCAGGCGGCCGGATCAGGCGGCCGAGCTTGACGTCGAGGACGTCGAGGACGACGAAGACGTCGAGGACGACGCCGACGACGAAGACGTCGTGGAGGAGGACGAGGAAGAGGAGTCCGAGGACGAGGAGGACGACGAGCCGGAGCTGTCGCTCTTCGCCGCCGGCTTGCTGGAATTCCCGCTCGAGCTGCTGGAGGAGGAGCGGCTGTCGTTCCGGTAGAAACCGGAGCCCTTGAACACGATGCCGACCGCCGAGAACACCTTCTTCAGGCGTCCCTTGCAGTTGGGGCACTCGGTGAGCGCGTCGTCGGTGAACTTCTGCACCGCCTCGAGGCCCTCGCCGCACTCGGTGCACTGGTACTGGTAGGTCGGCACGTTCTTCCTCCTGGCACTCTCACTCAATGAGTGCTAACGACGCTCCATAGTGCAGTATTCCCGCGCGTCAGTCCACTGGGACGAGACATAGGGTGATCGAAGGCACTGGCTGAGGCGGATCCCGATGACTCCCCTCAGCCCGCTCCCGTGCCCAGCCAGCCCGCCAGCTTGCCGCCCCGGCCCACCGCCCGCAGCCGCCGCTCCGCCGCGTCGCGCACCGGGTCCGTGGCCACCACCAGCAGTTCGTCGCCGTGCCGCAGCATCGTCGAGGGCAGCGGTACGAAGCTGGTCCCGTCGCGGACCACCAGGGTGACCGCGGCCCCCGTGGGCAGCCGCAGCTCACCGACCTCGACGCCGTGCATCTTGGACGCCTGGGGGATCGACACCGACAGCAGATGGCCGCGCAGCCGCTCCAGGGGCGCCGACTCGATGCCCAGGTCGGCCGGCTCGGGCTCCTCGAGCCGCAGCCGGCGGGCGAGCCAGGGTAGCGTCGGCCCCTGGACCAGGGTGTAGACGATCACGAGCACGAAGACGATGTTGAAGATCCGGCGGCTGTCGGGCACATCGCTGACCACCGGGATGGTCGCCAGCACGATCGGCACCGCCCCGCGCAGCCCGGCCCAGGACAACAGCGCCTTCTCCCGCCAGGGCAGCCGGAACGGCGCCGTGCTGACCAGGATCGACAGCGGACGGGCCACCACGGTCAGCACCAGCCCCACCGCGAGGGCGGGCAGGATGTCATCGCCCAGTTCGTGCGGGGTGACCAGCAGCCCCAGCAGGACGAACATCCCGATCTGGGCGAGCCAGCCCAGCCCCTCGGCGAAGCCGCGCGTCGCCGGCCAGTGCGGCAGCCGTGCGTTGCCCATGATGAGCGAGGCGAGGTAGACGGCGAGGAAGCCGGACCCGTGCGCCAGCGCACCCTCCGCGTAGGCGGTCACCGCGATGGCGATCACCGCGATCGGGTACAGACCCGAGGCGGGCAGCGCCACGTGCCGCAGGGCATAGGCGCCCAGCCAGCCGACCGCGATGCCGATCACCGCGCCGATCGCCAGCTCCAGGATGATCGTGCCGATCAGGGCGTACCAGGACTCCTTGGGGCCCTGGCTGGAGAAGGCGACCACCAGGATCACCACGGGGGCGTCGTTGAAGCCCGACTCGGCCTCCAGGACGCCCGTGAGCCGCTTGGGCAGCGGCACCGTGCGCAGCACCGAGAAGACCGCCGCCGCGTCCGTGGACGACACCACCGCGCCGATGATCAGTGCCTGCTGCCAGTCCAGTCCCACCACATAGTGCCCCGCCGCCGCGGTGACCCCCACGCTCACCGCGACGCCCACGGTGGACAGGACGGCGGCCGCCGGCAGGGCGGGTTTGATCTCGCCCCACTTCGTGCCCAGGCCGCCTTCGGCCAGGATGACGACCAGCGCGGCGTAGCCGAGGATCTGCGTCAGCTCGGCGTCGTTGAAGGTGACGCCGATCCCGTCCGTGCCGATGGCGACGCCGATCCCGAGATAGATCAGCAGCGTGGGCAGTCCACTGCGTGATGACACCCTTACGGCCGTCACCGCGACGAGCAGGACGAGGGAGCAGATCAACAGCAGTTCATTGAGGTGGTGAACAGTCAGGGGCCGACCCTTTCTCGCGAGAGCGGTAGGGAACGCTGGAACGGTCCCCGCCGACCGGAACTTCATTGCCTTATCTAACATTTTACGGGATCTTGACGCGAGCCTCCCACAAGAAGGCTTCACCGAGGTGTACGAGCCCGGGCGGTGGCCGGTGCAGGGCCTCAGGCATGACTCCGCGTAGGGGCGGCGACAGCGCTGCGCCTATGGTTGCTCCAGCACTCCAGGTTCACCCTGCCCCTCGAAGGACAGCGATGCCCGCCAACACAACCGGCTCTTCTCCCAAAAAGAAGAAGAGCCGACGTCTCCGCCTGATCGTGATCGCAGTCGTGCTGCTGCTCGTCGGGGGCGTCGGCTACGGCGCGTACTGGAGCATCAGTACCGTTCGAGCCTCATTCCCGGAGACCACGGGATCGCTGCAGCTGAAGGGGTTGTCCGGCCCCGTACAGGTCAAGCGTGACGGCTATGGGATACCCCAGATCTACGCCGGCACCCCCGAGGACCTCTTCCGCGCCCAGGGGTTCGTCCAGGCCCAGGACCGCTTCTGGGAGATGGACGTCCGCCGCCACATGACCGCGGGTCGGCTCTCGGAGATGTTCGGTTCCGGCCAGGTGGAGACCGACGCCTTCCTGCGCACCATGGGCTGGCACCGGGTGGCCAAGCAGGAGTACGACACCAAGGTGTCGTCCGCAACCAAGAAGTACCTGCGGGCCTACTCCGACGGCGTCAACGCCTACCTCAAGGACCACCAAGGGGACGCGCTGTCCGTCGAGTACGCGGCCCTGGACTTCGAGAACGACGGCTACAAGCCGGAGAAGTGGACCCCGGTCGACTCGTTGGCCTGGCTCAAGGCGATGGCCTGGGACCTGCGCGGCAACATGCAGGACGAGGTGGACCGCGCCCTGGCCTCCAACCGGCTCAGCGCCAAGCAGATAGACCAGCTCTACCCGTCCTACCCGTACAGCCGGAACAAGCCGATCGTCCAGGGCGGCGCCGTCAACGAGATCACGGACGAGTTCGACCCCAAGGGCACCCCGGCCGGTTCCACGGGGGGCACCGGCACGGTGGGCGAAGGGGCCACCGGAGCCGCCCAGGGGCTGCAGACGCAGCTGTCCTCGCTCTCCAAGACCCTGGACGACGTCCCGGCGCTGCTGGGCCCGAACGGGACCGGTATCGGCTCCAACTCGTGGGTCGTCTCCGGCAAGTACACGACCACCGGCAAGCCGCTGCTGGCCAACGACCCGCACCTGGCGCCCCAGCTGCCGTCCGTCTGGTACCAGATGGGGCTGCACTGCAAGCAGGTCACCAGCGCCTGTCCGTACGACACGGCGGGCTTCACCTTCGCCGGTCTGCCCGGTGTGGTCATAGGCCACAACCAGGACATCAGCTGGGGCATGACCAACCTCGGCGCCGATGTGAGCGACCTGTACCTGGAGAAGGTCACCGCCGACGGCTACCTCTACGACGGCAAGCAGGTCCCGTTCACCACCCGCGAGGAGACCATCAAGGTCGCGGGCGGCAAGAGCCGTAAGATCATCGTCCGCACCACCAACAACGGGCCGATCGTCTCCGACCGTGACGACGAGCTGACCGACGTCGGCAAGAGCGCCCCGGTGGGCACCGGCGCCGATGACGTGGCCCCCGACCGCGGCGACGGCTACGCGGTGGCGCTGAAGTGGACCGCGCTCACCCCGTCCAACACCATGGACTCGGTCTTCGAGCTCAACACCGCCAAGAACTTCAGCGACTTCCGTAAGGCGGCCCGCGACTTCGCGGTCCCCTCCCAGAACCTCATCTACGCCGACACCAAGGGCAACATCGGCTACCAGGCGCCCGGCCAGATCCCGGTGCGTTCCAAGGGTGACGGCCGCTACCCGGCGCCCGGCTGGGACTCGCGCTACAAGTGGAGCAAGTACATCCCGCAGTCGGCGCTGCCCTGGGAGCTCAACCCCGACCGCGGCTATATCGTCACCGCCAACCAGGCCGTCATAGACAAGAAGAACTACCCGTACCTGCTGACCGACGACTGGAGCTACGGCGCGCGCAGCCAGCGCATCACCGACCTCATCGAGTCCAAGGTCAAGGACGGCGGGAAGATCTCCACGGACGACATGCAGTCCCTGCAGATGGACAACAGCAGCGAGATCGCCAAGCTGCTGACGCCCTATCTGCTGAAGATCGACGTCAAGGACGACTACGTACGCCAGGCGCAGAAGCTGCTGGAGAGCTGGGACTACACCCAGGACTCGGACTCGGCGGCCGCCGCGTACTTCAACGCCGTCTGGCGCAACACCCTCAAGCTGGCCTTCGGCGACAAGCTCCCCAAGGAGCTGCGGGTCAAGGGGGAGTGCCTGCGGGTGCGCCCGGCCGACGACTCGGGCCCGCTGGAGGACCTGAACGGCAACGCCCGGCTGGTGCGCGAATGCGGTAAGCGCGACCCCGACATGGCCCAGCCCGACGGCGGCGACCGCTGGTACGAGGTCGTGCGCACCATCATCAAGGATCCGAAGAACGACTGGTGGAAGACGGCCGGCACTCGCAACAAGCCCGGCGCCACCAACCGCGACGAGCTGCTCGCGCAGGCCATGCGGGCCGCGCGCTCGGAGCTCACCGCCAAGCTGGGCAAGGACATCAACAGCTGGAGCTGGGGCAGGCTGCACCGGCTGACGCTGAAGAACCAGACCCTGGGCACCGAGGGCCCCGGCGTGGTGCAGTGGCTCCTCAACCGGGGCCCGTGGAACCTCTCCGGCGGCGAGGCGGCGGTCAACGCCACCGGCTGGAACGCGGCGGGAGGCTACGACGTCACCTGGGTCCCCTCGATGCGGATGGTCGTCAACCTCGACAACCTCGACAAGTCGCGCTGGATCAACCTCACCGGCGCCTCCGGCCACGCCTACAACGCGCACTACACGGACCAGACCGAGAAGTGGGCGAAGGGCGAGTTGCTGCCGTGGGCGTTCAGCAAGAGCGCCGTGGACAAGTCGACGGAGGACGAGCTGGCGCTCACCCCGTAGGGACCCGTCCATGGAGACCCCGGGCCCCCACAGGGGCCCGAGGGGCCCGGTGGCCGTCTGAGGGGCGTTTCCGCCCCCGGCCGGTCCCGGGCCCGTTCGACCCTCGCGGCCCCGCCGACAGGCGCCTCCGGGCGCCTTCAGCGGGGCCGCGGCGTGAAGCGGTGGAGGCCCGACGGCGTCACCGCCGCGTGCACCGGACGGTCGTGGCCCTCCTCGGGCACCTCGTCCAGCAGTTCGCCGTCGTACAGCAGCACCACCAGCGCCGGATCGGCCCCCGCCGCCGCCAGCCGGGCCAGCACCCGGTCGTACGAGCCGCCGCCGCGGCCCAGCCGCATCCCGCGCCGGTCCACCGCGAGCCCGGGCAGCAGCACCACGTCCGCCCCGGTCACCGCCTCGGGGCCGAGCCGAGGCCCCTCGGGCTCCAGCAGGCCGCGCCGGGCGGGCGCCAGCCGGCCTGGCCCCTCGTCCTCGCCCCAGTCGAGATCGTCGTCCTCGAGCAGCACCGGGAGCAGCACCCGGACCCCGCGGGCGCGCAGGGCCTCCCTCAGGGCGTGGGTGCCGGGCTCGGCGCCCACGGACACATAGGCCGCCACCGTGGCCGCCCCGGCGAGCTCGGGAAGCCCCAGGGCGCGACACGCCAGAGCGGCGCCGGCCTTCTCGATGTCATCCGCCGTCAACCTGGACCTCATCGTCAGGTGACGTCTCCGCAATGCCCGCTTACTAGCGTCGGTGTTGATCACTGGGTGCGCAATCTCCCTGTCTCATGCCATATTCACCGAATACTCATCATCTGTCCCAAAGGCACCGGATAGGGTTCGGTACATGACTCAATCGCGTACTCGGATCAGCAAGGCTGTCATCCCTGCCGCGGGCCTCGGAACCCGCTTTCTTCCGGCCACCAAGGCCACCCCCAAGGAGATGCTGCCGGTCGTCGACAAGCCGGCGATCCAGTACGTCGTCGAGGAAGCAGTCACCGCCGGACTGTCCGACGTCCTCATGATCACCGGTCGTAACAAGCGACCCCTGGAAGACCACTTCGACCGCAATTACGAGCTCGAAGAGGCCCTGACCCGTAAGGGCGACGAGACCCGACTCGCCCGCGTCCAGGAGTCCAGCGACCTGGCGACCATGCACTACGTCCGCCAGGGAGACCCCAGGGGGCTCGGCCACGCCGTGCTCTGTGCCGCCCCGCACGTCGGTGACCAGCCCTTTGCCGTCCTCCTCGGCGACGACCTCATCGATGCCCGCGACCCGCTACTGGCCCGCATGGTCGACGTCCAGGAGCAGCACGGCGGCAGCGTCATCGCCCTGATGGAGGTGGACCCGGCACAGATCCACCTCTATGGCTGCGCGGCCGTCAAGCCGACCGTGGACGAGGACGTCGTCCAGGTCACCGGCCTGGTCGAGAAGCCCGACCCCGCGGACGCGCCCAGCAACTACGCCGTCATCGGCCGCTATGTGCTCGACCCGGCCGTCTTCGGGGTGCTGCGCAGGACCGAGCCGGGCCGCGGTGGCGAGATCCAGCTCACCGACGCCCTGCAGGCGCTAGCCTCCAGCCCGGACCTCGGCGGCCCGGTGCACGGCGTCGTCTTCAAGGGACGCCGTTACGACACAGGCGACCGTGGCGACTATCTGCGTGCCATTGTCAGACTCGCGTGCGAACGTGAAGACCTGGGCCCGGAGTTCCGGGAATGGCTTCGCAGTTACGTCACCGAGGAGATGTAGCACCTTGAGCAGCACCGCAGAACGGGCCGCGGACCGCGGCCCGGACCAGGACCGGGTCTGGACGGTGGCCGAGCACCTCGACGACATTCTCGGGCACGTCCACCCGCTGGAGCCGATCGAGCTGCAGTTGCTCGACGCCCAGGGCTGCGTCCTGGTGGAGGACGTCACCGTCCCCGGCGCGCTTCCGCCGTTCGACAACAGCTCCATGGACGGTTATGCCGTCCGCACGGCTGACGTCGCGGCCGCGACCGAGGACCATCCCGCGGTGCTGACCGTCGTCGGCGACATCGCGGCGGGCAGCGGTGACCTGCCCGCCGTGGGCCCGGGCGAGGCGGCCCGGATCATGACCGGCGCCCCGGTCCCGCCCGGTGGCCAGGCCATCGTCCCCGTCGAGTGGACCGACGGCGGCCTGGACAGCGGGCCGGTCACCCATATGCCCGCGCGGGGCTCGGACCCCCACGGCGGAAGCGGCAGGGTGCGGGTATTCCGCCCGGTGCGGGAAGGCCAGCACGTGCGCACCCGGGGCAGCGACGCGGACGCGGGCGAGCTCGCGCTGCGCGCCGGCACGCTCCTGGGCGCCCCGCAGCTCGGGCTGCTGGCCGCGCTCGGCCGCGCCACCGTGAAGGTGCGGCCCCGGCCGCGGGTGGTGGTGCTCTCCACCGGCAGTGAGCTGGTCCAGCCCGGCGAGGAGGTGGGTCCCGGCCGGATCCACGACTCCAACAGCTTCCAGCTCACCGCCGCCGCCCGGGAGGCCGGTGCGATCGCCTACCGGGTGGGCGCGGTGGCCGACGAGGCGGCGACGCTGCGCGCCGCCGTCGAGGACCAGCTGGTCCGTGCCGATGTCGTCGTCACCAGCGGCGGGGTCAGCGTCGGGGCCTATGACGTGGTCAAGGAGGCCATGCACGAGGTCCACTTCCGCAAGCTGGCCATGCAGCCGGGCAAGCCCCAGGGCTTCGGCCGCGTCGGCCCGGAGAACACCCCGCTGCTCGCCCTGCCCGGCAACCCGGTGAGCTCGTACGTCTCCTTCGAGCTCTTCGTGCGCCCCGTCATCCGCACCATGCTGGGGAGCGCCGACGTCCACCGCACCATCGTGCAGGCGGTCTGCCCCGAGGGCGTCGCCTCCTCGCCGAAGGACAGGCGCCAGTTCCTGCGCGGCTGGTACGAGCCGGCCACGCTCGACGGCCCGGCCACCGTCAGCCCGGTGGGCGGCGCAGGATCCCACCTGATCAAGGCCATGGCGCACGCCAACGCGCTGATCGTCGTCCCCGAGGACGTCACCCAGGTCGCCCCCGGCGCCGAGGTGGACGTCGTCCTGCTGGCCTAGCCGCCGACCGCGGCGGGTACGGTGTCGTCCCACACAGGAGCCACCTGGCCCGGACCGGGAGAACGATGAGCAGCGCCCAGGACCATCTCACCCACCTCGACCCGTCGGGCGCCGCCCGCATGGTCGACGTCTCGGCCAAGGACGTCACCGCGCGCACCGCCCGGGCGAGCGGCCGCGTGCGTGTCGCGCCGCGCGTCGTGGAACTGCTGCGCGGCGAGGGCGTCCCCAAGGGCGATGCCCTCGCCACCGCCCGGATCGCGGGCATCATGGGCGCCAAGCGGACGCCGGACCTGATCCCGCTGTGCCACCCGCTCGCGGTGTCGGGCGTCACGGTGGATCTCGCGGTCGCCGACGACGCCGTCGAGATCACCGCCACCGTGAAGACCACGGATCGCACGGGGGTGGAGATGGAGGCCCTCACGGCGGTCTCGGTCGCCGCCCTGACGGTGATTGACATGGTCAAGGCCGTCGACAAGGGAGCCGTCATCACCGACGTCCGGGTGGAGGAGAAGACCGGCGGCAAGTCCGGCGACTGGAGCCGGGCATGAGCGGCTCAGCGGCGCCACGCCGCGCCCTGGTCGTCACCGCCTCCAACCGCGCCGCCGCCGGGGTCTACGCCGACACCGGGGGCCCGCTGATCGCCGAGGGGCTGGCGGGCCTCGGCTTCGCCGTGGACGGCCCGCGCGTGGTGCCCGACGGCGATCCGGTGGAGGCCGCCCTGCGGGACGCCGTGGCCGCCTCGTACGACGTCGTGGTGACCACCGGTGGCACCGGTCTCACCCCCACCGACCGCACCCCCGAGGCC
>NZ_JAEEAP010000339.1 GCF_016103465.1 Streptomyces sabulosicollis
AGCGAGGGCGGGTGGGTCCCTGTGCTCCCGCGAACAGCCGGGCGATCGGCTCCTGCTCGGCGCCGAGCACGTTGACGCAGAAGGGACGGTCGACCAGCTGGTCATGTGAGCGGGTCCGGCGGGCGACGCTGATCAGCACCAGTGGCGGATCGGCGGACACCGAGGTGAAGGAGTTCATGGTGACACCGCGGGGCCCTTCGTCACCGGCGAAGGTCACCACGGTGACGCCGGTGGCGAAGCGGGACATGCAGGCGCGCAGGGCAGCTGGACTGGGAGGTGCGAGAGCTTGAGGCATGCTCTGACTCGCTTTCGTCTGATGCACGCGTCGGCGAACCACGTGGCGGCCGACGACCGGCTGGGGGACGTGGGCCGTCGCGCACGAACGACCCCGGAACAACCCCGGAATGTAATCAAAGCTTTGATTAACTTGACTCTAGCGCCGCCCACAGCTCCCGTGAACCCCCCGCTGGGAACTTTTCAGCCACAGTCCAGCGCCCCTCCCCCGTCCGGTCGCCGACAGCCAGGCCCGCCGGTCCTCCCAGCCCGGCTCCGCTCCGGTCCGGCCACTCACCGTGCGCACTCCGGCACCGGGCAAGAGCCGCCGGCCCGGAAGCCGTGCCCTGAGAAGGCAAGCGCCGAGCAGCTCCCTGGGATCCTCCTGAGCCACCTCGAACCGGCGTCCCATGACGGCCTAGACTCGGCTGCGTGCCCCAGGAAAAGTCCGAACCCGATCAGTTGCAGTTCTGGTCCTTTGTCGACTACGCGGTCGCACGGACCGCGCAGGAGATACCGGAGCTGGACCCGCTGGCCATGCGTCTCGTCCTGACGCTGCACCGCGCGGTGAACATGCTGGTCTACGACCTGGAGTCGAGCGTGCACCGCCCCAGGGGCTGGTCATGGCCCGGCTTCCGGGTCCTGTTCGTCATCTGGCTGACGGGGCCCGTCGAAGCAAAGCAGGTGGCGGAGTTGTCCGGCATGAGCCGTGCCGCGGTGTCCGCCCTCGTCAACACCCTCGAACGGGACGGACTGGTCGCCAAGGCCCGGTCCCCGCACGACGGCCGGGCCGTGAACCTCACTCTCACCGATCAAGGACGGGGCGCGATCGTCGAGACTTTCCGCGCCCACAACACCCGCGAACAGGAATGGGTCGGCTCACTCAGCAGGGAGGAGCAGACCACGCTGACGGAGCTCCTGGGAAAGCTGATCGCCGACTCCACCCGCTTCGACGCCCGCCACCGGGCCTGAGGCACGACAGCCGGCCGGGTTCTCCACGCCCCACAGCACGCCACTCCTCCACCTCGCCGACCGCGGACCCGTCGGCGGCGCACGGAGCGGGACCTGCGCCGACCGGTACGGCGGTGAACCAGCACAGGGCCACCGCCCCGGTCGGTGAGAGAAGAAACCCGTCCCTTTGCTCCCTTTCAGCCCGAGCAGCAGCTGATCCAAGCAGATACTTTTATGATGGATGACGGAGCCGAGAGCTTGGCCATCAGCCAATAGAGGAGAACCGTGCGGAACGCCACGGATACCGCCGACTCACCGGAAGAAGCCCTCATCCTTGTCGGCCCACAGGGCGTTATCGAAGGCTGGAGTTTTGGAGCTCACAGGCTTCTGGGCTACTCCCCCGAAGAAGTGGTGGGTCAGCCCGCCTCAGAGCTGTTCGTCGTGGCCGGTCCGGCCGGCACCTTGCCCTTGCGCGAGGTGCGGTCCACCCGTTTGACGGTGAGACGTCGCGATGGCCGTCAATTGCACGTCACGGCGGAATCATCGCCTGTCCCCCATCGCCCCTCGGCGGTGGAGTGGCGGCTTACAGTGCACGAGCCCTTTCCGTTCCAGAACGAAAGGTCAGCCCTGGTGGACTGGCTGTTCAGCCAGTCCACCATCGCACTGACCATCTACGACACCGACCTGCGCTGTCTGGGGCAGAGCATCGCCATGGAACGGCTGAGTGGTGTATCGATCCACGACCGCCGGGGAAAGGCGCTGAGAGAAGTCGTTTTCGGCAGGGACGCGGAGCTGTGGGAGAGGCAGGTCCGCCGGGTTCTGGAGACCGGGGAGCCGGCAGCGGACTTCCAGGTCCGGGTGCGCACCCCGGCCGATCCCGACCACGACCACGTCTTCTCCGCGGTGGCCTCACCGCTGCGGGACGCCACGGGGGAAACCCTCGGTGTGTGCGTAACGCTGAACGAGGTCACGGAACAGGTTCTGGCGAGCGATCGGTTTACCCTGCTCAACGAGGCGAGTGCCCTCATCGGGAGCAGCCTGGACCTGGTGCGTACCGCTCAGGAACTAGGTGAGGTGGCCGTACCGCGTCTGTCCGACTTCATCAGCGTCGATCTGCTGGAACCCCTCCTTCAGGGCGACGAGCCCGAACCGATCACGGGAGCGGCGGTCCTGCGCCGGGTCGCGCACGACTCCGTTCTCGCCGGCGTTCCGGAAGCCGTGGCAGCCCCGGGGGAGGTGGACGTCTACCCGGCGCACTCGCCCCCCGCCCAGTGCCTGGCCAGCGGCCTGCCCGTACTGCTGCGTGTCACGGACGACACGGTCCTGCGCTGGGAGGCCGAGGACCCGAGGCGCGCAGCGAAGAACCGCGCATACGGGTTTCACTCCTGGATGCTCGTTCCCCTGCGTGCTCGAGGCGTCACGCTCGGCGTCGTGCTGTTCGGTCGGTGGCGGAGCCCAGAGCCGTTCGAGCAGGGAGACCTGGACCTGGCGTGCGAGCTGGTGTCACGTGCTGCGGTGTGCTTGGACAATGTCCGCAGATTCACCCGGGAGCGTACGGCGGCTCTCACACTGCAACGCAATCTGCTGCCGCGTCGTACACCGGAGCAGGCGGCGGTGGAGGTCGTCTCCCGTTACCTGCCCGCCGAAGCGCAGACAGGCCTCGGTGGGGACTGGTTCGATGTCATTCCCGTGTCGGGTGCCCGTGTGGCTCTCGTCGTCGGCGACGTGGTCGGGCACGGCATACATGCCGCGGCGACCATGGGACGCCTGCGGACGGCCGTTCGCACTCTGGCGGACGTCGACCTTTCCCCGGACGAACTCCTCACCCACCTCGACGATCAGCTCACCCACCTTGGCGCAGAGACAGAGAACGACGAGGAGGGAAGCTGGACCACGGACATCTGGGCCACCTGTCTTTATGCGGTCTACGATCCGGTGTCCCGGCGGTGCAGTTTCGCTTGTGCCGGCCACCCGCCACCGGCCGTTCGCGCCCCTGACGGAAAAGTCGAACTCCTCGATCTGCCGGTCGGCCCACCGCTGGGCCTTGGTGACCTGCCTTTCGAGGTCTTCGAAACACACCTTCCCGAGGGAAGTGTGCTCGCCCTCTACACAGACGGCCTGGTCAGGTCCAGGCAGAGGAGTCTTGGCGCGGGAATTCGCCAGTTGGAAACCATGCTCGCCGCACCCGCATCATCACTCGAGGCCCTCTGCGACGGCGTGATCGACGGTCTTCTGCCGAGTCGGCCCGAGGACGACGTCGCCTTGCTGATCGCCCGCACCCACGCGCTGAGTGTGAACCAAGTAGCGGTCCGGGAAGTGCCTGCCGATCCGGCGATCGTCGCCGAAGCCCGCTCCTGGGCCACTGAGCAACTGACGGCCTGGGGACTGGAAGAGGTCTCTTTCACCACTGAGCTGGTGGTCAGCGAACTGGTCACGAACGCCATCCGCTACGCCTGCAGCCCGATCCAGCTGCGGCTGCTCAAGGAGCGAAACCTCATCTGCGAGGTCTCGGACGGCAGCAACACAGCCCCCCACCTGCGCCGAGCGCGCGACTTCGACGAGGGAGGACGCGGCTTGCTCCTGGTCGCGCAACTCACCGACAAGTGGGGCACGCGGCACACGTCCGGCGGCAAGACCATCTGGTGCGAACAGCGAGTCCCGGCGCAACCGCCTTCCCAGGACAGTCACGTCACAGCACGGGTGTGAACGCAGCTCCTCAGCAGCCGGCGCCCAGGAGTCCGGCTGGAAGCCGTCGAAGGGGCATGGCCACACCCCTGTATGCCCCCACGATGCCGGCCTCCACCGCCGCAGTGAGCAGAGAAGGCCGGCGTCCTGTCAGTCCGGGTCCCCTGAGGGAGGGAAGGGGCGCTTGTCAGCCTTCGAAGTCGCCCGCCCAGATCGCAGGCGTGCGGCCTGCCCAGGGCCGGGCCTGTTCCAGCTGGCCGGCCAGACGGAAGAGGGTGTCCTCACGGCCGTACTCGGCAGCGAACTGCATCCCCAGAGGCAGCCCGGTGGCCGCGTCGGTCTCCAGGGGGACAGACATGGCGGGCGTTCCCGCGACGTTGAACGGTGCGGTGAAAGGGGACCTCCCAAGAAGGCGCTCCAGCCATCCGAGGCCATCCAGCTCCTCCACGTCCTCGTCGTAGGTTCCGAGCGGGACGGGCGGCTCCGGGACGGTGGGGGTCAGCAGCAGGTCATGGCTGCGGAAGAAGGCGCCCAGGCTCCGGGCCACCCGGTTGCGCACAGCCAGCGCGCCGACCAGATCGACTCCGCTGACGCGGCGCCCGTAGGCGTAGCACGCGAGCATCCACGGCTCCAGGGTGGTGGAGTCGATGGGGCGGCCGAGGAGAGCCGCGAGCGCGTCGATCTGCGCGGCGAGGTTCGCATTCCAGATGCAGGCGTTGGCGAGAACGAACTCTTCCCAGCTCACCCCCAGGTCGAAGGTCACCTCCTCTGTCTGGTGCCCGAGCTCGTCGCAGAGCTGTACGGTGCGGGCGAGTGCGTCGTTCACGGTGGATACGGTGCGGCGCCCGCCCCAGGCGTGGGTGAGGACGCCGATCCTCAGCGTGCCCGGAGCTCGGGTGACCTCGGTGCTGTAGGGCCGTTCCGGCGCCGCGATCCGGTAGGGGTCGCCGGGCTCTGCACCGCTGATGCAGTCCAGCAGGGCCGCACTGTCCCGTACGGACCGGCTGAGCCCGCCCTGGACGGCCAGGCCGTTGAACACCTCGTCGAAGTCGGGGCCGAGCGACATCCTGCCGCGGGACGGCTTCAGGCCGAACAGCCCGTTGTACGAAGCGGGCAGGCGGATCGAGCCCGCGGCATCGGTGGCGTGGGCCAGCGGAACGATCCCGGCTGCCACCGCGGCCGCAGAACCGCCGCTCGAGCCGCCCGCGCTGCGGTCGAGGCGCCAGGGATTGCGTGTGGCTCCGTACTGTACGGATTCGGTGGTGACGCTGGCTGCCATTTCAGGCGTCGTGGTACGTCCCAGCGTCACGAGTCCGGCCTGCTTGAAGCGCCGCATAAGGAAGGAGTCCGCAGGAGACACAAGGCCCTGCGTGAGGCGGCTGCCCAGCTCCATGCCCTTGCCCGCCATCGCAACACCGATGTCCTTGATCAGGAAGGGCACACCTCCCAGAGAAGGGGTGCCGGGCAGCGGCTCGCCGGGCGGAACGTCCCGCTCCGGCTCCCAGGTCTCCACCGTGGCGTTGATGGCCGGATTGACCGCCTCCACTGCCCGCAGCGCTGTCGAGGCCAGCTCGCCGGGGCTGATCTCCCCCCGGCTGACCAGCTCAGCCAGTCCCACGGCGTCGAAAGCCACATATTCCGAAAGTTTCATCGTCGTTTCCCATGTTCGGTTGGTGATCCAGCGGCCGGGCCCGGTGCGGCCGGATGGAGGCGCGCGGACGAGGCGGCCGGACGGCAGGCGCCGGTGTACCGCCGCCGGTGGTCCCACCCTCATGGCCACAGTTCCCCGGGCACGGCGTCAGGGGCGTGCTTGTGGTCGGCCCCGAGATGCCCGCGGTGTCCCTGTTTCGGGACCACAAGAAGTGATCAATGGTTTGACTAAATAACCCTACCCCAGAGCGCACCCCTCGGGAATCCCCTTGCCGCGCCACTCACAGGGCGCCGCACGGCAGGCCCGCAAGGGGTTCACAGCACGCCCATGGCGGCGTACAGTCCCGATCCAATCAAAGCTTTGATTGTTTTTACGGGCGTTTTCACGCCCTGTTTCGCGTGGGCAGGGCCGCGCCCCCCTCGTCCGGCTCCCCTCCCCACCCACCTGATCGGAGCATGCGATGGAGTCCGTAGAACAAGCAGCAGGAGCCAACGGCTCACCACCCGAAGCGACGTCCAACCGCAGCGCAGCGCAGACCCTCGGGCGACTGGAGCGCCTGGACGTGTGGTCGCTGTCCTATATGTTCATAGGGATCATCGGAACGGGCTCGCTGTTCATCCTCTACGACATCTTCGACATCAACGTCGCCTTCGTTCAGGCCTGCACGCAGGTCGTGGACGGCTGTACCCCGCAGACGGCGGTCGACTTCCTCGGCAAGCCGGTGCTCTACCACCTCATCGGGTACGGAATCGGCACCTTGGTGCTGAGCCCGTTGTCGGACCGGATCGGACGCCGGCACATGCTGATGATCACCATGCTGATCACCGGCATCGGTTCCGTCTACTCGGCGCTGGCCATGGACTTCACCAACCTGAACATCTCGCGACTCATCACGGGCGTGGGAGTGGGCGCCGACATCGCCGTCATGAACGTCTACATCAACGAGGTCGCCCCCCGGCGCGGCAGGGCCAAGTACACCTCACTGATCTTCACCCTCTCCGCAATCGGTGCCCTGATCGGCATCTGGCTCGGCCTGCTGCTGACCACCCCGGCGGCTGCCTGGCCACACGGTCTGCCCTTCGCGCTGGCCTCGAACCACTTCACCAGCGGGTGGCGGTGGATGTTCGCCATCGGCGGCGTGCTCGCGGTCGTAGCCGTGGTCTGCCGGTTCGAGTTGCCGGAATCCCCGCGCTGGCTGATCCAGCGCAACCGCATCACCGAAGCCGACCGCGTCGTCACCGCCATGGAAGCCAGGGCCGCCCAGCACGGCCCCCTGGCGGACCCGGAACCGCTGACCGTCACCGTCCAGAGCGAGACCGGCTCCTACCTCGCGCTGTTCCGTGAACGGCGCTACCGGCTGCGCATCCCGGGCCTGCTCCTCACCATGCTCATGGGCAACGTGGTCCTGTACACCTACGCGGGCGGATTCACGACGGTGCTCAGCGCCCAGGGCTACTCACCCGCCGAGGCCGGTATGATCGGCGCCATCGGGACCCTGGGCTTCGTGGCCACCGGCCTGTTCACCTACTACTTCGTGGAGCGGCTGGAGCGGCAGACCTGGGTGTGGATCGCCGCCGTACTCAATCTCGCCGGAGGATCCGTGATCGCCCTCTCGGGCAGCAACCTGCTGCTGGCCAGCGCGGGCGCCGTGGTTCTGTTCTTCGGTTTCAACATCTGGGTCTCCCCGATGTACGCCCTGACGGCCGAAAGCTTCCCCACACGCAATCGCACCACCGGCTATGCGCTGGTGGACGGCTTCGGCCACGCGGGTGCGGGAGCAGCGCTCATCATGGTCGTGCCTGTTCTCACGCAGCTGTCTCTCCTCGGCGTGTTCGCCACCATCAGCGGGTTCCTGCTCCTGGCCGCCGTGGCGGTGCGGTTCACCCCGCGCACCCGCAACCAGCGGCTGGAAGACGTCTCTCCCTGACCGCCTTCTACGCTGGTGTCCGGGCCGTGTCACGCTGCCCGGACACCAGCGGCCACCTCCGGCCCTGCCAACCCGCGCAGCCGCATTCCGCCCGTCCGGAAGCGGCAACCACTGAACGACCACCGAAACAGCGTCCCACCGATCTCTTGCCGCCCGACTGGACCGAGGAAGCCTCCACCATGGACACCCCCAGTCTCACGACCGCACTCACTCTGCTGCGCCAGGGCAGACTGACCAGCCGGACACTCACCGACGAACTGATCCATGGCGCTGAAGAGCTCCCCGGTCTGGGTACCTTCATCACCCTGGACCGTGAAGGTGCCCTGCGCGCCGCGGACGCGGCGGACAGCGTTCCCTCCTCCGGTCCACTGCATGGCGTGCCGGTCGTGGTCAAGGACAACATCCACGTCGCCGGGATGCCGAACACAGCGGGCACACCGGCACTGGCCGATTTCGTTCCCGCCTCGGACGCTCCGGTGATACAGCGCCTGCGGTCCGCCGGCGCGATCATCGTGGGCAAGACCGGCATGCACGAGCTGTCCCTGGGTGCCACCAGTTCTTCGTCCGCGTTCGGCCCCGTCCGCAACGCGCACGACCCCAGCTGCTTCGCCGGCGGAAGCAGCGGCGGTACCGCGGTCGCCATCGCCTGCGGGGCCCTCGCCGGACTCGGCACCGACACCGGAGGATCCGTGCGGGTCCCTGCCGCGCTCAATGGTGTCTGCGGTCTGCGCCCGACGCCCGGCCGCTACCCGGCGAGCGGCATCACACCCCTGTCGGCCACCCGTGACGTCGTCGGTCCCATGGCGCACACCGTCTCCGACCTGGCCCTGCTGGACTCCGTGCTGGCCGGAGAGACCTGCGAGCCTCCGGCTGTGCCGGTACGCCATCTGCGGTTCGGCGTGCCAGACCGCTATTTCACCCAGTCGCTGGGGAAAGAGACCGCGGCGGCGTTCCAGGATGCGTTGGAGAGGCTGCGCAGGGCCGGTGTCACCCTGGTCGACGTTCCGATGCCGGGCTTCGAAGAGGTCGAGACCGAACTGGGTTTCCCCATCACCCTCTATGAGGCCCGCCGGGAACTGACCGCCTACCTCACCACATACGTCCCGTCAGTGACGCTCGCCGACCTCGCCGAGAAGATCGCCGGCCCGGACGTGCGCCAGGTGTTCTTCGACGCGATCGTCGACGGTGCTCCCCAGATGGTGCCCAAGGAGCGGTACCTGAGGGCGGTGGAGCAGGGGCGCACCTCGCTGCGGGCTGTTTACCGCAGGGTGTTCGACACCCACCGCATCGACGCTCTCCTCTTTCCGACCACGCCTCGCTGTGCCGCGGAACTGGGGGACCCCAGCGCCCCGGTCGATGTCGGCGGCGAACGGCTGCCGCTTTTCGAAGCGTTCATCCGCAACACCGGTCCCGGCAGCATCGCCGGACTGCCTGGCCTGACCGTCCCGATGCCACAGGTGACGGGCGGGCTTCCGGTGGGACTGGCCCTCGATGGCCCGGAGAATTCCGACCGCAGGCTGCTGGCGGCGGGAATACAGGTACAGCGCCGGCTCGAGACCTGAGTCCTCTGCGGCATCACGCCGTGGCACCTCAGCAGAAGTCATGCTCGCTGTCTGCGTCGGCCTGTCCGAGGACAAGCTGCCGATGATCCTCGGCTGTGACGCCACCGTCGTCGACGAGGACGGCAACGAGTTCGTCCTGCACTCCGTCACCGGCCGGACCGGCCACGGCGCCGGCCCAGGGTGAGCCCCACTCGACCCTCACCGAGCGCTACCAGGGGACGTTGGCCGAGCAAGTCTCCCTCCCCGCACGGAACCTGCTGCGCAAGCCAGAACAGCTCTCCTTGCAGGAGGGGCACGTGGCGGCGGCAGTGGTCCAGCCATGCCTTGAAGGTCGAGATGATGGTGCAGTTGTACATCGGCACGGAGAACAGGTAGGCGTCCGCTGACAGCAGTTCGCCCACCAGTTCCTCCTGAGGCTCGGCGGCGGCATCCTGCTCGGGTGTGCGCTGGCCGGTGGCCATCCGGACGGCTATGCCCGCGTCGTCCAGGTGCGGGAGCGGTGAGGCGGCGAGTTCGCGGTAGATCACGGTGCCCCCGGGGTGCCGGTCCTGCCAGGTGGCGCGGAAGCTCGCGGCGACGTCCCCGGAGACCGAGCGATGCTGGAGCGCGGAGGAGTCGATGCGCAGGAGCGTGGGCATGGGGATACTCCGGTGGTGGGAACTGGTGGTCAGCGCACGTCGTAGCGGTCGGATCCGCACGACGAGAGCCTGACGTTGCCGAACATGCAGGTGTTGAAGTCCTGGGCACCTCGGACGCCCGCGGGGGTGTCTCGCTGTCGGCGGCGGGTGAATCGTGACCCACTTTGGTCGGGTGAAATGTGACCCAGTTTGGGATGGTTCAGTCGTTGTCGGTTCGGTCGGTGGGGACGCGTCCGAGTTCGCGTCCGCGCATGCGGTAGGA
>NZ_JAEEAP010000033.1 GCF_016103465.1 Streptomyces sabulosicollis
ACTTTTGCCCTTCTTCTCATTTATTTTTTTTTTTTTAAATATTACGACGACCCCCGAGATCTACACTCGACTAGTCGTCGGCAGCGTCAGATTGTATAAGAGACAGCCCCCGGCCCGCGCCGCCGTGGCCTCCCTGGTGCCCGGCCGCGGTCAGGAGTGGGTCGCCGAGGCAGCCCGCCGCGGCAGCAGGGTCTTCGCGGACGTCGGCTGGGACGACACCGGCCGCTGGGACCCGGCCGACCTCGCCGAGCTGGAGCACTGCGAGGCGTTCCTGCCCAACGCCGAGGAGGCGATGCGCTACACCCGCACCGACTGCCCGCGCGCCGCCGCCCGGGCCCTGGCCGACCTGGTCCCGCTCGCCGTCGTCACGCTCGGCTCCGAGGGGGCGTACGCGGTGGACGGCCGCACCGGCGAGACCGCCGAGGTGCCCGCGATCTCGGTGGAGGCCCTGGACCCGACCGGGGCCGGGGACGTCTTCGTCGCCGGTTTCATCACCGGCACGCTCGCCGGGTGGCCCCTCGCCGACCGGCTGGCCTTCGCCGGGCTGACCGCCGCGCTGTCGGTGCAGGAGTTCGGCGGCTCGCTGTCGGCGCCCGGCTGGGTCGAGATCGCCGCCTGGTGGCAGCACTCCCGCGCCTACGACGACCAGCCCGCCCGCGCGCTGCGCCGCTACGCCTTCCTCGACCGGTTGCTCCCGGCCGCCGCCCGCCCCTGGCCGCTGCGCCGGGCCGTCCCGACGATCGGTTTCCGCCAGGCGTAGCGCCGGGCGTGGCGCCGGATCCTCCGGGGCCCGGGGCCCGGATCATCCGGGGCGCGGGAGGCTCCAGGTGGGCGGGGTGATGAGCGGATAGGAGTAAAAGGGCTCGGGTGTTGTCGGTGCTCCGTCGTACCCTTGGAAGCCAAGGTTGTCGAGCGGCGAGAACCCTTGTACCAGGAGGTAGAAGCAGGCCAGAGAGCCGGCCCATGACGCAACCAACCACAGCACCGCAGGCGCATGCGCAGTTCACGGTCCCGAGCAAGCACCCCATGGTCATGGTCCTGGGATCCGGTGACGCGCTGCTCCGTGTGATCGAGAACGCGTTCCCGGCGACTGATATTCATGTACGGGGCAACGAAGTCAGCGCCACCGGGGATCCGAAGGAAGTCGCCCTGGTCCAGCGTTTGTTCGATGAGATGATGCTGGTGCTCCGCACCGGTCAACCGATGACGGAGGATGCGGTGGAGCGCTCGATCTCCATGCTGCGCGCGGCCGAGAACGGCGAGAGCGAGGCGCGGGAGACGCCCGCCGAGGTGCTCACCCAGAACATCCTCTCCAACCGCGGCCGCACCATCCGTCCCAAGACGCTCAACCAGAAGCGCTATGTCGACGCCATCGACAAGCACACGGTCGTCTTCGGCATCGGCCCCGCGGGCACCGGAAAGACCTATCTGGCCATGGCCAAGGCGGTCCAGGCGCTGCAGTCCAAGCAGGTCAACCGGATCATTCTCACCCGGCCGGCGGTCGAGGCGGGAGAGCGGCTCGGCTTCCTGCCCGGCACCCTGTACGAGAAGATCGACCCCTATCTGCGCCCGCTCTACGACGCGCTGCACGACATGCTCGACCCCGACTCCATCCCGCGCCTGATGGCCGCGGGCACGATCGAGGTCGCGCCGCTGGCGTACATGCGTGGCCGTACGCTCAACGACGCGTTCATCATCCTCGACGAGGCCCAAAACACGAACCCCGAGCAGATGAAGATGTTCCTTACCCGGCTCGGCTTCGACTCCAAGATAGTGATCACGGGTGACATCACCCAGATCGACCTCCCCGGCGGGACCAAGAGCGGTCTGCGCCAGGTGCGGGAGATCCTGGACGGCGTCGAGGACGTGCACTTCTCCATGCTCACCAGCACCGACGTGGTCCGTCACAAGCTGGTCGGCCGGATCGTCGACGCATACGACCAGTACGACAGCCGCAACGGAAAGTAACCACGAACCCCCATGGCGATCGACGTCAACAACGAATCCGGAACCGATATCGACGAGCGGGCGGTGCTGGACATCGCCCGCTACGCGCTCGCCCGGATGCGTATCCACCCGCTCTCCGAGCTCTCGGTGATCGTCGTCGACGCCGACGCCATGGAGCAGCTGCACATCCAGTGGATGGATCTGCCGGGTCCGACCGATGTCATGTCCTTCCCGATGGACGAGCTGCGTCCGCCGGCCAAGGACGACGAGGAGCCCCCGCAGGGCCTCCTCGGGGACATCGTGCTCTGTCCCGAGGTGGCCAAGAAGCAGGGGGAGGAGGCGCCGACCGGGCACTCCATGGACGAGGAGCTCCAGCTGCTCACCGTCCACGGCGTCCTCCACCTCCTCGGCTATGACCACGAGGAGGCGGACGAGCGCGCCGAGATGTTCGGCCTCCAGGCCGCCATCGTCGACGGCTGGCGCGCGGAGCAGGGCATCACCGGCCCCTCCCCGGCCCCCACCGTCCGATGAGCGCTCAGCTCGTCACCGCGGCCGTGCTGCTGGTCGTGGTGGCCTGGCTGGCGGCGTGCGCGGAGGCCGGTCTCGCCCGCACCACCCGGTTCCGCGCCGAGGAGGCCGTGCGCTCCGGGCGGCGGGGCAGCGCCAAGCTGATGCTCGTCGCCGAGGACCCCACCCGCTATCTCAATGTGGCGCTGCTGGTCCGGGTCGCCTGCGAGGTCGCGGCGGGCGCGGTTGTCACGTTCGCGAGTCTGCGCGAGTTCCCCGAGACCTGGAAGGCGCTGACCGTCGCGATCGGCGTCATGGTCCTGGTGTCGTACGTGGCCGTCGGCGTCTCCCCGCGCACCATCGGCGCCCAGCATCCGCTCAACACCGCGACCGCGGCCGCCTATGTGCTGCTGCCGCTGGCCCGCGTCATGGGCCCCATCCCGCCGCTGCTGATCCTCCTCGGTAACGCGCTCACACCCGGCAAGGGCTTCCGCAAGGGCCCGTTCGCCTCCGAGGCCGAGCTGCGCGCCCTGGTGGACCTCGCCGAGCAGGAGTCGCTGATCGAGGACGAGGAGCGGCGCATGGTCCACTCCGTCTTCGAGCTCGGCGACACCCTGGTGCGCGAGGTGATGGTGCCGCGCACCGACCTCGTGGTCATCGAGCGCTACAAGACCATCCGGCAGGCCCTCACCCTCGCGCTGCGCTCCGGCTTCTCCCGGATCCCGGTAACCGGGGAGAACGAGGACGACATCGTCGGGATCGTCTACCTCAAGGACCTGGTCCGCAAGACCCACATCAACCGTGAGGCCGAGGCCGAGCTGGTCTCCACCGCGATGCGGCCCGCCGCCTTCGTCCCGGACACCAAGAACGCGGGCGACCTGCTGCGCGAGATGCAGCAGGAGCGCAACCACGTCGCGGTGGTGATCGACGAGTACGGCGGCACGGCCGGGATCGTGACCATCGAGGACATCCTCGAGGAGATCGTCGGTGAGATCACCGATGAGTACGACCGCGAGCTGCCGCCCGTCGAGGACCTCGGTGACGGCACCCACCGGGTGACCGCCCGGCTCGCCCTGGGTGACCTCGGGGAGCTGTACGACACCCATCTGGAGGACGAGGACGTCGAGACGGTGGGCGGGCTGCTCGCCAAGGCGCTGGGCCGGGTGCCGATCGCGGGAGCCAAGGCCGAGGTGGACGTCCCCGAGGGCGGTGTGGATCCCGCGCTCAAGGCGCTGCGGCTGACCGCCGAGTCCCCGGCGGGCCGCCGCAACCGGATCGTCACGGTGCTGGTCGAGCCGGTCCGCGAAACCGCCCCGGCCGAGCCGGAGTAGGCCCCGCACAAGCCGTGACGCGGCCCCGTCCACACCCGTGGGCGGGGCCGCGCCGTCATGCCCGGCCGTTCCGGCCCGGCTCGCCTCCCGCGCTCCCGTGGCACGCGCCGGGCGTGGCACCCGCCTGCGCGAGCGGCCCGTCGCGCCAGCGCATCGGCAACGCGCGGTCCGCGCTGCGCCATCTGGGTGGAATAGCCGTCCGCTCTCTGGCCCATCTGGCGTAGGCGCCCGCTTACTTGCAGATACCGACTGGTGGGTCGCCCATACCTCTGTCGGGGGACAGCCGTCCTGCCTGCTTTGACGTAGGCAGGTCGGCCGTATGGGCACCCCCGCACAGAGGCCAAGGCTCCGCGCGGCATGCGCCGCGCGGAGCCGGGCGGCTCATCCCCCTGAGATCAGGAAAGGGCGGCCGCTTCCATGTCCACCACCACGGTGACCTCCACGCCGAATCCCTCCGTCTTCGGTCAATCCGTCACCTACACCGCCAACGTCACCGGTATCACCGCCGGGACCCCTCCGTGGGGGGACGTGACCTTCGTCATCGCCGGTGGCCCGACCATCGGCCCCGTGACGCTCACCCCCACCGGGCCCGACTCCGGCACGGCCAGCGTGACCGACGCGTCCCTCGCCGTCGGCTCCCATCTGGTCACGGCGAACTTCGTCAACTCCACCGATCCTCTGGACAATTCGTCCGGCACGACCATCCAGCAGGTCAACCAGTCGGCGACCACCACCACGGTCACCTTCGTCCCGCCCGCGCCCGTCTGCGGCGAGACGGTGACCCTGACCGCCAGTGTGGCGGCGGTGCCTCCCGGCAGCGGCACCCCCACCGGCACGGTCACCTTCATCATCAGCGCCGACGGGCCCACGGTGACCGGGACTCTCGACGGGGCCGGGAACGCCTCCGTGACCGTTCCCGCCCTGAGTGTGGGCACGCACCAGGTCGCCGCGTTCTACAACGGTGACACCAGCTTCGCCCCGTCCAACTCGCCCTTGACGCCGCTCACCATCAACCCCGCGGCCTCGACCACGACCCTCACCACCTCCCCCGCCTCGCCGGTCTGCGGTGAGGACGTGACCCTGTGCGCCCAGGTGGCCGTCGTCGCGCCCGGCACCTGCACCCCGACGGGCACGGTGACGTTCACCGTCACCGGCGGTCCGACGCTCACGGGCACCCTGGACGCGACCGGCCAGGCGTGCGTGACCACCAGCGCCATCCCGGTGGGGACCCATGCCGTGACGGCCACCTACAACGGCAACGGGGACGTCGCGGGCTCGAACGACACCGGATCGGTGACGGTCGGTCAGGGAGCCTCGACGACGACGGTCTCGGTGACCCCGGCCGCACCGGTCTGCGGTGAGTCGATCACCATCTGCGCCCAGGTGACGGTGTCGCCGCCGAGCACCTGTATGCCCACCGGCACGGTGACCTTCGTGATCGCCGGTGGCCCGACCCTGACGGGCACGCTGGACGCGACCGGCCAGGCGTGCGTGACCACCAACGCGCTGACCGCGGGGTCCTACACCGTGACCGCCACCTACGGGGGCAGCACGGACATCGGGAGTTCCAGCGGCTCCGCGTCGTTCACCGTCGGCCAGGGCGTCTCGGGGATCTCGGCGAACATCTCGCCCAGCCCGTCCGTCTGCGGTGAGCCGGTGACCATCTGCGCGGACGTGGACGTCGCGCCGCCCAGTACCTGTGTCCCCACCGGGAACGTGACGTTCGCCGTCTCCGGTGGCCCGACGCTCACGGGCACGCTGGACGCGACCGGTCAGGCGTGTGTGACGACCAGCGCCATCCCGGTCGGCGCGCACAGCCTGACCATCACCTACCCGGGCGACGGGGACGTCCTGGGCTCGACGGTAACCCTTCCCCTGACGGTGAATCAGGCGACCTCGACCACCACGCTGACCATCACGCCTCCCGTAGCGTCGTGCGGCGAGGCGATCACCCTGTGCGCCCAGGTCACCACGACACCGCCGGGGACCTGCACCCCGACCGGAACGGTCACCTTCACGATCGCGGGCGGACCGACCCTGACCGGGACGCTCGACGCGAACGGCCAGGCGTGCGTGACGACGAGCGCCATCCCGGTCGGCACCCACGCGGTGACGGCCACCTACTCCGGTGACACCGGCGTCGCGGGTTCGTCCGCCACCGGGTCCGTCACGGTCAACCAGGGCGTCTCCACCACGACCCTGAGCTTCCTGCCCACCTCCCCGGTGTGCGGCCAGCCGGTGACCCTGTGCGCCCAGGTGACGGTCGTGGCGCCCGGCACCTGCACCCCGACCGGAACGGTGACGTTCACGATCGCGGGTGGTCCGACCCTGACCGGGACGCTCGACGCGAACGGCCAGGCGTGTGTGACGACGAGCGCCATCCCGGTGGGCACGCACGCGGTGACGGCCGCCTATGCGGGCAACACGGGCGTGGCGGGCTCCTCGGCGTCCGGCTCCATCACCGTCGGCCAGGCCGCGTCCACGACCGCGCTGACCATCACGCCCGCCTCCCCGGTGTGCGGCCAGCCGGTGACCCTGTGCGCGCAGGTGACCACGACGGCGCCCGGCACCTGCGCCCCGACCGGGACGGTGACGTTCACGATCGCGGGCGGTCCGACGCTGACCGGGACGCTGAACGCCAGTGGTCAGGCGTGTGTGACGACGAGCGCCATCCCGGTGGGGACGCACGCGGTGACGGCCTCGTACGGGGGCAACACGGGCGTGGCGGGCTCCTCGGGGTCCGGCTCCGTCACCGTCGGCCAGGCGACCACCACGACCACGCTCACCTCCTCGCCGAACCCGTCCGCCCCCGGCCAGACCGTGACCTTCACCGCCACCGTGACCGCGGTGCCCCCGGCGACGGGCACCCCGACCGGAACCGTCACCTTCGTGATCAGCGGCGGGCCCACCCTCACCGGTACGCTCAACGCCTCCGGACAGGCCACCGTCAGCACCAACACCCTCACCACCGGGGCGCACACGGTCACCGCCACCTACGGCGGCGACACCTGCTTCGCCGGTTCCACCTCGCCGACGATCACCCAGAACGTGGTCGCGGCGCCGACCGGGACCACCGTGACCGCCACCCCGGCCACCATCCGGCTGCGGTTCAACGGCACGCTGATCATCCCGACCCTGAGCGCGACGCTGAGGGACGCGTCGAACAATCCGATCCCCGGCCAGACCCTCACCTTCGTCGCCAACTCCGTGCTGGGCCCGATCATGCTGGGCAGTGCGGTCACCAACGCCAGCGGCACGGCCACGCTCAGCAATGTCACGGTCCCGCCGACCGTGCTCACCGCCTCGACGTACACCGCCTCCTTCGCGGGCGCTCCGGGCCTGAGCCCGTCGTCGGGTTCGGCCTCGCTGACCTTCCAGCCGACTCCGATCCTCCCGTAAGGACGCCGATCCTCCCGTAAGGACCGACGCCGATCCCCCCGTAAGGAGCTGACGACAACCCGCGCACCGCGTATCGCCCGCGCCGGGCCGCCGCACCGCGGCCCGGCGCGGGCCGCGGTGTGCCCACCGGCGTCACCGCCGGTCAACGCCCCGCATATGCTCATCCGCATGAGCGAAGCAGCGCAGTTGGACCCCGAAGACCGCAAGATCATCACGCTGGCCCGCTCCGCGCGGGCCCGTAACTCCGTGCCGGAGGGCGCGGCCGTCCGCGATGAGACGGGGCGTACGTACGTCGCCGGGACGGTGGCCCTCGACTCGCTGAAGCTGAGCGCCCTGCGGACCGCCGTCGCCATGGCCGTGGCGAGCGGTGCCACGTCGCTGGAGGCCGCGGCCGTGGTGACCGACGCGGAGAGCGCGTCCGAGGAGGACCGCGCGGCCGTCCGGGACCTCGGCGGGGCCGGGACCCCGGTGCTGCTGGCGGGCCCCGACGGCACCTTGCGGGCCACGCTGGACGCCTGACCGCGTCGCAACCGCCCTCGGCGGTCGTGCGGGGCCGGGACGGCTGGTCCGAGCGGGTCGGGGCATCGGGGAGAATGGGGGCCATGACTGCCGGTACCTCCCCGTCCCCGACCGAGCGGCGGGAGACCCCGCACCGCTCGGGCTTCGCCTGCTTCGTCGGCCGCCCCAACGCGGGCAAGTCGACCCTGACCAACGCGCTGGTGGGGACGAAGGTCGCGATCACCTCGAACCGCCCGCAGACCACCCGTCACACCGTCCGCGGCATCGTGCACCGCCCCGACGCCCAGCTGGTGCTCGTCGACACCCCCGGTCTGCACAAGCCGCGCACCCTGCTCGGCGAGCGGCTCAACGATGTGGTGCGCACCACCTGGGCCGAGGTCGACGTCATCGGCTTCTGTCTGCCCGCCGACCAGAAGCTGGGCCCCGGCGACCGCTACATCGCCACCGAGCTCGCGGGCATCAAGAAGACCCCCAAGGTCGCGATCGTCACCAAGACCGACCTGGTCGAGCCCGAGCAGCTGGCCCAGCAGCTGCTCGCCATCGACCGGCTCGGCACGGAGCTGGGCATCGAGTGGGCCGAGATCGTCCCCGTGTCAGCCGTAGGTGACCAGCAAGTGGATCTGCTGGCGGATCTGCTGGTCCCGCTGCTCCCGGAGGGCCCGTCGCTCTACCCCGAGGGCGACCTTACGGATGAGCCGGAGCAGGTCATGGTGGCCGAGCTGATCCGGGAGGCCGCGCTGGAGGGCGTACGGGACGAACTGCCGCACTCCATCGCGGTGGTGGTGGAGGAGATGCTGCCCCGCGAGGGCCGTCCCGCGGACCGGCCGCTCCTGGACGTCCACGCCAACCTCTACATCGAGCGGCCCAGCCAGAAGGGCATCATCATCGGACCCAAGGGCCGCCGTCTGAAGGACGTGGGCACCAAGTCCCGCAAGCACATCGAGGCGCTGCTGGGGACGCCGGTCTTCCTCGATCTGCACGTGAAGGTCGCCAAGGACTGGCAGCGTGATCCGAAGCAGTTGCGGAAGCTGGGGTTCTGAGCCTGACGGCGGGTGAGCCCCGGCCGCGTGGGCCGTGCGCGCCTTCCGCGTGGGCCGTGCGCGCCTTCCGTATGGGCCCTGTGCGTCTTCCGCGTGGGCCCTACGCGCCTTCCTTCAGCACCGCGCGGATCAGCTCCCGCTGGGCGTCGCTCAGATGGGGATCCGCGGCGTGGACGGTGCGGCCGTCGACGGTGATCTCGTACAGGAAGCCGTCGGGCACGCCGCGGGCGGCCGTGGTGCGGCCGGTCTCGACGGCCTGGTGGGCCAGGGCGTCCAGATGGGTGGCGTCGGGCCGGCCGGTGGTGTCCAGCTCGGCCCGGCGCTCGATTCCGGCGAATCCGCCGGTGCGGGTGACGGAGATGCGCATGGCTCCATCACTACCCGATGGCGTGGTCTAGCGCGCGCCCACGTGGGCCCGCAGATCGGTGATGCCCACCCCGGCCCATGCCTCCCGCACCGCCGCCTGCTCCTCGCCCTCGCCGTACCGGGCGTGCGCCGCGGCCACCGTGAGCTGGGCGAAGTCGGCGAACTGCGCGTCGAAGGCCAGATCGCCGCCGGTCAGCACGTCGTACCAGATCTGCCCGGCGCGCTCCCAGGCGTTACCCCCCAGGGCGGTGGCGGCCAGGTAGAAGGCGTGGTTGGGGATGCCGGAGTTGATGTGGACGCCGCCGTTGTCACGTGAGGTGCGGACGTAGTCGTCCATCGTGCCCGGCTGCGGGTCCTTGCCCAGCACATCGTCGTCGTACGCCGTGCCCGGGGCCTTCATCGAGCGCAGGGCCACCCCGGTGACCCGGTCCGTCAGCAGCCCCGCGCCGATCAGCCAGTCGGCCTCCTCGGCGCTCTGGCCGAGTACGTGCTGCTTGACCAGGGAGCCGAAGACGTCGGACATCGACTCGTTGAGCGCCCCGGACTGGCCGAAGTACTCGAGGTTGGCGGTGTACTGCGTGACGCCGTGGGTGAGCTCGTGGGCCATCACGTCGACCGGGATGGTGAAGTCCAGGAAGACCTCGCCGTCCCCGTCGCCGAAGACCATCTGCTCGCCGTCCCAGAAGGCGTTGTTGTAGTCCTCGCTGTAGTGGACGCTCGCGTTCAGCGGCAGCCCGGAGTCGTCGATCGAGCGCCGCCCGTACGCCTTGAGGAAGAGCTCGAAGGTCGCGCCGAGCCCGTCGTACGCGCGGTTCACCGAGTCGTCCCGGCCCGCCTGGTCGCCCTCGCCGCGCACCTTCCTGCCCGGCAGCGAGGTCCTGTGCTGGGCGTCGTAGAGGGTGCGCCGGGGCTTGTCCGAGGGCGCGGCGGCCCGCGCGGCGGGGACGCCCCGCACGGTGGTGATCCGGCGGCGGGTGCGCTGCAGGGCGTCGTGCTCGAGGGTGCGGCGGGCGGGCTCGGCCAGCGACGCGTCCTCGGCGTGGGACAGCTTGTCGAGGACGTGCGGCGGCACGATCGTGCAGAAGGCGCTGCGGCGGTGACTGCGGGCGAGGCGGGCCTGGCGGACTTGGCGGACCTGGCGGGCGTTGGTATTGGCGTCCATGGCTGGCAATGTCGCACCGCGTGATGCCGGTGTCACGCCTTGCGGCCATGATTGCTGAAATCGAGTGGAAGATGCGTATTCCTCCGAAGCGCATGTGTCGGTCCGCATAGTGATACGGGTCCGCCCCGCCCGCGCGTCTCGGTTAGGCTGCTCTCCATCATGCGTTTCGGGCTGCTTCTTCTTAGCTGCCGCGGCGAGGGCCTGTAGTCGAACGGCCGACCCCCTCCCCGCGGAGTTCGGCGTTGCTCTGATCTCGCCCCGTCGGCCGCCCCAGGACCTCCGTGACAGCGGATTCGTCCAGCGGACAGCGGATTACCCAAGGAGCCCCGCGCACCATGACTCACTCCGACATGCCCGGCCATTCCGAGACCTCCGCGATCTCGGGTGACGCCGTCGGCCGTCCCACGCCCATCACCGCCGCGACCGTCACCCAGCGCCCCTCCGGTATGCCGATCCACAAGTACGGCCCGTACGAGGCCGTCGACATCCCGGACCGCACCTGGCCGGACAACCGCATCACCGTCGCCCCGCGCTGGCTGTCCACCGATCTGCGGGACGGCAACCAGGCGCTGATCGACCCGATGTCCCCGGCCCGCAAGCGCGAGATGTTCGACCTGCTGGTGCGCATGGGCTACAAGGAGATCGAGGTCGGCTTCCCCTCCTCCGGCCAGACCGACTTCGACTTCGTACGGTCGATCATCGAGGAGGGCGCGATCCCGGAGGACGTGACGATCTCCGTCCTCACCCAGGCGCGCGAGGAGCTGATCGAGCGCACCGTGGAGTCGCTGCGCGGGGCGCACAAGGCCACCGTGCACCTGTACAACGCCACCGCCCCCACCTTCCGCCGCGTCGTCTTCCGCGGCACCCGGGAGCAGGTCAAGCAGATCGCGGTGGACGGCACCCGGCTGGTGGTCGAGTACGCGGACAAGATCCTCGGCGATGACACGGTCTTCGGCTACCAGTACAGCCCGGAGATCTTCACCGACACCGAGCTGGACTTCGCGCTGGAGGTCTGCGAGGGCGTCATGGACGTCTGGCAGCCCGAGGAGGGCCGCGAGATCATCCTCAATCTGCCGGCCACCGTCGAGCGCTCGACCCCCTCCACCCACGCGGACCGCTTCGAGTGGATGTCGCGCCACCTGTCCCGGCGCGAGCACATCTGCCTGTCGGTACATCCGCACAACGACCGCGGCACCGCCGTCGCCGCCGCCGAGCTGGCGATCATGGCCGGGGCGGACCGGATCGAGGGCTGCCTGTTCGGCCAGGGCGAGCGCACCGGCAACGTCGACCTGGTGACGCTGGGCATGAACCTGTTCTCCCAGGGCGTGGACCCGCAGATCGACTTCTCGCAGATCGACGAGATCCGCCGCACCGCCGAGTACTGCAACCAGATGGAGATCCACCCGCGCCACCCCTACGCGGGCGATCTGGTCTACACCGCCTTCTCCGGCTCCCACCAGGACGCCATCAAGAAGGGGTTCGAGGCGCTGGAGGCGAGCGCGGCCGAGCAGGGCAAGACGGTGGACGAGGTCGAGTGGGCGGTCCCGTACCTGCCGATCGACCCCAAGGACGTCGGCCGCTCCTACGAGGCCGTGATCCGGGTGAACTCCCAGTCCGGCAAGGGCGGCATCGCCTATGTCCTGAAGAACGACCACAACCTGGACCTGCCGCGCAGGATGCAGATCGAGTTCTCCAAGACGATTCAGGCCAAGACCGACGCCGAGGGCGGCGAGGTCACCCCGGCCCAGATCTGGGCGGCCTTCCAGGACGAGTACCTGCCCACCGAGGGCAACCGGTGGGGGCGGATCTCGCTGCGCAGCGCGCAGACCTCCACCACCACCGAGGGCACCGACGCGCTCACCGTCGAGGCGGTCGTGGACGGCGCCGAGGCGGTGCTGACCGGCACCGGCAACGGCCCGCTGGCGGCCTTCTTCGACGCCCTGGCCGCGATCGACGTGGACGTACGGCTGCTGGACTACTCCGAGCACACCCTGAGCGAGGGCGCCGCGTCCCAGGCCGCCGCGTACATCGAGTGCGCGATCGACGGGCAGGTGCTGTGGGGCGTCGGGATCGACGCCAACATCGTGCGCGCCTCCCTCAAGGCGGTCGTCTCCGCGGTGAACCGGGCGCGCAGGTGATCCTCCGGAATCCTTCAGATGCGTGGGTGATCTTTCACCGCTCTGATCGGAGGGGCTCATCACCCCGTTGACCTGGTCACCCACAGGGGTCCCGTTCACCCCGGGAGGTGGGCGGGGCCTCGGGTTTGGCCTGTTGTCTCCGTTCGGGGTACTGACGTCACATCATGGATGTGGCTAGCATCACGTCAACGCGGCAACGTGGCCGAAGCGTTATGGAGGTGTGACGTGGTGCACCGGCGAGCCCGCCGTGACCGGGACCTGTGTGTGGTAGGCGTACGCACTCTGTGGCGGACCGTCGGCGATGGTGAGTTCTTCTGCCCCGAGTGCGGGGGTGACCGCAACTACCGCCGCCGCACCGGCCGCCGCCGCATCGTGCTGCTCGGCCTGCCGGTGCTGCCGCGCGGACCCGTCGCGCCCATCGTGGAATGCGCGGCCTGCGCCAGCCGCTACGGCACGGAAGTGCTCGATCACCCCACGACCACCCGCTTCTCCGCGATGCTCCGCGACGCGGTGCACACCGTGGCCCTCGCGGTCCTCGCCGCGGGCGGCACCGAGGCGACGGCGGTCCGGCAGGTCGCGGTCGGCGCGGTGCGCGCCGCCGGGTTCGCCGACTGCAGCGAGGACCAGCTCCTCGCGCTCATCGAGGCCCTCGCCGCGGACACCGGGCGGCTGCCGGGCGCGTGCGGCGAGCGGGACGGCCTGGACCCGTGCGGTACGGCGCTGGCCATCGAGCTGCACGAGGCCCTGGAGCCGCTGGCCCCGCACCTGGCCCCCACCGGCCGGGAGGCGATCCTCCTCCAGGGCGCCCGGATCGCCGTGGCCGACGGCCCGTACCGCCCGGCCGAGCGCGCGGTCCTGGAAACCGTCGGCCGGGCGCTGATGATCTGTCCCGACGACACGGCGCGCCTGCTGGCCGCCACCCGGGCGGCGTTCTGAGCGGAGGGTTCCGGTCCGCTCTCCGTACTCCCCAGGGAGTAATCGCCCCCGGCCCGCCCCCGGCGTAGTAGCCGCCGTTTCCGTCGTCGGCGCGACGCATCGGCGCCCCGGCGCCGGAAGCCTGGGGGCATGCAGACGACATCGTCAGGGATCCCGAGCGATCCCCACCAACCGGCCGCGCCGCAGCCCGCGGCGGCCGGGCCGCCGTCCGGCGCGGTCGGCGGCAAGCGGCGGCGCCGCTCACTGCCCTGGGCGGTCATCGCGGGCTGGGCACTGCTGCTCCTCGTCGCCGTCCCCTTCGCGGGCCAGCTCGAGGGCGCCAAACGGGACACGGCCGTCGACTACCTCCCGGCGGGCGCCGACTCCACCCAGGTGGCCCGGCTCCAGGAGCGGCTGCCCGGGGGCGACACCATCGACCTCGTCCTCGTCTACCACCGCGACGGCGGGCTGACCGGCGCCGACCGTAAGGCGGCCGGCGGGCAGGTCGCCGAGGTGGCGGATCGCCATGACCTCGTGGGCGGCACCGCCCCGCGCGCCATTCCGTCCAGGGACGGCACGACCCTGATGTACCCCATGGCGCTCACCGGCCTGACGGACGAGAAGGAGCGGGCCGACGCCGTCAAGGACGTCCGCGCCGAGCTCGCCTCCCACCCCGAGGGGCTGACCGTCCAGGTCGGCGGTCCCGGGGCGCTCAGCGCCGACTCGCAGGAGGTCTTCGCCTCCACCGACGGCACACTGATGTTCGCCACCGCCGGGGTGGTCGCCCTGCTGCTGATCATCACCTATCGCAGCCCGCTGCTGTGGCTGGTGCCGCTGGGGGTGGTCGGCGTCGCCGCCATGGCCGCGATGGCGATCGTCTACGGACTCGTCCAGGGCTTCGACCTCGTCGTCACCAGCATGAGCTCCTCGATCATGACGGTGCTGGTCTTCGGCGCGGGCACCGACTACGCCCTGCTGATCGTGTCCCGCTACCGCGAGGAGCTCCGCCGCCACCAGGCCCCGTACGACGCGATGCGCGAGGCCCTGCGCGGCTGCGGCCCCGCCGTGCTCGCCTCCAGCGGCACCGTGGCCGCCGGGCTGCTGTGTCTGCTCGCGGCCGACCTCAACAGCAGCAGCGGACTGGGCCCGGTCGGCGCGGTCGGGGTCGTCTGCGCGCTGGCCGCCATGATGACGCTGCTGCCCGCGGTGCTGGTGCTGCTGGGGCGGCGGGTGTTCTGGCCGCTGATCCCCGTCCACGGCGGCGAGCCGCGGGCGACCCGGCGCGGGTTCTTCGAGGCGATGGGCAGCTCCGTCCGCCGCCGGCCCGGAGCGGTGCTCCTGGGCGGCGCCGCGCTGCTGGGCGTCCTCGCCCTCGGCGTGCTCAACCTGCCCGGCAACCTCAAGCAGGAGGACACCTTCACCGACAAGCCCGAGTCGGTGGCCGCCACCCAGACCCTCGCCGATGCCTATCCCGACAGCAGCAGCCAGCCCATCAGCGTGATGGCGCGCACCGCGGGAGCGGACGAGGCGCTGCGGCGGGCGCGCGACACCCAGGGGGTCGCGCGGGCGGACCGCGGGCGCAGCGGCGGCGGCTGGACGGAGATCGACGTCTTCCCGCGGGGCGCCCCGCAGTCGGCGGAGGAGACGGCCACGCTGCACGCCCTGCGCTCCGGTCTGGTGCGGGTCGAGGGCGCCGACGCGCTGGTCGGCGGACCCAGCGCCCAGCAGCTCGACCTGGAGGACACCAGCGCCCGCGACCGGACGCTGGTCATCCCGCTGGTGCTGATCGCCGTGCTGCTGATCCTCGCGGCCCTGCTGCGCAGCCTCGTCGCGCCGCTGGTGCTCGTCGTCGCCGTGGTCGCCGTATGGGGCGCGGCGATGGGGCTCGGCGGGCTCTTCTTCGACCCGGTCTTCGGCTTCGCCGGGGTCGATCCCGGGCTGCCGCTGCTGTCCTTCGTCTTCCTGGTCGCCCTCGGCGTGGACTACGGCATCTTCCTGATGCACCGGATGCGGGAGGAGTCGCTGCGCGGGGCGGACGTCCCGGACGCGGCGGTGACCGCGCTCCGCACGACGGGCGGGGTGATCGCCTCGGCCGGTCTGGTGCTGGCGGCGACCTTCGCGGTGCTGGCCACGCTGCCGATGGTGATGCTGGTCGAGATGGGGTTCGTGGTGGCGGTCGGCGTGCTGCTCGACACCTTCCTCGTACGGACGTACCTGGTGACGTCGGCGAGCCTGCTGCTGAAGCGGTGGGTGTGGTGGCCGGGTGCCCTCTTCCGCCGTACGCCCGCCCCGTCGGCCCCGGGCGCCCAGGACGGACCCGCCGCCGGGTCCCATGCCCGGTCCCGTCCCGAACCGGCCGTACGCGGCGGCTGACGCCGCTTCTCGTCCCGGTTCTCGTCCCGGACCGGCCGCACAGGGGACGGCCGGTCCGGGGCCCCTTCATACGTACGCTCTGTGGCCGCCTTGTGGCCGTCCCACGGCCGCTCCATGGCTGCTCTACGGCAGTCCCACGGCCGCTCCATGGCCGCTCATGGCGGTCCCCACGGCGGCTCTATGGCCGCCCTATGGCCGCACTTTGGATCCGTACCGCCCTATGGCTCGGCCCGAGGCGGATCCCCGAGGATGGAGCCCGTGCCCGTACTTCCTACGACCCACTCCACGGCGAAGCCCGCGAGCACCCCACGGACGCGCTCCGCGGCCCACCGCGCGATCGCCTCCGCGTCGCGCGCCCTGCACAGCGGCCCCCGCCCCGCCGAGACCCCGGACGAGGCCCGCGGGCGGCGGCGGGTGGACGCCCGGATCGCCGGTGCGGTGCTGGTCATCCAGGTGGTCCTGGCACTGCTCAACCCCGACCGGAACGGACACCGCCCGGACGCGATCGGCTGGGCGCTGCTCGCCGCCAGCGCCCTGGTGCTCATCGGGCGGCGGCACAGCCCGATGGTGGTCACCGTGGCGGTGGTGTTCATGGTCGGGCCGTACCACGGCATGGACAACGTCCATATCGCGGTCGTCCCGGCCGGGCTCCTCGCCGTCTACACCCTCGCCGTCATCGGCCCGCCGCTGCGGTCCTTCCTCACCGTCACCGCCGTGATCTCGGTCATGGTGTCGGTGATGGCCCTCAGCGGCAAGCCGCACGCCGGTCTCGACATGCTGCGCACCTCCGGCTGGGTGCTGTCGGTCGTGGTGATCGGCGAGGCGGTCCGCATCCACCGCAAGTACATCGCCGCGATCCTGGAGCGGGCCGAACGCGCCGAGCGGACCCGCGAGGAGGAGGCGGCCCGGCGGGTCGCCGAGGAACGGCTGCGCATCGCGCGCGATCTGCACGATCTGCTCGCGCACAGCATCACCCTCATCGGCGTCCAGACCTCCGTCGCGGCGCATGTCCTGATCGCCGACCCCGAGCGGCTGGACCGCGAGGCGATGGCCAAGGCCCTCGACGCGATCGCCGACACCTGCCGGGACGCGCGTGCCGAGCTGCGGGCCACCCTCCAGGTGCTCCGCGCGGACGTGGGCCCTGACGCCGACCGCGCGGACGAGGCGGACACCGGGCCGCTGCCGGGGCTCGCCGGACTCGCCGACCTGGCCGCGGCGGCGGAGGCGGCGGGCGTACGTGTGGACCTTACGGTCGACGTGGAGGCGTCCGAGCTGTCGCCCGCCGTGGGCGCCGCCGTGTACCGGATCGTGCAGGAGGCCCTGACCAACGCCGTCCGCCACGCACCCGGTACGAGGGTGCGGATCACGCTCGTACGGGACGAGGCGGCGCTGTGCGTCGCCGCCGTGGACGACGGCCCCAGGGGCGAGGAGCCGCCCCTTACGGCGCCCACCGAACCGGGTTACGGCATCGTCGGCATGCGGGAGCGGGCCCGCAGCGTCGCGGGCACCCTGACCGCCGGACCGCGCGAGGACGGCCCCGGCTTCGCGATCAGGGCCACACTGCCGTGGGGGAGGGGCGGCCCGCCCGGCGGCCGTACGAGCACCGGGGCCGGGACCGGGACCGGGACCGGAAACGGCACCGGGACCGGGACCGGGATTGGGACCACTGGCACCGGAAACGGCACCGGCACCGGAGCCGGACAGACCGCCGCGCCGCCCAGGGAGGCCACCGCATGACCACGCCACCGGCTCTCGGCCCCGGGGCCGCCACGCCGATCCGGGTGCTGCTCGCTGACGACCAGACGCTGGTCCGTTCCGCCTTCGCCATGCTGGTCTCCTCGGCCCGCGACATGGATGTGGTCGGGCAGGCGGGCACCGGCCGCGAGGCCGTCGAACTGGCCCGCACCGCCCGCGCCGACCTCGTGGTCATGGACATCCGGATGCCCGACCTCGACGGCATCGAGGCCACCCGCCGCATCGCCGCCGACGAGGACCTCGCCGGGGTCAAGGTGCTCGTCCTGACGACGTACGACACCGATGAGCACATCGTCGAGGCGCTGCGCGCGGGCGCGTCCGGCTTCCTGGTGAAGGACACCCGGCCCGCCGAACTCCTGGACGCCATACGGACCGTGGCGGCGGGGGAGTCCCTGCTCTCGCCCGGGGCCTCAACAACGCCGAGGCCGCCCAGACGCTCGGCCTCTCACCGCTCACCACCAAGACCCATGTCAGCCGCATCATGGGTAAGCTCGGCGTCCGCGACCGCGCCCAACTGGTCATCGCGGCCTACGAGTCCGGCCTGGTCACCCCGGCTTGTCGGTCGTCCGACGGGCCGTGACGCCTGCGGCGGACCGCTCCCCTCCCCGCCTCTTCCCACAACTGGGGCCCCGCCCCGGGCTCAGGCCCCAGGCCCCAGGACCTAGGGCCTGAGGGTGAAGCCTCCGCCGCGTGGTCCGCCGGACACCCGCAGCGCACGTCAGCGCACGCACGTCAGCGCACGCACGTCAGCGCACGCACGTCAGCGCACGTCAGACCGCACATCGGGCAGCTCAGGGCACGTCACGCAGCGCCGAACAGCGCGCGGCACGGCTCCAGTCCGGCGATCTCGACCGGGATGGCGCGGTGCTCCTCCCAGGCCGCGCGGTCCAGCCGCAGCCGCTGAAGGGTGCGGGCCTCGCCCCTTACGGCGAGCACGGACAGCCCGTCGGGGCGGTAGCCGAGCCGCCGGGACACCCCCAGCGAGCGGCCGTTCTCCACCATCGCGCCCGAGGCCAGCGACAGCGCGCCCAAGCCCTCGAACGCCAGGTGCGCCACCGCCGCCCGCATCTCCGTGCCCAGGCCCTTGCCCTGGTGAGCGGTGCCCAGCCAGGAGCCGGTCTCGGCCTCCCGGGTGATGGCGAACTCGGTCGCGAACAGGTCCTGCCGCCCGATCACCGCGCCCTCGTGCAGCACCGCGAGGCTCAGCGTCCACTGCTCCGGCCGCCATTCGGCGATCGTGCGCAGCACATGCTGGAAGGTGGCGCGTCCGCGCTCCTCCGGTGCCGCGTCGGTCCAGGGGATGCTGAAGGGCATCTCGTCCGGGTCGTGCACCCCGCCCGCCGCGACCGCGGCGAGCTCGTCGAGCAGGGGGACGTCGGGAAGCCGCAGCTCCAGGCGTGGCGTACGCAGGCGAAGCCCGTACAGGGGCCAGAAATGGGGGTCCATGACGGGAGGCTGCCGGACCCGTGGCCGCCGAGTCGAACCAATTACGGCCGACCGCGCGGCCCGCCCCGCGCGTGGGCGCACAATTCGTTTGCCGTAGTACGGCATCCGGACGCATCCTGACCCGATGCTGATCCGACGAGAGACCCGCTCCGACATCGACGCCGTACGGGCCGTCACCTCGGCCGCGTTCGCCAAGTCGGACACCTCGGACACCTCGCACAGTTCCAGCCCCCCACCTCCCATCGAGGCCACGCTGCTGGACGAGCTCCGGACCAGCGACGGCTGGTTGCCCGCGCTGTCGTTCGTCGCCACCGGCGACCGCGACGAGGTGATCGGCCACGTCGTGTGCACCCGCGGTCATGTCGGCTCCGGCCTGGCCCTCGCCCTCGGCCTCGGCCCGCTCAGCGTGCACCCCGCCCATCAGGGCCGTGGCGTGGGCCTCGCGCTCGTCCACGCGGTGCTCGGCGCCGCGGACGCCTTCGGCGAATCGCTGGTCGCCCTGCTGGGCAGCCCCGCCTACTACGGCCGGTTCGGCTTCCGCCCGGCGACCGATTACGGCATCACGGCGCCGGATCCGGCCTGGGGCGAGTATTTCCAGGTCCGGACCCTGACCGCCTATCAGCCGACCATCAAGGGGCCCTTCCGGTACGCCGAGCCGTTCGACCGCGTCTGACGCGAGCGGACACCGAGGTTCACCGCGGCGGCGCGTCGGGCGGCGGAAGCCGGACGATCCGCTCCCGGTCCACCGCCTCCACGCCGTCCACCGCCTCCAGCACCGGGATCCGGTCCTCCGCGATCGTCCCGGACAGCGAGCCGAGGATCGGCTGCTCACCGGTGACCGCCAGCCCGACCCGGCGGGCGGCCGCCACGACCTGGGCGAACCGGTCCGGGTCGACCGAGAGGATGACCCCGACTGGCCCGGACCGCGATGTCCGCCCCATGGCGTCCCCGCTCACGGGGCCTGGAGCAGACCCGCGCCGATGTCCGTGGCCGGTTGCGCCAGCGGATGGGCGCCGGACAGCAGACGGGTGCTCAGGTCGGCCGCCGAGGCGTCCGGATGCGCCTGGGCCAGCAGCGCGACCACACCGGAGGCATGCGGCGCCGCCATGCTCGTGCCGCTCATCGTCTGGTAGGTCCCGTCGGGCGCGGCCGAGAAGATGTCGACCCCGGGCGCCGCGATATTGACCTCCCCGCCCTCGCCGTTGAGGGCGCCGCAGGAGAAGAACGCCGTCCCCAGGTCCTTGCCGAGCGCCGCCACCGCCAGGATGGACGGGCAGTTGGCGGGCCGCCCCACCGGTGCCACGAAGCCGGGCCGCCGGCTCTCGTTGCCCGCCGCGGCCACGATCACGGTGCCGCGCCGCAGCGCGCGCCGCGCCACGTTCTCGTAGGTCTGCGGGAACAGCTCGCCCGGCTCCACCGGAGCCCCGAGCGACATGGAGACCACCCGGGCGCCCTGGGCGACCGCCCAGGCCATCCCCGCCAGGATCTCGCCGTCGGAGCCCACGCCCTGGTCGCTGAGCACCTTGCCCACCAGTACCCGTGCCTCACCGGCCACGCCGTACCGCGGCGCGTGCCCCGGCTCGGCGGGACCGGCCACGGTGCCGACGCAGTGGGTGCCGTGGCCGTGGCCGTCCTCGACATCCGCCCCGGGCACGAAGGAGGCCGTCGCCTCGACGCAATCGGTCAGATCCGGGTGGTCGGTGTCCACACCGGTGTCGAGCACGGCGACCTTCACCCCGCTGCCCGTCAGATGCGACCAGTTGGCGCGAATGCCTTGGAGGCCCCAGGTGGTGTGCTGCTCGTCCCACGCCGGCCCCAGCGAGCTGGCGAGCTCGGCCCGGGTGTGCCGGGACACCTCGTCCTCGTCGCTGCGGTACGTCGGGAAGAAGCCGGTCAGCGTGCGCTGCGGCTCGGTGATCACCGACGCGTACACCACGCGCTCCGGCTCCGTCGCGATGATCGTCGGCTCCGCCTCCGCCGTGGTGACCAGCGCATGGCGCTGGTCCGGCTGCACATCGACGACGGCGACGCCGAGTTCGTCGAAGACCACCGACACATCGGGCCGCGCCAGCAGCTCCGCGGCCCCGGGCTCCGCCCCGCGGACGCGCTCCACGGACGAGATCCCCACGGACGAGCGCAGCGCCTCCATCCCGCGCTCGGGTTCCTGCTGATCGAGCAGGACCACATACCGCCCGGTGTACTCCGTCTGCTGCGCCCCCAGGGGCATACCGGTCCGCCGTGGCCGTTCCCCGTTCGGGCCCCTGCCCATGGGCCCCGCGGGCCCAGGTCCGTTCGTCATTGCCTTCTCCGCTCCTGTGCGCGGTCGCGGTCAGTGCGTTCCCCCTGATCGCGGACACGCGCCACTGCGCGGAAAGCCAGGCCCCGAGGACGACGGTCCGGTGCTCCCGCGTACCGGCTGCGGTCCTGTGCGTCTTCTCTCGCCCCCACGTTCTGCCACGCCCCCGTGTCCCCCTTATGTCCACCGTCACCCCGCGCGTGGGGGGCCGCAACTCGGGGTTCGGGGGCCGTCCCGCCGGGAAGCGGGGCTCAGCCTCGCGGCCGCGGCCGCCGCCGACCGGCCGCCGACCGGCCACCGCCGACCGGCCACCGCCGCTCGGCCACCACCGCCCGGTCGGCGACGACAGAGCGCGTCGAGGTGAGTCCGTCACGCGTTGTGCGCCGCGCGCCGCTCCAATGCCCGCGAGACGGTGCGGGCGATGGATACGTCGATGCGTTCGCCGAAGGTGGCTTCGGCGAACTCGGCGAACCGGGCCACCACTTCGGCCCCGGCGCCCTCGGGAGAACCGGCGTCGAAGGGCGGCTGGGGGGCGTACTCCATGGCCAGCTGGGCGACTTTCGCGGCGTCCTCGCCGAGCACGCGCGCGACGAGGGCGAGCCCGAAGTCGATACCCGCGGTCACACCGCCGCCGGTGACCCTGTTCCTGTCGATGCACACGCGCTCGCTCGACACCTCGACGCCGAACCGCGCCAGCTGCTCCCGCGTGGCCCAGTGGGTCGCCGCCCGATAGCCGTCGAGCAGACCCGCCGCGGCGAGCACGAGCGAGCCGGTGCAGACCGAGGTGATGTACGCGGCCGTACGTCCATGGTCCGCGAGGAAGTCGAGCTTGGTGCGGTCGAGCAGCACCTCATCGACGCGTCCGCCGGGTACGAACACGATGTCCAGGTCAGCGGGGCAGTCCTGGAGGGTGACGGTCGGCAGGACGGCCAGGCCGATGTCGGACACCACTGGTTCGAGTGAGTGCGACACCAGATGAACCCGCATGCCCGCACTCGCGAAGGCCAGATGCGGACCGACGAAGTCGAGCGCCGTATGCCCTCCGTACAGCAGCATGCCGACGTCCATCGGACGTGCGGCCGCGCCCGCCTGCGGACCGTTCCCCTGCGTCGTCGTCTCGCCTGCCAACTCGATCCTCCGTGGTGTGCCGAAAGCGCGTGGAATAGCGCTTTTCGGCAGGTTATGCACGGGCCGTGGCATCAACCACGAGCGTTTCTGCCGAGCCTCCACGGATTCTCGCCAGCCGGCTGTCGGATGCCTGGGCTACGGTGGTCTCGTTGTCGCACCCCTTGAGCCTTTTCGGTCGAGTACGAGGAGAATCCGGAGTGACCCCCGAACAACTGCGGTCCTTCTGCCTCTCCTTCAATGCGGTGGTGGAGGAGTTCCCGTTCTCCCGTCACCCGGAGGTCTCGACCTTCAAGGTGCTCGGCAAGATCTTCGCCCTGACGACGCTGGACGCCCGCCCCCTCACGGTGAACCTGAAGTGCGACCCGGCGGACGCGGGCCGGCTCCGTGAGGGGCATCCGGGGCTGATCGTCCCGGGGTGGCATATGAACAAGCGCCACTGGAACACGGTGACGGTCGACGGCGGTCTCCCGGACCGGCTGGTCCGGGAGCTCATCGAGGACTCCTACGACCTGGTGGTCGCGGGGCTGCCGAGGGCCGAGCGCCTCCGGCTCGACCGCCCTTGAGGGATTCCGGCGGCGGACGCCGGTCTCAGCCGAACTGGCCGGGCTGGTAGTCGCCGGCGGGCTGCTGGACGATGACGTTCAGACGGTTGTAGGTGTTGATGACGGCGATGATCGACACCAGGGCGGCGAGCTGCTCCTCGTCGTAGTGCTTGGCGGCGTTCGCCCACGCCTCGTCCGTGACGCCACCGGCCGCATCGGCGATGCGGGTGCCCTGCTCCGCCAGCTCCAGGGCGGCGCGCTCGGCGTCGGTGAACACCGTGGCCTCCCGCCAGACCGCGACCAGGTTGAGGCGCGTCGAGGTCTCCCCGGCCTTCGCGGCCTCCTTGGTGTGCATGTCGGTGCAGAAGCCGCAGCCGTTGATCTGACTGGCCCGGATCTTCACCAGCTCCTGTGTCGCGGCCGGCAGCGCCGAGTCCGTGACCGCCTTGCCCGCGTAGTTGAGGTGCTTCAGGAAGGTGCCGAAGAGCGGGTTGCCGAAGAGGTTCAAACGAGCTTCCATGATGGGCTCTCCTATGCGGTTGCCGTGGTTACACCTCCCTGACGGAACGGCTCGGAGAGATGTGACAGGGCCGAGTGTGACCTGCGTCTCTCCGGTGGTGGGACGGCATCGGCCGGTCAGCGGGCGAGGCGCGGGAAGAGCGCCTCGGCACTGCCGCGGCCGATCGCCCCGGCCTGGCCGGGGGCGTAGTCGCGCTCGCGGTCGACGACGGTGGAGGTCAGGCCGGAGAAGCGGTACGCGGCGTGGGACAGGCAGCCGCCGCAAGGGCGGCCGGACCTGCGCTTCACCGATGCCGGTCGCGCGTCGCGGCCTGGCGGGCGCGGTGGCTGGCGACGTTGACGCGGTTGCCGCACAGCCCGGGCATGCAGTAGCGGCGGCTGCCGGGCCGGGTGGGGCTGGCTCCTCGAGTGGTCGGCCGCCACCGCCCATGCGCGCGTGGAGGACGGGGTCGACACCTTCGTCTTCCGCGACGGCCTCATCCAGGCCCAGACCGTGCGCTACACCTTGGTCGCGGAAGAGGGCTGAGCCGAAGGGGACTGAGCCGAAGGGGACTGAGCCGGAGAGGGCTGAGCCGAAGGGGGCTCGGCCGGAGGGGACTCAGCCGAAGAGGGCTGAGCCGAAGAGGACTGAGCCCCGGCGAAAACGCCTGGGCCCGCGCCCGTCGCCTCCGTACACTCACGGGCATGGCATGCCGCATCAGTGAGCTGGTCCTGGACTGCGCCGACGCCGAGCGGCTCGCCGCGTTCTGGAGCGAGGTCCTCGGCTACGTGGAACTCGGCCGGGAGGACGACGGAAGCATCGAGATCGGGCCGCCCGGCGTCGGCTTCGGTGGCCCGCGGCCCACCCTCGTCCTCAGCCCCAGCAGCGACCCGAGGCCCGAGAGGCTCCGGCTGCACATCGACGTCAACGCCACCGACCGCGACCAGGACGCGGAGCTGGAGCGGCTGCTCGCGCTCGGTGCCAAGCCCGCCGACGTCGGTCAGACCGGCACCGAGAACTGGCACGTCCTGGCCGACCCCGAAGGCAACGAGTTCTGCCTCCTGCGCAAGCGGCTCCAGCCCCTCTGACCACCGTTGCTGGGGCTCCGCCCCAGACCTCGGGTCCGGGTCCAGGGGCCGAGCCCCCGGAATCCGCCCGGAAAGGGGCGGGGGAAAGATCCGCAGGACACCCGCCCCGTCAGTCCCGGAACGAACCGTCCGCCCTGCGGGCATGCCTGGACAGCAGGTGCCCGCACTGCGGGCAGTGGCGCCTGAACCCCTTCTTGATCAGGTAGCTGATGCCGATCGTCACCACATGCATCAGCCCCACCGCCGCGTTCTGGAACAGCCGCCCCAGCCACGACCTCGTACACGTCTCACAGTCCCGGCAACCGGCCGCCATGGCGTATCCCCCCAACTCGTCGCTGACCTGCCCCGCGGAACCAGTGTGCGCAAGGGAGAACGCCGCCGAGCCGCCAACCGCCGCCCCACCACCGGGTTGTGACCGGCCCAGACCCCGTCCAGCACACGGCTGTGACATCGGCTGCGGTGTCGCGGCCGCGGCATCGCGCGAGCCGTGACGCAGATCACAGGGAAAGGGTGACAGGGTGTTGTCGCGGGCGGCTGCGACCGTCGGCGGCATGACGATCACTGATGAGGACTGCCTCGCCGAAACCCTGGCCTTCAACGAGAAGTTCGAGGCCGCCGCGGCGAGCCGACCGGCGCGTGGGCAGGCGCCGAGCGCGGCCACGCTGGCGCTCCTGCGGCGCAACCGGCTCGGCGCCGACACACCGCCGGTGCGACTGGAGCAGGGCCGGGACCGTATCGTCGCGGGCGGGGTGAAGGTGCGGACGTTCGTGCCGGACCGTGTCGACGGCGTGCACCTGCACATCCACGGAGGCAGCTGGGCCTTCGGCTCCGCGGACGGGCAGGACGAAAGGCTCTGGCGGCTTGCCGTGGAGGCCCGGCTGGCCGTGGTGAGCGTGGAGTACCGCCTGGCGCCGGAACACCCGTTCCCCGCCGGGCCCGACGACTGCGAAGCGGCCGCCCGGTGGCTGGTGGAGCACGCGGCGGCCGAGTTCGGTACGGAACGGCTGCTGATCGGCGGCGAGTCGGCCGGTGCCCACCTCGGCGTCCTGACCCTGCTGCGCCTGCGCGACCGGCACGGCATCACGGGCGCGTTCCGCGCGGCCCACCTGCTCTTCGGCCCCTACGACCTGTCGATGACGCCGAGCGTGCGGTTGTTCGGCCCCCGGCCACTGCTGAGCAATACCGACTCGCTCCGGGGCGCCTACGAGATGTTCACCCCGGGGATGGGGGCGGAGCAGCGCCGCGACCCCGAGGTCTCCCCGCTCTTCGCGGACCTGGCCGGTCTGCCGCCCGCCCGGATCGTCGTCGGCACCGAGGACCCGCTGCTGGACGACTCCCTGTTCCTGGCCCGGCGATGGGAGTCGGCGGGCGCGCCCGTACGGCTCGACGTCATCGCCGGCGCGATGCACGGGTTCACCCTGTTCCCCCTCACCATCACCGAGCGGGAACAGCGGCGTGAGCGGGACTTCCTGGCCACCGCGTGACGGTAGCGTCGGCCCCATGAACCGCACTGCCCGGCTGTACGCGCTGGTGGAGGAGTTGCGCGCGGCCGCGCCGCGGCCACTGACGGTCGCGGCGCTCGCCGCGCGCTTCGAGATCAGCACCCGCACGGTGCAGCGCGACCTCCAGACGCTGATGGAGACCGGCGTCCCCGTGCGCACCACACCCGGGCGGGGCGGGGGCTGGTCCATCGCCCCGGAGATGACCCTCCCCCCGATCCACTTCACCCCCGAGGAAGCCTCCGCGCTGACCGCCGTGCTCGCCGCGGTCGGCGCCGCCACGCCCTACGCGGGTGCGGCCCGCACCGCGGCCCAGAAGATCACGGCCTCGATGACCGTCCCCGCCTCGACGGCGGCCCGCGCACTCGCCGCACGGATCGTGACGCGACCGACCCGGACGGAATCCGAGATCCGCACCGCGGTGGAGCGGGCCCTCACCCACAACACGGCGCTGCGGCTGTCCTACACCGACGCGGCCGGATGCGAGAGCGACCGCGTCGTGGAACCGGCCGGGCTCCTCACCGCCGAGGGCCGCTGGTACCTCATCGCCTGGTGCCGCACCCGCCGCGCCGGCCGAGGCTTCCGCCTGGACCGCATCACGGCGGCGACCCCCACCGACGAGGCGGCCCGGCCCCACGACCTGACCGACCTCCTCCTCGGCTCCACCGCCACCGACGCGGTCCGGCCCACCACACTGGCCTCACTGGCCCCGCAAACCGACGCGCGCCACATCACTCCGGAGCCCTCGCGCGGACCATGAGGGTGCCGAGGTCCTCCGGGTCCGGCGCGGGCAGCACCTCCGCCCCGATGTACGCGGGCAGGTTGGTCGCCACGCGCGGCATGGGGCCTCCTGGGTGTCCGGCGGGCTGGACACCGTATCCATGTCTTCATTCGGTGAGGGGTTCGCGGAGCTCGAACCAGATGTGCTTGCCGGTGGGGCGCAGCCCGTTCTCCCAGGTGACGCCCCATGCGTAGGCCAGCTCCCGCATCAGGAACAGCCCGCGTCCACCCTCCTCGTCGGGCGCGGCGTCGCGGGGGTACGGGTGGCGCTCCGGGGAGCCGTCGCGTACGGCGATCGTCGCGATGCGGTCGCGGACGAGGGTGTCGATGTGGATCAGTTGGGTGTCGGTGTGCTGATTGACGTTCGTCACGGCCTCGGAGACCAGGAGTTTCGCCGTGTCCGCGAGGTCGTGCAGGTCGTTGGCCTGGAGGAGGGCGGCGATGGCGTCACGGCAGACCCTGGGGCTCTTGGGGGAGTTGGGGGCGCTGAGTCGGTAGGCGTATGGGGGTTCGGCGGCTGTGGCGACTTCGGGCATGGCGGTGCTCCCAACGCGGTGCGTGATTGGTTCGATGCGCTGCGCTAGCAGGACCATAGAGCATCCGAGTGCACGTGTGCACTACGCTTCGGGTAAGCGTTAACTGAGTGGACGTGACTGAAGGGGAGGGTGCTGGTGTCACCGAGGTCAGGGCCGACCGCGAGGCAGCGGCGCCTCGGTACGGAACTGCGCAAGTTGCGCGAGCACGCCGGAATGACCGTGGCCCGCGCCGGTGAGGAGCTGGGCGCGGATCGCACGCGGATCAGCAATATGGAGGCGGGCCGCCTCGGCATGAGCGAGGAGCGAGTCAGGACGCTCGCGGCGATCTACTCGTGCGCGGATCAAGCGTACGTTGACGCGCTGGTGGCCATGGCCGTGGAACGGGTGCACGGCTGGTGGGAGGAGTACCGGGGGAAGCTGCCCGCAGGCGCGCTCGATCTGGCCGAACTGGAACACCACGCCGTGAGTCTGAGGACGATGCAGCCGATGCACATCCCGGGGCTGCTGCAGACGGAGGACTATGCCAGAGCCGTCTTCGCTACGGCGGTACCCGATCTCACCGCGGTCGAGCACCGTCGCAGGCTGTCCCACCGGCTGAAGCGTCGGGACGTACTGGACAGGGACAATCCGCCGCAGTGCACCTTCCTCGTCCATGAGGCCGCGTTGCGCATGCGGTTCGGTGGCGCCAAGGTGGCCCGTGGCCAGTTGGAGTACCTGCTGGAGGCGTCCGAGCGCGACAACGTGACCGTGCGCGTGATCCCATTCGCGGCCGGAGGTTTTCCTGGCGCGGGGGCTTCCGTACTCTATGCGGCCGGACCGGTGCCGCAGTTGGACACCGTTCAGCTCGACGTGGCGACCGGAGTCGCCTTGGTGGACGCGGAAACGCTCGTTGCCAACTACCGGGAAGTCCTGGACCGGACGCAGGGGCTGTCACTCAGCCCTGGGGACACGCGCGACTTCGTTCGCGACATCGTGCAACAGCTCTGAAGGCATGGAGATGTCGGACATACAACACTGGCGGAAGTCTTCGTACTCAGGTGACGCAGCCAACAACTGCGTCGAGCTGGCCCGAACCCCGGACACCGTCCTCCTGCGCGAGAGCGACGAACCGCAGACCGTGATCACCATGACCCCCGCCGCCCTCCGGGCGCTGACCCGGGCCGTCCGGGCCGGGCGGTTCGATCAGCTGTCCCGCTAGGGGACAATGGGCGCCATGAGTCTGTTCCGCGACGACGGCATCGTGCTGCGCACCCAGAAGCTGGGAGAGGCGGACCGGATCATCACCCTGCTCACCCGCAACAACGGCCGTGTCCGGGCCGTCGCGCGGGGTGTGCGGCGGACGAAGTCGAAGTTCGGGGCGCGGCTCGAACCGTTCAGCCACGTGGACGTGCAGTTCTTCGCGCGCGGTGGCGGCGAGCTGGTCGGGCGCGGGCTGCCGCTGTGTACGCAGAGTGAGACGATCGCCCCGTACGGTGGCTCGATCGTCACCGACTACGCCCGCTACACCGCCGGTACCGCCATGCTGGAGACGGCCGAGCGGTTCACCGACCACGAGGGCGAGCCCGCCGTCCAGCAGTATCTGCTCCTCGTCGGCGCGCTGCGCACCCTGGCCGCCGGGGATCATGAGCCGCATCTCGTCCTGGACGCGTTTCTGCTGCGCTCCCTCGCCGTCAACGGCTACGCGCCGAGTTTCGACGACTGCGCCAAGTGCGGAATGCCCGGTCCGAACCGGTTCTTCTCGGTCGGCGCGGGCGGGGTCATCTGCGGAGAGTGCCGGGTGCCCGGAAGCGTCGTACCCTCGGCGGAGTCGCTGATGCTGCTGGGCGCGCTGCTGACCGGGGACTGGGAGACGGCGGACGCGTGTGAACCACGGCATGCCCGGGAGGGCACCGGGCTCGTGGCGGCGTATTTGCACTGGCACCTGGAGCGGGGACTTCGGTCGCTGCGGTACGTAGAGAAGTAGCAGCAGAACCAGTAGCAGTACAGAGAGCAAGAGCTGAGGGAGACATGGCAGGCATGGCAGGACGCGGGTTTCTGGGCCGACAGCGGCGCGAGTACCGGACCCCGGAGCCGCACCCGTCCGGCGCCCGGCCGCCGAAGATCCCCGGTGAGCTGGTGCCGCAGCACGTGGCCGTGGTGATGGACGGGAACGGCCGCTGGGCCAAGGAGCGCGGGCTGCCGCGCACCGAGGGGCACAAGGTCGGCGAGGGCGTCGTGCTGGACGTGCTCAAGGGCTGCCTGGAGATGGGGGTCAAGAACCTCTCCCTCTACGCCTTCTCGACCGAGAACTGGAAGCGCTCGCCCGACGAGGTGCGCTTCCTGATGAACTTCAACCGCGATGTCATCCGCCGCCGCCGCGACGAGATGGACGAGATGGGCGTCCGGATCCGCTGGGCGGGCCGGATGCCGAAGCTGTGGAAGTCGGTGGCGCAGGAGCTCCAGGTCGCCCAGGAGCAGACCAAGGACAACGACGCCATGACGATGTACTTCTGCATGAACTACGGCGGCCGCGCGGAGATCGCGGACGCGGCGAAGGCGCTGGCGGAGGACGTCCGGGCGGGCCGCCTCGATCCGTCGAAGGTGAACGAGAAGACGTTCGCGAAGTACCTCTACTACCCGGACATGCCGGATGTGGATCTCTTCCTGCGCCCCTCGGGCGAGCAGCGGACGTCCAACTACCTGATCTGGCAGAGCGCGTACGCCGAGATGGTGTACCAGGACGTGCTGTGGCCGGACTTCGACCGCCGCGACCTGTGGCGGGCGTGCGTGGAGTACGCCTCGCGGGACCGCCGCTTCGGTGGGGCGATCCCCAACGAGGAGCAGCTGAAGAAGGGCTCCCAGTCGGCGTAAGCGGTAGGAGTGCGGCCCAGGCCGAACCCCTACTCCGCCGCCACGATGCGCTCCACCGCGGCCGCCACCAGCTGATCCCGCTCCGCCTCCGTGAACACGTCCGGCAGGGTGAGCTGCTCGACGATCAGCCAGTTCAGCGCCAGCATGAGCAGCTTGACGGCCGTGGCGTCGCCAGGGAGGCCCGACTCCTCGTGGTACGCGAGGTTGGCCTCGATGTCGGCCCGGACCCGCTCGGTGAGCACCTTGCGCAGCCCGGGCCGGCGGGTGGCCTCGAGGCGGAGCTCCAGCAGCGCCAGGTAGCCGGTGCGGAATGAGGCGACGCGGCTGACGAGCTCACGCATCAGCTCGGCGTAGGTCTCCCGGTCCCGGTCCGCCGCCCGCTGGCGGGCGATCGTGGCCTCGTCGGGCTGGAGCCGCTCATAGACGCGGGCGCCGGCCTGGGTGAGCACGTCGTCGCGGCTGGCGAAGTAGTTGGACGCGGTCCCGGCGGGCACGGCGGCCTCGGCGTCCACCGCGCGGAAGGTCAGGCCGCGTGCGCCTTCCTTGGCCAACACCTCGATCGCGGCGTCCACGAGGGCGGCGCGCCGCTGGTCGTTCCGTCTCACCATTGACACCACTCCAGCTGTAGTACTACGTTCCAGCCACTACAACTAGAGTACTACGTTTGGAGCGGCTAAAGATGCGAAAGCTCGTGTACTACGTCGCCGTCACACTCGATGGCCGCATCGCGGGCCCCGACGGCGAGTACGACTTCTTCCCCGGCGGCGACGAAGAGCGGTCCGCCGCCTACGCGACCTGGACCAACACGCTGTTCCCCGAGACGGTCCCGACCGCCTACCGCGCGGCGGCCGGCCTGGCCGACGCGCCCAACCGCCACTTCGACACCGTCGTCATGGGCCTCGGCAGCTACCGTCCCGCCCTCGAGGCGGGGATCACCAGTCCGTACGCGCACCTGCGCCAGTACGTGGTGTCCAGCACCCTCGACCCGGACACCGACCCGGCCGTCACCGTCGTCCCGGGCGATCCGCTCGCCCTCGTGCGGGAGCTCAAGGGGGAGGGCGGGGCCGGGCTGAACGTGTGGCTCTGCGGCGGCGGCAAGCTCGCGGGCGCCCTCCTGCCGGAGATCGACGAGCTGGTGATCAAGAACTACCCCGTCGTCGCGGGCGCCGGGATCCCGGCCTTCGACGGCGCCTTCGACCCCACCGTCTTCGATGTCGCCGAGCGCACGGCCTTCCCCAACGGCGTCACCCTCACCCACCTCACCCGTCGCTGACCAGGGGCTCTGGCTCACCGCTCATGGCCCGCCCGCAGCCAGGCGAGGTACTCGGTGACCGCGCGCTCGGTGTCGTAGGCGGGCTCGTAGCCGGTGTCCTGCCGGATGCGGGTGATGTCGAGGTGGCGCGGCGGGGTGGTCCCGCCGGTCGGGAGGTCGACCCGGGCGTCGGGGACGACCTTCTTGATGGCGGCGATGATCTCGGCGTTGCTCGTCGCGCGGCCGGAGGCCACGTTGTAGGTGCGGTGGTTGAGGCGGTCCGTGAGCTGGAGGAGTGCGATGGCCCGGCCCGCGTCCTTCACGTAGCACAGGTCGAGCGCGTCCTCCGCGTACGCGGGCGCCAGGAGGGGGGAGAGGTCCGGCTCGGTGCCGCGGGCGGCGGCGTGCACCAGCTCGGGGGCGGCGAAGAACAGCGGGCCGTGCGGCTCGAGCGGCCCCCAGATACCGGAGATGCGGTAGTTGATGACCTCGATGCCGGTGGCGTCGGCCAGGTGGTCGTTGAGCAGCTCGCCGATCTTCTTGAAGGCCGGGATGAGGTGCCCCGAGCTCATGGGCAGCGGCATGTCCTCGGTGAGCGGGCCGTCGCCGCCCACGCCGCCGTAGACGCCGATCGTGCTGGCGACGCCCACCCGCTTCACGCCCCAGTCCCGCGCGGCCTGGAGAACGTTGAGCAGGCCGCCGATCGCGGTGCGCGTCGCCTCGACGGGCTGATGGGGGTTCGGGGGCCAGGGCATCGACCCCGCGAGGTGCACTATGCCGGTGATCTTGTGGCGCGTGCCCACGTCGAGCAACGCGCTCAGATCGGTGATGTCGGCCCGCTCCACCGCGACCGGCGCGTCGAAGCGACCGGCCGGCGGCTCGGTGGAGCTGCGCTGGACCAGCACACACTCCTCGCCCGCGTCCAGCAGGGCCTGCACGGTGTGGGAGCCGATGAAGCCCAGCCCTCCGGTGACCAGAATCATTCCTGAGCTCTCTCTCATGGTTGTGGCGCCGCCTGAAGCGGATCGTCGTTCCGGTTAATATACGGATCCACGTTCCGTTTCGTCAACGTCCGGCGCGGTGCGGTGAAGGGCTCCTCTGGAAGGCCGACGGGCCACTCCGGGGCGCGGGACGACTCCGTCACCCAATCGCTGGTCTTCGCGGCGGCGGCCTTCCTGTGCGCGGTCCTGTGCTGGTGGACCACGGCGGAGGGGCCCGCCCACATCGCACGCCGCCCCGGCCGGTGTCGCCCGGCGCGGCGACCGGACGACACCTCACCACAGGGCGGACGCCGCCCGGCGCGGCACTAGTACCCGGCTTCCTCGACCCCAGCGGCTTCCTCGACCCCAGCGGTTTCCTCAACCCCGGCGGCTTCCTCGACCCCGGGGCGGGCAACCCCCGCCCGGGAAGCCACAACAGCGGCAACCGCCGTCGCCGCCAGGGCGGCGCTCACCCAGGCCGCGCCCCGGTAGTCGCCCGTCGCCTCAGTGGCTACGCCCGCGACCAACGGGCCCAGGAACGCACCCGCGTTGAGCGCGACCGTGGCGAACGAACCGCCGAGCGAAGGGGCTTGGGGCGCCATGTGCATGACGCGGGCGACGAGCGTCGAGCCGATGCCGAACGACAGGGCGCCCTGGACGACCGTCACGAGGAAGAGCGGGACCGCGTAAGAGCTGGTGACGGCGAGCACGGCCCACCCCACCGGCAGGACGCACAGCGCGGCGAACAGTCCCTTCCCGAGCCCGCCGTCGGCCTTACGTCCTGCCGTGGTCACCCCCACGAACGCCCCCGCGCCGAACGCGGCGAGCAGGGCCGGGACCGTGGCGGCCGGAAGGTGGGCGATGTCCGTGGCGATGACGGCCAGGTAGGCGAAGGTCGCGAAGGTGGCCCCGTTCACCACGGCCGCGAGGACCATCGCCACCCGCACCGGACGCGAACGCAGCGCACCCGCCTCCTGCCTGACCGAGACCCCCTCCCGACCGGCCGCGTCGGTGGGCGCCTGGCGGAAGACCAGAGCCAGTGCGGGCAGGCACAGGGCGGCCACGGCCCAGAACGCGGAGCGCCAGCCGGACCAGTCCCCGAGCAACGCCCCCGCGGGGACGCCCGCGACGCACGACAGCGTGACCCCGGACAGCAGAACGGCGGTGGCCCTGGCCTGTCGCACGGCAGGGACGAGGGCTGTCGCCACGGACATCGCGACCGCCAGGAAACCGGCGTTGACGATCGCGGCGACGACACGTGTTCCGAAGAGCACGGCGAAGTCCGTCGTGACCGCCCCGATCACATGCACGGCGACGAACGCCGCCAGGAAACCCGCCAGCGCGCGCCGCCGCGGCCAGCGCGCGCTCAGCGCGGCCATCACCGGGGCGCCGACGATCATCCCGATCGCGTAGGCGGACGTCAGACTCGCCGCGGCTCCCACCGATACGGAGAGGTCGCGGGCGATTCCCGGTACGAGGCCGGACAGCATGAACTCGGACGTCCCCTGCGCGAAGACGGCGAGCGCGAGGACATAGAGGAAGACAGGCAAGAGGTCGACTCCAGCGATGAATGAGCGTATGCGGGCAGGAACAGCCGCGTGCTGGATGTCGGATCGGACCGCGTCACGAGCCAGCCCGAGAAAGGAACCAGACACACGGAGTCGTGTCCGGTCGCTGGAAGCGAGATCGACCCGGAGTACAGGTCAGTGGTCAGAGAACGACTCGCCGCCGAACGACCGGCGGCTCCGTTCTGTCTGACTCAGGGCTCATCACGTCGGAAACCGTACCCACAACCACGACAGAGATCAATCCGATTCCGGCGTGCCCCAACCGCCCGGGCACGCGCGCAACCGCATTCTGCGAGCTCGTGTGGCACCATGCCCGCTGAGTGTTTTCACGGAGGCACTCAAGGCCGATGACGTGGGGGACGGCGGAGTGACGGAGCATGAGGGCGGCTCGCGGGGTCCTGATGGATCGGGCGGTCCGAAGCCGGGCGATGGCTACAAGATTCAGATCGAGTCGGTGCGCAAGGTTCTGACCCCGCTGGAGGAGTCGGTCGTCGCGGCGCGGAAGATCAAGGACGACTGGAAGACGTTGTCGGAGCACATCCAGAATTCGGCCGACTTCGATGTCTATGCCTCGGCTGAGGGTATGCTCTCGGCCTGGGGTTTCGGTATGGGGCGGGTGGCGGAGCACACGGACACGGTGGTGGAAACGCTCCGACAGGTCATCGCGGCCTATGTGCTGGCGGATCTGCTGCGGATCAAGGATTTCGCGCCAACCGAGGACAACATCGCCAAGCTGCCGTTCGGTGCGGCGGGTATGAAGGCGTGGCAGGAGGGATCCAGGCCGAAATTCGATCCGGCGCCGGAGATCTATCAGGAGCCATGGCTCGATGACGGCGGCTCCGGTGGGGATGGCGGAACGGGCGGGACGTATGAGCCGCCTGCTCATCCGCGCAAGCTCTACAACGGGGGCTGGGTGGATGATGGCGGGTCGAAGGGCACGATCGCATGACCCAGCGTGACGCGGTCGAGGGGGGCGCGACCGAGCGGATTCCACCGCACGCCAAACCCTCCGACGTCATCCCCGGCAATCCGTCCGACATCGATGATCTGGTCGTGAAGCTCCGTGCGTACGCTGGGGCCTTCAAGGACGGGTACGACAAGCTGGATGTCCTGTCGTTGATGGACTGGACCGGCGCCGCCTCGGAGGAATTCCAGCAGGCGACGCAGAAGCTGCCCCGGGAACTGGAATCCGCGCAAACCTACTTCAAAGCGGCCGCGAACGCCCTGGATGCCTACGCGGACAAGCTGCGGTCGGTCCATAAGCGGCTCAAGCCGATCATCGAGGACGCGGACGAGGCGCGGGCGGCTTCCAAGAGTTACTGGAAGAAGGTCACCGACTACAACGCGGCGGTGGACCGCAAGGATGACCCGCCTCCGGAGCGCCCACCGGACGATGACCCGGGCCTGGCCGCCCTGGAAAGCTGCTATGGCCGCCTCGACAAACTCGAAGGCGAGCTCCAGCCCGTCATCGACGCGGCCAAACGCAAACTCGACAAGGCGAAGGAGAAGGCCCCCGACAAGCCCCAGTCCCCCAAAGGCTGGAATAAATTCAAAAAGGGGCTCGGGGACCTCTTCGGCGGAGCGGGCGACACTGTCGGCGGCTGGTACGAAGACTTCGACGACATGGTCCACGACGGACCCGATGGAATCGGCCTCCGGCTGGCCGGCGCGGTCGACGGCGCCGCCTACGCCGCCCAGCATCCCAAGGAGTTCGCCAAGGCCGTCACCAACTGGGACGAGTGGCAGCGCAATCCCGCCCGCGCCGCCGGTCAGCTCACCCCCGACCTGCTCCTGGCCCTTGCCACCGGCGGCACCGGCGCCGCACGCCGCGGCGCCCACGTGGCCAAGAACGCCGCACAGCGCCTCCTGAACCGCGAGCGGGCACTGCGCCGCGACGGCAGCGCCCGCAAGCACGCCGACAGCGACCCGAACAAGAGCTGCACCCCCGGCAAGGCCAAGTGCACCACCGGTGAGCCGATCGACGTGGCCACCGGTGAGATGGTCATGTCCGCCACCGACGTCAGCCTGCCCGGCGCGCTGCCCTTGGTGCTGGAGCGCCACTACGTCTCCGGCCACCCGTGTGGGGGCTGGTTCGGCCCCACCTGGGCCGGCACCCTCGACCAGCGCCTGGAGATCGACGACGCCGGTGTCGTCTACGTCACCGACGACGGCATGCTGCTGACCTACCCCGTACCGCGGCGTGAGGTGCCCGTACTGCCCACCCACGGGCCACGCTGGCCGCTGTGCTGGGACGGCAAACCGGACGGCACCTTCACCGTCACCGTCCCGGAGCAGAACCGCACCCTGCACTTCGCACCCCTACCGGCGGGCGGTCGGGAGCTGGCCCTGACCGCGATCACCGACCGCACTGGAACCGGCGACCGCATCGACATCGCCTACGGCGAACACGGCGCGCCGACGCAGGTCACGCACTCCGGTGGCTACCGCATCGCCGTCGACACCGATCCGAAGCTGCTGCGGATCACCTCCTTGCGTCTGCTGCACGGCGCTGGGCACGAGCAGCACACACGCCTGATCTCCTTCGGCTACAACCAGGCCGGGGATCTGTCGGAGGTCCTCAACTCAACCGGACTGCCGCTGCGGTACAGGTACGACGACGAGCACCGCGTCACCTCCTGGACCGACCGCAACGGCACGTCCTACGGCTACGTCTACGACCGTCGAGGGCGTGTGCTGCGGGGGATCGGCCCGGACGGCATCCTCTCGGGCCGACTGCACTACGACACGCAGACCCGCACCACTCGCTACACCGATTCGCAGGGCCATACCACCACCTACGTCTGCAACGAGGCGTACAAGGTGATCGCGGAGACGGACCCGCTGGGAAACACCACCCGAACCGAATGGGATCCGGACAACCGCCACGCCATCGCCGTCACCGACCCCCTGGGCCGCACCACCCGCTACCGCTACGACGACGAAGACCAGCTCATCGCCGTCCAGCGGCCCGATGGCACCGCCATCGAGGCCGTCTACGATGCCTGGGGCCTGCCACTGGAAATACGCGAGCCGAACGGCGCGACCTGGCGCTACACCTACGACCACCGCGGGGCACGCACCTCCGCCACCGACCCCGCCGGCGCCACCACCCACTACACCTACAACGCGCGGGGCCACCTCACCGCCGTCACCGACCCCCTGGGTCACACCACCGAAGTAACCCCCAACCCGGCGGGCCTCCCCATCACCATCACCGACCCCCTGGGCCACACCACCCAGGTCCGCCGCGGTCCGCACGGCCGGATCACCGCCGTCACCGATCCCCTGGGCCACACCACACGCCACGGCTGGACCATCGAAGGCAAACCGGCCTGGCGCGAGACTGCCGACGGCACCCGCGAAGTGTGGCAATGGGACGCCGAAGGCAACCTGGCCCTCCACACCGATCAAGCCGGACACACCACCACCCACACCCACACCCACTTCGATGTCCCCGCCACCCGCATGGAGCCGGACGGTGCGAGGTACGCCTTCGCCTACGACACCGAGCTGCGGCTGACCGAGGTCACCAATCCCCAGGGCCTGAGGTGGACCTACACCTACGACCCGGCGGGCCGGCTCACCTCCGAGACCGACTTCAACGGCCGTACCGTCGGCTACACCCACGATGCGGCGGGCGACCTGCTGACCCGCACCAACGGCGCGGGCGAGACGCTGTACTTCACCCGGGACGCGCTGGGCCGCACGACGGAACAGCGCGACGAGGCGGGCGCACGGACCACCTACGCCTACGACGCCCAGGGCGCCCTGACCCAGGCGGCCAACGCCGATGCGGTGGTGTCTCTCGAACGGGACGCGGTGGGCCGGGTCCTGTCGGAGACGGTCAACGGCCGGACCACGACATACGCGTATGACGCCGTGGGGCGCCGCACCGCACGCACGATGCCCTCGGGCCTGAGGAGTGTCTGGACCTACGACGCGTCAGGCCGCCCCACCCACCTGGCCTCGGGCACGGCGGGCGCGCTGACCTTTACCTACGATGCGGCGGGCCGCGAGACGGAACGCCGCGTGGGCGAGGCGGTGACGCTGACGCAGACCTGGGACCGGGCAGACCGCCTCACCACCCAAACCCTGACGGCAGGCCGTCGCGACAACGAAGCGAACCGGATCCTCCAGCACCGCTCCTACGCCTACCGCCCGGACGGCTATCTCACCGAGATCCGCGAACTCACCTCGGGCACGCGCCGCTTCGACCTCGACCCCGTCGGCCGCGTGACGGCGGTCCACGCCCACGGCTGGACCGAAACGTATGCCTACGACACGACGGGCAACCTCACCCACGCCACAGCCCCCGCCCACGCGTCGCCCGATGACCGGGAGTTCACCGGCACGCTGATCCACCGCGCGGGCCGCACCACCTATGAACACGACGCCCAGGGCCGTCTGACCCGCCGCACCCGCAAACTCCTCAACGGCCGGACCCGCACCTGGACCTACACCTGGAACGTGGAAGACCGCCTGACGGACGCGACGACTCCGGACGGCGACCACTGGCATTACACCTACGACCCCCTCGGCCGCCGCATATCCAAACAACGCCTGGCCGAGGACGGCACGGTCGTCGCATCGGTGGACTTCACATGGGAAGACGCCCGCCTGGCCGAACAATCCACGCCAGAGGGCAAGCACACCACCTGGGACTACGCCCCGGACACCCACCGCCCCCTGACCCAGACCGACCACACGCGGCTGACCCGCGAGCCCGGCGCATCCCTCATCGAGACATTCACCGGCGCGGATGACGACACCGCACCCTGCTTCCACGCCATCATCACGGACCTGGTCGGCACCCCAACGGAGTTGGTCACCGCGACCGGTGACCTGGCCTGGCAACACCGCACCACCCTCTGGGGCACCCACTTCCCCTCCGGGACGAGCACATCAACGGTCGACTGCCCCCTCCGCTTCCCCGGCCAATACGCCGACCCCGAAACCGGCCTGCACTACAACTACTACCGCCACTACGACCCAGAGACCGCCCGCTACGCCACCCCAGACCCCCTCGGCCTGGAC
>NZ_JAEEAP010000340.1 GCF_016103465.1 Streptomyces sabulosicollis
GCTCCCGTGCCCGCCCCGGCACCGGTGAGCCTCAGCAAGGTCACCCTGACGAAGGAGGCGCCCTCGGTCTCGCTCACCAAGCAGGGCGGCACCTCCGGCACCATGCGGGTCAACCTCAACTGGCAGGTGCACAAGCAGTTCTCGGGGTGGGCCTCCAAGCTGGGCCGGGCCATGGCCATGCACAACGACCTCGATCTCGACCTGGGGGCGCTGTTCGAACTCGCCGACGGCAGCAAGGGCGTGGTCCAGGCGCTCGGCAACTCCTTCGGCTCGCTGCACCAGCCGCCCTTCATCCACCTGGACGCCGACGACCGGACCGGTGCCCGGGCGACCGGTGAGAACCTCACCATCAACCTCGACCACCAGAAGCTGTTCCGCCGGATCCTCGTCTTCGTGACCATCTACGAAGGCGCCCGCAGTTTCGCCAACCTCCACGCCACGGTCACCTTGCAGCCGCAGTTCGGCGCCCCGATCGACTTCTCGCTCGACGAGTGCACCGTCCCGTCCCCGGTCTGCGCGCTCGCGCTCATCACCAACACCGGCGGCGAGCTCGTCGTGCAGCGCGAGGCCCGCTATCTGGTGCCGCAGCGCGGCGTCAGCCCGCAGCGCACCCTCGACCACGCCTACGGCTGGGGCATGAACTGGACCCCCGGCCGCAAGTGAAGCCCCGGTGAGCGGGCGCGGCCGTCAGGGCGCGGCGCTGGGGCGGGCGTAGGTGCGCCCCTTCCAGGCCGCGCCCTGCCCGAGGTGGTGCCGCACCGCCGAGTCCACCGTCATCAGCAGGTAGAGAAGCGCCGTCAGGGGCAGCAGCGGCGCCAGCCACAGGGTCTGCCGGTAGTAGCGCAGCATCGGGATGTACGTGCCCGCCATCAGCGCCCAGGCGGCGGCGCCCAGCGCCAGCGGCGCGGGACGCCCCGTCAGCACCCCGGCGACCACGGCAGCGGGCGGCACGAGGTACACCACCGCCAGCCCCGCGACCGTCACCAGCAACAGCAGCGGATTGTGGCGCAGCTGGGTGTACGCGCTGCGCGAGACCATCCGCCACAGTTCACCGAGCCGCGGATACGGCCGCACACTGTCCACCCGGTCGGCCAGACCCAGCCAGATCCGCCCGCCGGACCGTTTCACCGTGCGGGCCAGCGCCACGTCGTCGATGACCGACCGCCGGATCGCCTCCGGGACCCCGGCCCGCTCGGCAGCCTCCCGGCGCAGCAGCACGCAGCCGCCCGCGGCCGCCGCGGTGCGCCCCCGGGCCCGGTTGACCCACCGGAAGGGGTACAGCTGCGCGAAGAAGTAGACAAAGGCGGGCACGATCAGCCGCTCCCAGTAGGTCACCACCCGCAGCCGCGCCATCTGGGAGACCAGATCCAGCCCGTTCGCCTCGGCCGCGCGCACCAACTCCCGCAGGGAGTCCGGCTCATGCGCGATGTCCGCGTCCGTCAGCAGCAGATAGTCCACACCGCCGTCGTCCTTACGGTCCAGGTGCCCGCCGTCCGCGTCCTTACGGTTCGCATCGTCCGTGTTCGCTCGGTCCGCGTTCGCGCCGTCCGTGTTCGCTCGGTCCGCGGCGAGGCGGGTCGTGGCGAGCGCCATGCCGTGCCGCACCGCCCAGAGCTTGCCGGTCCAGCCGGGGCCGGGGTCGCCGGGGGAGTCGACGGTCAGGGGCAGTCCGCCGTACTCGTCGGCGAGTTCACGGGCCAGCTTTCCGGTGCCGTCCGAGCTGCCGTCGTCGATCAGGAAGATCTCCGCCGGGCCCGGATAGTCCTGCGCCAGCAGCGAGGGCAGGCTGGCCGGAAGCACCGCGGATTCGTCCCGGGCGGGCACCACGACGGCCACCGAGGGCCATGCCGCGGGCTCCGGCGGCCCGAACCCGTCCGGCTCCGGCGGTCCCGAACCGTTCGGGCCGGTCCGGGGCAGCCGGACGTCCGTACGCCAGAAGAAGCCCTGGCCCAGCAGCAGCCACAGCCACGCGGCCAACGACCCGGCGGCGATCCACATCAGCGCGCTCACCCGCCGAAGTCTGCCCGAAGGTGTGCCCGGCCGTCGGGCGCACGGGACCGATCCATTAAAGTGACCGGGTGAAGATCGCGCTTATGGACTCCGGAATCGGGCTGTTGCCCACCGCCGCCGCGATGCGCCGACTGCGACCGGACGCCGATCTCGTTCTCTCCTCCGACCCCGCCACCATGCCGTGGGGGCCGCGCACCCCCGAGGACGTCACCGAGCGCGCCCTGGGCTGCGCCCGGGCCGCCGCCGCGCACCGCCCCGACGCGTTGATCGTCGCCTGCAACACCGCCTCCGTCCACGCCCTGCCCGCGCTGCGCGCCGAGCTGGAGCCCGGACTGCCAGTTATCGGCACCGTGCCCGCCATCAAGCCCGCGGCGGCCGGGGGAGGGCCGATCGCGATCTGGGCCACCCCGGCCACCACCGGCAGCCCGTACCAGCGCGCACTGATCCGCGACTTCGCGGACGGCGTCGAGGTGACCGAGGTGCCGTGCCCGGGGCTCGCGGACGCGGTGCAGCACGCCGACACCGAGGGGATCGACGCTGCGGTGGCCGCCGCGGCGGCCCGCACCCCGCGCGATGTCACGACCGTCGTCCTGGGCTGCACCCATTACGAACTCGTCGCCGACCGCATCCGGACCGCCGTGCAGCAGCCGGACGCGCCGCCGCTCGTCCTCCACGGCTCGGCCGGGGCCGTCGCCGCCCAGGCCCTGCGCCGGATCGGCGCCGACCCCTTCCCGCCGGACGGCCCGGTCACCCCGGGCGGTCTGACCGTCATCCTCAGCGGACGCGAGGCCGCCCTGCCGGAGGCCGCCCTGACCTACGCGGAAGGCGTGCTGCTGGCATCCGTCGCGCCGACGCGCGCTTGACAGCGGCGCCTCGTGCGATGAGCTGACCGAAACGCTCCTCACCAGCGGATTCACCCGCCCCCCTGCCGTGGTGCCGGAAGGTGAGTACGCTGCCAAACATGAGGCACCACGACCACGGAGGGCCGACCGCCCACGGACAGCCGCCCGCGGTGTGGATCGGACGCGCCCACAATCGCGTGCAGTGGCTGCTGGCCGTGGCGGGTGCCGCGTGCCTGGCGCTCGGCATCGACCTCGCCGTCGACTCGCCCTGGGGCTCGGGCATCGCCCCGCTGCTGATGGCCGTCATCGGCTGTGTCGCCGCCGGGCTGCTGATGCTCTTCGGCACCCTGGCCTTCGTCCATGTGGCCGTTAGGGTCGACGACGAGGTGCTGGAGATCCGCTGCGGCCATATGGGGCTCCCACGCCGCCGTATCCCGCTCAGCGACGTGGTCCACGCCGATGTGGCCCATGAGGTCACCCCCTGCCAGTGGGGCGGCTGGGGCTACCGCTGGCGCCCCGAGAAGGGCACGGCGGTGGTGGTGCGCCGGGGCGAGGGCGTGGTGGTCCGTCTCGGCGACGGACGCGTCTTCACGGTCACGGTGGACGACGCGGAGGCGGCGGTCCGGGCCATCCGCGACCGGCTGCGGTTGATCGCGGCACGCACCTCCCAGATCTAGCCGGTCCCCGCTGCACCCTTTCAGGGGATGCGTTCCTTTCAGGGGATGCGTTCCCGTTCCGTGCCTCAGGGGGCCGCTTCCCCTTTCGGGGGACGCGTGCGCATGAGCGATGGCGAATCTCATGGCACCGCTCCCTGGCCGTCGTCCAGGCGGCGGGCGGTCGCCAGCCCGGCGAGGAGGCCCGCCCCCGCGGTGATCTGGGAGAAGCTGAGGGCGTTGCCCAGACAGGACTCGACGGCCAGCGCCGTGAGGGTCGCGGCCGCCGTAAGGACCACGGGAGTGGGGCGCGGGGAGCGCCACAGGGCGTGGAGCATCCAGCCGAAGGCCGCGCCCAGCAGGGCCACCCCCGGCAGCCCCTGACCGGCCGCCTGCTGCAGCGGTGCGGAGTGCGGCTTGGCCTCCGGGCCCTGCTGCTGGGCCACCGCGGGACTCAGCTCGCCGAAGCGGTCCGGGCCAGCACCGCGCAGCGGGTCCGTCTCCTCGATACGGGCGGCGTCCTGCCACAGCCCGATCCGGTGCTCGGTGAGATGGGCGCGCAGGGCGGGCGGCAGACCGCCCGGGATCGCGTCCTTGGCCACCGCCCAGGTGCCGCCGACGGCGCCCGCGGCGATCAGCGCGCAGGCGGCGAGCGCAGGCAGTCGCCGCCGCGGCCGGGCGGCGACGAGCGAGCACACCAGGACGGCGCCGCTCGCCACCAAGCCGACCGTCGAGCCGCCCGCCACGGCCGTCAGTGTGATCGCCGCGGCCAGCAGCCACAGTGCCGGGCGGAGGACCCGCGGAGCGGCCCAGGCCGCGCAGCAGACCGCACCCGTGGCCAAGGTGAGCTGGGCCGCGCCCGGCCCCTCATGGCCGGTGAGCCCGTACGGCGAGGCACAGGCCAGGCCGAAGCCCGCGAGCCCGGCGGCCGCCGCCCCGGCGACCGGCAGCAGCGATCCGGCGATCCGGCCGCAGGCGTACCCGGCGGCCACCGCCAATACCGCCAGCAGGACCCCCTCGGGGCGCGCCGGCCGCCCCATGGCCGCGATCAGCGCCCAGACGGCGCAGCCGGCCAGGATCAGAACCCCCGCGATATCGGACGCCGCGGCGCAGCCGTCGGCCGGTCTGCCGTGATCCTGCACGACAGGCTCCACCACTGATGACGTCATCCCGCCGACCCCCCGTCGTGACGGGCACCGCGCCGACGTCCTTACGGCCGTCGCGCGAGCCATGACACCCGAAACCGTAGCGCTTGTCGTAAGGAATGTGTATATGGTGCGCAGAAACGATGAGTCGGTCGTGAAACGCCCGCCGTGGAGGGCGCCGTGCGACCGCCGCGCGCCCCTGATTCCGCCCGATACCCTCGGCCCATGCCGACCCCCGACTTCATCCGTGACCTCAGGGTCTCCATCGGTCATCAACTGCTCTATCTGCCGGGCGTGAGCGCCGTGGTCTTCGACGACCAGGACCGGGTACTGCTGGGCCGCCGGGCCGACAACGGCCGCTGGACCATCATCTGCGGCATCCCCGAACCCGGTGAGCAGCCCGCCACGGCGGTGGTCCGCGAGGTGGAGGAGGAGACCGCGGTGCGCTGTGTCCCCGAACGCATCGTGCTCGTACGGACCCTGGCGCCGGTGACCTACCCCAACGACGACAGGTGTCAGTTCGTGGATGTCTGCTTCCGCTGCCGGGCGGTCGGCGGACAGGCGCGGGTGAACGACGACGAGTCGCTGGACGTCGGCTGGTTCCCGCTCGACGCGCTGCCCGAGATGGAGGACTTCTCCCTGTCCCGGATCAAGCAGGCGCTCGAGGACGGCCCGACATGGTTCGAGCCCATCGTCGAGGAGTGAAGTATGTGTCGCGCCCACATCGGTCCGAGCGCGACGGCTGCCTAATGTGCCCCTCATGAGCGCGTCCACCACACCAGGCCCGGACCCACGGCCGTCCGGCGGCCCCGACCGCCTCGATCTGTCCTGCCGTACCGCACTCGTCACGGGCGCCGCCGGGGGCATCGGCCGGGCCTGCACGCTGCGGCTGGCCACCGCCGGGGCGCGGGTGCGGGCCGTCGACCTGGACGCCGAGGGGCTCGCCGACCTCGTCACCGCGGCCTCCGGACTGCCCGGGCCGGTCGAGGCCCGTCCCCTGGACCTCACCGACCTCGACGCCGCCGAACAGGCCGCCGCGGGCACCGACATCCTGGTCAACAACGCCGGGCTCCAACTCGTCCGGCCCATCGAGGACTTTCCGCCCGAGGTCTTCTCCCGGGTGCTCACCGTGATGCTCGAGGCCCCCTTCCGGCTGGTGCGCGGCGCGCTGCCGCACATGTACGCCCAGGGGTGGGGCCGCATCGTGAACATCTCCTCGGTGCACGGGCTGCGCGCCTCCCCGTACAAGTCGGCCTACGTGGCCGCCAAACACGGGCTGGAGGGGCTCTCCAAGGTCGCCGCCCTGGAGGGCGCGGAGCACGGGGTGACCTCCAACTGCGTCAACCCCGGCTATGTGCGCACCCCGCTCGTCGAGCGGCAGATCGCCGACCAGGCCGAGGCCCACGGGATCTCGCCCGAGCGGGTGGTCTCCGAGGTGATGCTGGCCGACGCGGCGGTCAAGCGGCTGGTCGAGCCCGACGAGGTCGCCGAGGCCGTCGCGTACCTCTGCGGTCCGCACGCGTCCTTCGTCACCGGTGCCTCGCTCAGCATGGACGGCGGATGGACCGCCCACTGAGCGGCCCGTCGGATCGGCCACCGGCCTCTGAAGGCCGATTGGCTCAGCCACTGAGCCAGGAAAGCCGATTGGCCGAGCCACCGATGGACGATGGCCGATTGGCCGAGCCACCGACAAATGGGCGATTGGCCGAGCCATCGGCGGACGATGGCCGATTGGCTGAGCCACCTCCCGGCGGTGAGCCATTGGCTCAGCCATCGGACCGCCTGTTGCCCGGCCGCCCCGTCGACAAGGCACCGGGCCGCCCTGCCGCTGGCGCCGCCGCGCCCGGCGGGAGTATGCCTGTGCCCATGCCCGACGACCGGCCGGAGAGCCCCTACCTGGAACTGCTCGTACGCGGCGCGCCCGCCGAGGCGTACGAGCGCCCGGTGCTGCGCGCCCGCGCCGACAAGGCCCCGGCCGACCGGCTGGCGGCCCTGGAGCGCGCCAAGCTGCTCGCCCTGCGGGTGCGCGGTGAGCTGGAGGGGCGACGGCGCCGCGAGGCCGAGCTGTCCGCGCTCTTCGAGACCGCCCACGACCTGGCGGGGCTGCGCGACCTGGACGCCGTGCTCCAGGCCATCGTGCAGCGCGCCCGCTCCCTGCTGGGCACCGAGGTCGCCTATCTGACGCTCAACGACCCGACGGCCGGTGACACCTATATGAGGGTCACCGACGGTTCGGTCTCGGCCCGCTTCCAGCAGCTGCGGCTCGGCATGGGGGAAGGGCTCGGCGGTCTGGTGGCCCAGACCGCCCGCCCCTATGTGACCGAGAGCTATTTCCACGATCCGCGGTTCCAGCACACTCACACCATCGACGCGGGCGTCAGGGACGAGGGTCTCGTCGCCATCCTCGGGGTGCCGCTGCTGCTCGGCAGCGGTGTCATCGGCGTGCTGTTCGCGGCCGACCGCCGGGCCCGGGTGTTCGAACGCGAGCAGACGGCGCTGCTCGGCTCGTTCGCCGCCCACGCGGCCGTGGCCATCGACACCGCCCATCTGCTCGCCGAGACCCGTACGGCGCTGGCCGAGCTGGAGGCCGCCAACGAGATCATCCGGGACCGCAGCCGGGTCATCGAGCGCGCCTCCGACGTCCACGACCGGCTCACCGAGCTGGTGCTGCGCGGCGGCGGGGTGCACGACGTGGCCGACGCCGTGGCCGAGGTTCTCAGCGGCTCGGTGGAGTTCCTCGAGGCCGACGAGGCGCCCGCGGCGGCCGTCGACCGGTCCCGGGCCGACGGCCACGCGGTGCGCGACGGCGAGGAGGACTGGGTCGCCGCCGTCTCGGCGGGCGGCGAACTGCTCGGGGCGCTGGTGCTGCGCGGCCACCCCCGGCTCGACCCCGTGGACCAGCGCACCCTGGAGCGCGCGGCGATGGTCACCTCCCTGCTGCAACTCGCCCGCCGCTCGGCGGGCGAGGCCGAACAGCGGGTGCGCGGTGAGCTCCTGGACGACCTCCTCGACGCCCCTGACCGCGAGCCCCGGCTGCTGCGCGAGCGCGCCGCGCGGCTCCGGGCGGACCTGGACACGCCCCATGTGGTCCTCGCGGCGAGCATCGAGGCCCCGGGCCCCGGCACCCCCGCCACCGGGCACGGCAACGCCCACGGAAGCGGGCCCGGCAACGCCCACGGCAACACCCACGGGAGCGGGCCCGGAAGCACATCCGGCAGCGGGGCGGCCGAGGACGCCGCGGGCCGTCGGCGGCTGTGGTCCGCCGCGTCCCATCTGGCCGCCACCCGGCACGGTCTCGCGGCCGCCCGCGACGGCGGCACCGTCCTGCTGCTGCCGCTGGCCGACGGCGACACCGCCGACGCCCTGGCCCGCCGCACCGCCCGGCAGCTGGGCACCGCCGTGCACGCCGCGGTCACCGTGGGCGCCTCCGCGCCGGTCCCCGCGCCCGCCGCGCGGCCCGGGGAGGTCGCCGCGGGCTATGCCGAGGCACGGCGCTGTCTGGCCGCCCTGCGGGTGCTGGGCCGGGCCGGACAGGGTGCCGCCGCCGAGGACTTCGGCTTCCTGGGTCTGCTGCTGGCCGGTACCCGCGAGGGCGCGCCGGACGGCACGGGCGTCCAGGACTTCGTGCACCGCACCGTGGGCGCCGTCATCGACTACGACGAGCGGCGCGGCACCGAACTGATCCGCACGCTCGACGCGTACTTCGCCGGCGGGATGAGCCCGGCCCGTACGAAGGACGCCCTCCACGTGCACGTCAACACGGTGGCGCAGCGGCTGGAGCGGGTCGGGCGGCTGCTCGGCCCCGACTGGCAGTCGCCCGCCCGCTCCCTGGAGATCCAGCTCGCCCTGCGGCTGCACCGCCTGGCCTCGGCCGTGGGCTACTGAGCCGAGGCCGAACGGGTCCCGCGCTCCGCCGCCTCAGCCGCCGATCGCGGGGAAGGGGCCGAGGTCGGTTCGACGGCGGCCAGGTCGCGGTCCCGGGTCTCCTTGGCGACGCCCACGGCCACCAGGGTGAGCAGGGCCGCCGCGATCACATAGAGGGCGATCGGCGTGGCGCTGCCGTAGTCGGCCAGGAGCGCGGTGGCGATCAGCGGGGCGGGCGCACCGGCCGCGACGGACGAGAACTGCGCGCCGATCGACGCTCCCGAATACCGCATCCGGGTCGCGAACATCTCGGAGAAGAAGGCCGCCTGGGGCGCGTACATCGCCCCGTGGAAGATCAGCCCGACCGTCACGGCCAGTACCAGGGCCGGGAAGCCCTTGGTGTCGATGAGGAGGAAGAACGGGAAGGCCCACGCGCCGACGCCGACCGCGCCCAGGAGATACACCGGGCGACGCCCGATCCGGTCCGACAGCGCGCCCCACGCCGGGATGACCGCGAAGTGCACGGCCGAGGCGATCAGTACGGCGTTGAGCGCGGTCTGCTTGCCGAGATCCACGTGGTCGGAGGTCGCGTAGACGAGGACGAAGGCGGTGATGACGTAGTAGCTGATGTTCTCGGCCATCCGCGCGCCCATGGCGATCAGCACATCCCGCCAGTGGTGGCGCAGGACCGCCACCAGCGGCATCTTCTCGGCGGCGTCCCCGTCCCCGCCCGCGGCCGCCTTACGGGCCTCGGCCCGGGCCAGCGCCGCCTTGAACACTGGCGATTCATCGACAGAGAGACGAATCCACAAGCCGACCACCACCAGCACGCCCGAGAGCAGGAACGGCACCCGCCACCCCCATGACTCGAAGGCGTCGTCGGAGAGGGTGGCCGTCAGCGCGGAGAGCACCCCGGTGGCCAGCAGCTGCCCCGCCGGGGCGCCGGTCTGCGGCCAGGACGCCCAGAACCCGCGCCGCCGCGCGTCCCCGTGCTCCGACACCAGCAGCACCGCCCCGCCCCATTCGCCGCCCAGCGCGAACCCCTGGAGCAGACGCAGCGCGGTGAGCAGTACGGGCGCCGCCGAGCCGACCGTGGCGTGGGTGGGCAGCAGCCCGATGGCGCAGGTCGCGCCGCCCATCATCAGCAGGCTCAGGATCAGCAGCTTCTTACGGCCGAGCCGGTCGCCGTAGTGGCCGAAGACCAGGGCGCCGACCGGCCGGGCGGCGAAGCCGACCGCGTAGGTCAGGAACGACAGCAGCGTGCCGACGAGCGGATCGGAGTCCGGGAAGAAGAGCTTGTTGAAGACGAGCGCGGCGGCCGAGCCGTAGAGGAAGAAGTCGTACCACTCGATGGTGGTGCCGATGAGGCTCGCGGCGACGATGCGGCGCAGCGAGCCGGGTGGGGTCGGGGGAGCGGAGGCCGGAGAATCC
>NZ_JAEEAP010000341.1 GCF_016103465.1 Streptomyces sabulosicollis
GGGCGGGTCAGGCCGCGGGCGGGGGCGCGGGAGCGCCCGCGGGCGGCGGGATCTTGGCGTAGGCGGCCGTGGTGGTGCCCGCCTCGGCGGGCACCGCGGCGCTCTCCCTCGGCATCAGGGCGTCGCGCGCCGCGCCCGGGTCCCAGCCGGTGTCGACCACCCGCTTCTGCACCAGGATCGCGGCCCCGAGGACCGCGAGGCCGAGCAGCACGATGACCACGAGCCCGGCGGCGCCACCGGCCTTGCCCGCGTTGCCGATGAGCGCGCCGAACCAGCCGAAGTCGGCGTCGCCGAAGGTGGTGTTCTGGTCACCGAACGCGCCGAGCACCTTGAGCAGCAGGGCGGGGAGGAAGGTGATCAGCAGCCCGTTGAGGAACGCCCCCACGACCGCGCCGCGCCGGCCGCCGGTCGCGTTGCCGTAGACCCCGGCCGCGCCACCGGTGAAGAAGTGCGGCACCAGACCGGGCAGCACCAGGGCGAGACCGAAGGCCGGGTTGAAGACCCAGGTGAGCAGGGCCAGGCCGATCAGCCCGCCGGTGAAGCTGGAGATGAAGCCGATCAGCACCGCGTTCTGCGCGTACGGGAAGACGATCGGCGCGTCCAGCGCGGGCAGGGCGCCGGGGACGACCTTCTGCGCGATCCCCTGGAAGGCGGGGACGAGCTCGCCGAGGATCGTACGGACGCCGAAGAGGATCACCGCGACGGCGATGCCGAACTGCAGCCCCTGCATCACGGACTGCATCAGGTAGTTGCCGGTGTCGGTGGCCACGGCGCCGCCGGTGCCCGTGGCGAACGCCTTGAAGGCCGTCCTCTGCCCCTCCTTGACGAGCAGGAGGACCGCCATGACCAGGTAGATCAGCAGCATCGACAGGGCGGTGGCCACCATCGAGTCGCGCAGGAAGCGCAGCCCCTCGGGGAGCTTCATCTCCTCGGTGGAGCGGCTGCGCTTGCCAACCGCCTTTCCGGCCGCGCCCGCCACGATGTATCCGGCCGTGCCGAAGTGGCCGATGGCGACGGTGTCGCTGCCGGTGACGCGTTTGGTCCAGGGGTGGGCGAAGGCGGGCATCGCGACCAGCATGATGCCCAGCAGCACACCGCCGACGGCCACCACGGCGATGGTCGAGCGGCCGCCGTTGGCCAGGACCACGGTCAGCAGCGTGGCCATGAAGAGCATGTGGTGCCCGGTCAGAAAGACATAGCGGAGCGGGGTGAACCGGGCCAGCAGCAGGCTGACCACGAAGCCCAGGATCATCAGCCAGGCCACCCGTGAGCCGAACTGGTCCTGGGCGATGCCGACGATGGCCTCGTTGGTGGGGATGACGCCGTGGGCGCCGGTGACGCCCTGGATCATGGTGCCCAGCGGGGCGAGGGAGTCGGTGACCAGCCCCGCTCCCGCGCCGATCAGCAGAAAGCCGAGGGTCGCCTTGATGGCGCCGCCGATGATCTGCCCGGTGCTCTTCTTCATCGCGATGAGTCCGACGGCGGTGATGATGCCGATCAGATACGCGGGCTCGCTCAGAATCTCATTGACGAGAAACGTGGCAAGGGTGACAAACCAGCCCATGGTGCTTCCTCTGTCCCCGTCGTTCAGACGTCGTACGTGTCCCGGAGCACCGCGTCCACCTCGGCGGTGCTGGTGAAGTCCTGGACGACCTTGACCGGCCGCCCCACATCGCCCAGGGTCCTGGCGATCTCACGGGAGGTGAGCAGGGCCACGGCCTCGGACGCCTTGCCCTTCGCGGAGATGGTGTCGGTGGCCTCCACGGTGACGAACCGCGACCAGCCCCAGCGGTCCAGCACCTGCTCCAGGGTGTTCTTGAGGAACAGGCTGGTGCCCACGCCGTTGCCGCAGACGGTGAGGATCTTGTGCAGCGAGCCCGCCCGGGACCCGGAGGCCGCGGAGGGTTCCGGGGCGGTGGAGGGCTCGGGGACGGTGGAGGACTCGGAGGCGGTGGAGGACTCGGAGGCGGTGGAGGACTCGGACTTCTCGGAGCCGTCCTCCGGCCGCTCCCCGGCCAGTACGGCGTGCAGCGCCTCCGGAGTGCGCGCCGCCGCGAGGGCGGCCGCCGCGTCGGGGTCGCCCAGGAGCCGCGCCAGGCTCGCCATCGCGGAGGTGTGCGCGGCGGAGTCCTGGGCGGCCAGGGCGACGACGAGGGTGACGGGGTCGTTGGACTCGTGCCCGAATTCCACGGGCTCGGCGAGCCGGACCCAGGACATCCCGGTGGAGAGCACCGCCGGGGACGGTCGGGAGTGGGCGAAGGCCACGCCCGGCGCGATGACGATGTACGGCCCGTTCTCCTCGACGTTCGCGATCATCTCGCGGGTGTACTCGTCGGTGGTGGCTCCCGTTTCCACCATCAGACGGCCGGCGGCGCCTATCGCCTCACGCCAGTCGGCCGCCCGTACGTCGAGCCGTACGGCTTCGACGGGGAGCAGGTCTTTCAGGTCTTCCATGCAGGTCATCATGCCTGACATGGCTCTGTCACACAGCCCCCCGGGGAGCCAAAGCGGAGCGACAGCCTCCGCAGTGTCCGGCAAGCATACGAAGACGAGCACCGCGAGCGCCTGGCACCCCCCGGCGGCCACGAGGGCACCCGGCAGCGACCAGGTGGCGAGCGGACCGGCGAGGGCCGCGCCGAGGGCGAAGCCGGTGATCTTCAGGCTGGCGCCGGTGGTGAAGACCTGGCCGCGCAGCCGCTCGGGCGCCTGCCGGTGGCGGATCGCGAACAGGGCCGTGAGCTGGGGCCCCTCGGCGGCACCGGTGAGCAGCACGGCGGCGATCAGCGAGGCCGGGTGGCCGGTGGCCGCGAGCAGGGGCGCGAGGGCGAGCAGCAGCGCGGCGCCGAGGAGCACGGTGTCCGGGCGCGGCGGGCGGGCGCGGCGGGAGAGGGTGGCGTTGGCCACGAGGGCCGACGCGGCGGTGGCGGACAGCAACAGGGCGCCGCGGTCGGCACCGCCGAGCACGGCCGCGCCGAGCGGCGGCCAGCAGGTGAGCAGCGCGCCCTGGCCCACGCAGGAGACGACGGAGGTGGCGGTGGCACGGGCCAGGGGCCGGTTGCGGACGATGGCCCGCAGCCCGGCCGTGAGCTCGGCGAGGACCGACATGGCCGGTGGCGGGGCCGACGAGTCGGGTCGCGCGGGGGCGGCGGACGCCGAAGACCGCGAGGCCGGAACAGACCGCGCAGACCCGGGCAGCGCCGAAGACCGCGGGGCCGGAACAGACCGCGCAGACCCGGGCAGCACCGGAGATGACGAAGGCGAGGCGGGCCGCGCAGACCCAGAGAGTGCCGAAGACCGCGAGGCCGGGACAAGCCGCGCGGACGCGGGGAGTGCCCAGGCGGCGGGCAGGGCGAGCCCGATCAGCGCGATGGCCACCGTCACGGCGGCCGGTGCCCCGGCCGCCCCCGCGACGGCCCCGGCGAGTGCGGGCCCCACCAGGGCGGCGAGGCTGAACGTCATCGCGTCCAGCGCGGTGGCACGGGGCAGGGCCCGTGGCGGCGCGACCCGGGACAGCTGGGAGGTCCATCCGCCGGACAGGGCCGGTCCCAGCAGCCCCGCGCCCACCGCGAGCAGAACCGTGAGGGCGAACGGCACCCGCCCCAGGACCAGGAGGATCGCGCCCAGCCCCGCCGCGTAGAGGGCGAGTGCCGCGGCCAGCAACCGGCCCGGCCGGGCGGAGCGGTCGAGCAGCACCCCGAAGAGGGGTCCGCCCACCGCGGCCGCGGCCATGATGCCCGCCAGCAGCGACGGGCCCGAGGAGGGCGAACCGGTGAGCACCGGCCCGGCCAGCAGCAGCGCGGGACCGGACATCTCGTCCCCCGCTCGGGCGGCGGCCGCCCCGCCCAGATAGCACCCCATCGGGTAACGCCTCAACATGCGCTGCACGTTACGGAGCTCACGCAAAACTACGCCAGGTGCGTTACATTGGCGCGGTGTCATCGCCTTCGAACGACGACTGGTCCACCCGGCATTCGGTGCGGGCCACCGCCCGGCGCACCGCCGCCCTCGTCAACGCCCTGACCGCGGAGCCGACCCCGGGCCCCGGCGCGATCGCCGGGATCCTGCTCGACCACGGTGAGCCCGGCCCGCTCGAGCTCACCGCCGACGATGTCGCGGGGATGCGCACCGCCGCGCTGCGGCTGCGCGAGGTGTTCGCCGCCGGCGATGTCGACGAGGCCGCAGGAGTGCTGAACCGGTTGCTGCGGGAGGGCACGGGCCCGCTCCGGCTCAGCTCGCACGGCGGCCGCTCGCCCTGGCATCCGCACCTGGACAGCGATGACGAGGCGCCGTGGGGCGAGTGGTTCCTCGCCTCGTCGTCCATGGCGCTGACCGTGCTGCTCTGGGAGGGCCAGCGCCCGCCCGGTGGTGTGTGTGCCTCCCCCAGCTGCGGCGATGTCTTCCTCACCGTGGGCAGCGGACCGGAGCGCCGCTACTGCTCACGCCGGTGCGCCACCCGCGAGCGGGTGGCCGCCCACCGGCGCGCCAAGGCCGGGTCCGGACCCCGGACCCGGTGAGGGGATCCGCGCGTCAGCCGGTGTGCATCGCGTAGGGCGTGTCCCCCCGCGCGGGGTCCTGGACATGCCGGGCCCGCCGTCCGCGGCCTGAAATCCGGGAGCCGAGCCAGCCGAGCAGGAACCCGGCGGGAATGGTGATCAGGCCCGGGTTGCGGAGCGGGAACCAGTGGAAGTCGCGCTCGGGGAAGACCGCGAGCGGGTTGCCCGAGATCGCCGGGGAGAAGGCGATGGCCACGGCGGTGAGCAGAAGCCCCCCGTACAGCGCCCAGCGCAGCCCGTTCACCGTGAAGCCGCGCCACAGGGTGCCGTAGAGCACGACCGGCAGCAGGGCCGAGGCGGCGGCCGCGAAGGTGAAGGAGATCAGCACCTGCCGGTTCCAGTGCTGGGTCACGATCGCGAGGACGACGGCCGTGACGCCGACGACCACGATGGCCGTACGGGCGGCGGCCAGCTCCCGGCTCGCCGACAGCCCGCCCTTGAAGAGGACCTTGGCCAGGACGTCATGGGCCAGGGAGGCCGCGGCGGCCAGGGTGAGTCCGGCGACCGCCGCGAGGGTGGTGGCGACGACCGCGCAGGCCACGACGGAGAAGAGCGGACTGCGGTCGGCCTCCTGCGCCGCCGGGTCCAGGGCGAGGGTCAGCAGCAGCAGCGAGTCGCTGCCGGTGGGGTCGGAGGCGCGCAGGGCGCGGGCGCCGACGACGGCGGTGGCTCCGGCGCCCACGATCACGATCAGCCCGAGGATGGTGGTGACCGCGCCCACCGCCCAGGTGGTGGCGGCGCGGGCGGCCCGTATGCCGCGGATCGGGTGGAGCCGCATGGTGAGGTGGGGCATGCAGGCGGCTCCGAGGGCGAGGGTGAGCTGGACGCTGATGACGTCCAGGCGGCCGCTGAGGGAGTCCCCGTACTGGCGGCCGGACTGCCAGAAGCCGTCGCCGTAGCCGCTGGCGTCGGCCGCGGCGTCGAAGAGGGTGGCCGGGTTCCAGGAGAAGCGCTTGAGCACCAGACAGGCCAGCAGGACGAACGCGGCGAGCAGCAGCACCGTCTTGAGGATCTGGACGAATCCGGTGCCCTTCATCCCGCCGAGGGCGGCGTAGCAGACCATGAGCGAGCCGATGAAGACGGTGCAGCCGGTGACCGCGCCGCTCCCGGGGATGCCGAGCAGCAGCGCCAGCATGGCGCCCGCGCCGTTGAGCTGGACCAGCAGCAGCGGCATGACGACCACCAGCACCACGACCGCGGTGCCGGTGCGGGCGGGGCGTTCGCTCAGCCGCTCGGAGAGCACGTCGCCGAGGGTGAACCACCCCCGTCCGCACAGCGGTCCGGAGAGGACCAGCATGAACATCAGGATGGAGAGCACGGTGGACGTGGCGATGAGCACGCCGTCGAATCCGGCCAGGGCGATGGTGCCGGTGGTGCTGAGCACGGTGGCGGCGGAGATGTAGTCACCCGCGATGGCCAGGCCGTTCTGCATCGGGCTGAGGGCGCGGGTGCCGAGGTAGAACTCGGTGGGGTCGTCGTTGCCGGTGGCCGCGAGGATGCACAGCAGGAACGAGACGGCCATGAAGCCCGCGAAGAGCACGAACGCGAGCGTTCTGGGGTCCATGAAGCTCACCGCTCCCCCTCCCCCGTGGCATCGGCCCGGCGGTGGGCCCGGGCCAGGACGGTGAGCAGAACCGCCGTGTCCAGGCCGATCAGCATGGCGCCCACGGTGAACCCGCCGCCCGCGCCGAGGTTGACGACGCCTTCGGCGGCGCAGTTGACCACCACGGCCGCCACGTGACAGGTGAGCGCGGTGCAGGCCGCCCGCGCCGGCCAGGGCCACGGCCGCTGCCACGGTGAGCGCCGTGCCGGTGGGGGCGGCGCCGCGGGGCGGGACGGGATCGTGGTGGTGCGGCGCACGGTGTGGGACGGGACGGACGGGACGGGCGGACCCCAGGGGTGGTCGTGGTGGGACATGTCGCGGCTCCTTGTGCGGGTTCCGTCCCAGGTCGCCGGGGCGGAATCGCCACGACAGCAGGTCAGGAGGGTCGCGTACAGCCCAACCGGCGGACCGTGTGACGGGTGCACATGATCGGCGCCGGGCCGTTGTGCACGCCCACATCGGCTCAGGCGAACGGGTGCTTCTCAGGGTGTCAGCAGCCGGTGCGCGGACAGCGCGAGCGACAACTCCACGACCTCTCGCGGGTGGTCCAGCGAACGCCCGGTCAACTGCTCGTAGCGGCGCAGCCGGTTGAGCACCGTGTTGCGGTGGCAGAACAGCAGCTCGCCCGCGCGCCGCGCCGATCCCCCGGCCTCCAGCCAGGCGGCCAGCGTCGCCAGCAGCATCTCCCGGTCGGCCGCCTCCAGGGCCAGGACCGGTCCGAGCATCCGGTCGGCGAGCGCGGTGCCGAGGTCCGGGGAGGACACCACCAGGGCCTCCGGATAGCGCTCGTTCAGCAGCGCCGCCTCCCCGGCGGCCGGGCGGGTGCGCAGCGCCGTATCGGCGAGCCGGCGGGCCGTGTTGATGGCGGCGAGGCCGGTCACGGCGGGGCTGACCCCGGCCCGTGCGCCGGGCGGCACCTCCAGCCCGCGCACCAGTCGCCGCACGCCGGTGTCTTCGTCGCCGAGCAGCACGATGGCGTGGGCGGTGCCCTCCGCCGTGTGCCAGACCGCGCGGAGTCCACCGCCCACCTCGGCGGAGTGCGGTGTGCGGCACGGCGCTTCGGCGTCCTCCAGCGCCACGACCGCGTAACGCCCCTGCTCGGGCAGGCCGAGGACCTGCTCCGCCTCGGGGAAGTCGCTCACCCGGGCGGTGCCGTCGAGCAGGGCCGCGACGATGATCCGGTAGCGGTTCTCCCGGTGCCAGGAGAGCTGCCGCTCGACCTCCTGGTACGCCGTGGCGACGAGGGTGCAGTGCTCGTCGACGAAGTTCCACACGTCGGCGGCGACGTGGACCAGCGACTGGGCGCCGAGCGGATCCTCCTTGGACGCGGTCTCCAGAAGCTGCTCCCAGACGACGGTGCAGCCGATGCGGTACGCGTGCAGCAGCGCGTCCAGCGGAAAGCCCTGGGCGGCGCGGTCGGTGCCGATCCGCCACGCGCAGGACCGGGCCGATTCGCGCGTCTCCTTGGGGTGCACCAGCGAGCGCACATTGTGGCTGAGCGAGTCGTGGACCTCCCGCCACACCTCGTGGGGGTCCACGGCGGCGGAACGGTAGGCGGGTTCCCGCTCCTTCATCAGCGCGACGATCCGGTCCGTCAGCCGTGGTACCTCCTCGATCAGCACCCGGGCGGCGCGGTGCAGCAGCGCCACGGTCTCGGCGTCGGCCCGCGACCGGATCGGCGGACGGGCGGCGGGCATCCGGGGCGGGGTCCGGACCCGGTCGGCGGACGGGCTGTGGACGCGGCCCATGGCGGGGGCGGAAGCGCGGGAGCCGGTGACTGGGTGCATGAACGTTCCTCCACCTGTGACGGGCAATGCGCAGCTCAACGCGGCAGCGTGAGGCCACAGCCAGGTTTGATACCAGAGCCTGCATGGCTATTGCACCATCGACATACTGCTGGGTCGGTGCCTTCCGCGAATTCTCCTGTGTGCCCGCCCGACGACGGCGACCCCGCGCGCCGGTGGCCGGGGCCCTCAGCCCGCCTCGACGGCCTCATGGCGGCGCAGCGCCTCCGCGGCCGCCCTGCGCCCGGCCACGGTGAACGTCCCGGGCCGGAGCCGGCCTCCGGCGGCAGTTCGGCGTCGGGCACGTCGTTGACGAACCCGGGGGCGTCGGCGGGGTCCCCGCCGGCCGGAAGCGGTTCGACGTCGGCCGAGGCGAGGCGTTAGGCCGCACCCCTCCCTCGCTCGGCACCAGCGCCTGCACATCGCGGAGCGGACGTTTGAGGCGGTGGGGATGGTCGTGGACGGCGGACATCCCCGCGGTGGCCTGCACCGAGCGGCAGGCGCAGACCCCCCGGTGCGGCTCGCGCCGCACGACGATGGCGGCGGCCACCTCCAAGAGGTGACCGCCGCTCCCCCATGTGTCCCCCGTCGGCCCTGCCGACCGCGTGGCCTTCGGGTCTACCAGCCCTTGGTCACGCGGTATGCCTTCAGGGATCCGCAGTTCGATCCGTAGGTCCAGGTGGACTGGTTGTCGATGCCCCCGGCCCAGTCCACGCACTTGCCGCGCCCGTCGCCGTACACCGGGCCCGCGTACGAGGTGTACGCGCCGCCGTCCTCGGCCGACTCGTCGGCGCCCTGAACGTACAGGTAGGCGAACATGGGAACCGGCTTGCCCGTGGCGTTCCGGACGGTGACCACGCAGTTCTTGCCCTTGGCGGAGTTGTAGGTGAGGAAGACGGTGCCCTTGGACCCGATGGGCGCCGAGTTCACCACCTTGTACCCGCTGCCGCACGCCCCGTTGTACGAGGCCGTGGCGGCGGCGGACGCCTGCGGCGTCAGGGCCACGGTGCCCGCGATGGCGGTGGCGAGGACCGCGGTGGCGGCCATACGGCGAGAAAGATTCATTTGTCCCCCTTAATGATTCTTCATGGGCGTAGGCGCTTTTTGCGTCTGCCTAGGGAGACATGCGGAGGTGGCGGATGGTTGTACGCCGTCATGACGCGGCCTACGACGTCCCGTTGAACGCACGGACCGGGCTTCCCGTATTCCTCGGGACGGGCGAGCCGCCCGTCGCCGCACCGACCCCGGAGGGCCGCACCGGATGATCTCGTACCGCACCGCCGCCGTGGGCGCTCTTCTCGGGGCCCTCCCCTGTCTGCTCACGGCGCTCGCCGCCCAGCCCGCCCAGGCGCACGGGGCGCCGACGGACCCGGTGAGCCGGACGTTCGCCTGCTCCCCCGAGGGCGGGGGCGCGGCGCGGTCGGCGGCGTGCCGGGCGGCCCGCGCCGCCAACGGCCCGGAGGCGGCGGACTGGGACAATCTGCGGATCGCCGGGGTCGGGGGCAGGGACCGGGAGCGGGTCCCGGACGGAGAGCTGTGCAGCGGGGGCCTCGCGGCGTACCGGGGTCTGGACCTGGCGCGCGCCGACTGGCCTTCGACACGGCTGTCGGCCGGGGCGGAGCTCACGCTCACCTACCGGTCGACGATCCCGCACACGGGGACGTTCGAGCTGTACCTCACCAAGGAGGGCTACGCTCCCACCCGGCCGCTGAAGTGGTCCGATCTGGAGGCGAAGCCGTTCGCCACGGCCGAGGACCCCGCGCTGGTGGACGACGCTTACCACATCAAGGCCACGCTGCCCGCCGGCCGGACCGGCCGTCAGCTGCTCTACACGATCTGGCGGAACACCAGCACCCCGGACACCTACTACTCCTGTTCCGATGTGGTGCTGAGCGCCCCGGCGAAGGACTCCCCGGACGCGGCGCCCTCGTCCGGGGCCGCCGCCCCGCCGTCCCAGGCCGCCGAGGCGGACTCCCGCGCCACCCCCGGCGCCTCC
>NZ_JAEEAP010000342.1 GCF_016103465.1 Streptomyces sabulosicollis
CCTCCGCACCACCAGCCGATCCCCGCGCGGTGCGCCGCGCCGCCCTGGCCGGTCTCATCGGCACCGCGCTCGAGCAGTACGACTTCGTCATCTACGGCACCGCCTCGGCGCTGATCTTCAGCGATCTGTTCTTCCCCAACGCCTCACCGTCCGTGGGCATCCTGGCCAGCTTCAGCACCTACGCCGTGGGGTTCGCCGCCCGCCCCCTCGGCGGCCTCTTCTTCTCCCGCTACGGCGACCGCCTCGGCCGCAAGTGGGTGCTGGTGGCGACCCTGCTCCTGATGGGCGGCTCCACCCTCGCCATCGGACTGCTGCCCACCTACAACGAGGTGGGGCTGCTCGCCCCGATCCTGCTGCTCATCTGCCGTATGGGGCAGGGCTTCGGGGCCGGGGCCGAACAGTCCGGCGGCGCCACCCTGCTCACCGAGACCGCCGCCCCCGGACGCCGCGGCAGACTCTCCTCCCTCGTCATGACCGGCGCCGCGCTGGGCACCGCACTGGGCGCGGTCGCCTGGATCCTCGCCCAACGCCTGTCCGACGACGCCCTGATGAGCTGGGGCTGGCGGCTGATCTTCGGCAGCAGCCTCCTGGTGACCGTGATCGCCCTGGTGCTGCGCCGCAAGCTCAACGAGAGTCCGGTCTTCACCGAGCTCAAGGAGCAGCGGGAGCGGCCCGCCTCACCGGTGAAGGAGGTCTTCCGGCACGGCCGCAAGCCCATGCTGCTGGCGCTGTTCATGAACTTCGGTGTCAGCACCCAGTCCTACACCTACCAGGTCTTCATGGCCTCCTACCTGGTGTCCAGCGTCGGCGTCGACAAGGACTTCGTCCCCCAGGTGCTGCTCATCGGGGCCCTGTGCGGCGGTCTCGCGGCCATCTGCTTCGGCACGCTCTCCGACCGCCTCGGGCGGCGCCCGGTGTACTCCACCATCGTCGCCGCGCTGGTGCTGCTGCCGGCCCCGACCTTCATCGCGCTGAACACCGGCTCACACGTGGCGATCACCGTGGCCATCGTCATCGGCTTCATTCTGGCCTGCCACGGCTCGGTCGGCGTCCAGATGAGCTACTTCCCCGAACTGTTCGGCAAGCGCTACCGCTACGCGGGCGTCACGCTGGGCAGGGAGTTCTCCTCGGTGATCGGCGGCGGGGTCGCGCCACTGATCTGCAGCGCGCTCCTCACCGCGTTCTCCGGCTCCTGGATACCGGTCGCCGGCTACATGATGGTGGTCACGGCGGTGAGCCTCGTCGCCACCCGGATGTCCCCGGAGACCCTGGACCGCGATCTGAACACCGCGGCCGACAGCACCCAGCCGGTGCACCGGTGAGGCCCTAGCAGGACCCATGGGGCAGCGGCGCCGTCCCCCGCGCGGTCCTGGCCGCGCGGGCTGCGCCGATGGGTGAACTCCCCCGGCGCCAGCCCTACCGAGGGGCCCCGCTTGGCACACTATTTCGCCCGTCGGCGCCGACGGTACGGTCGGCGCGACGGTACGGTCGGCGCGACAGTACGGTCGGCGCCGACGGGCCTCCCGGTTACGGAGCGTCGGCGAAGCGGAGGTCACCGTCGACGGGCGGCAGAAAGAAATCGGCCACCTCCGCGTCGGTGACCTCGGCGAGAGCGGCCGGGGTCCAGCGGGGGCGGCGGTCCTTGTCGATCACCTGGGCGCGGATGCCCTCGACGAGGTCCGGGCGGGACATGGCCGCGCAGGAGACGCGGTACTCCTGCTCCATGACGCGCTCCAGCGAGCCGAGCGCCCGGGCCCCGCGGACGGCGGCCAGCGTGACCTTCAGCGCCGTGGGGGACTTGGCGAGGAGGGTCTCGGCGGTCTCCTTGGCGGCCGGTTCCCCGACGGCCATCAGCCGGTCCACGATCTCCTCGACGGTGTCCGCCGCGTAGCAGTGGTCGATCCACTCCCGGTGGCCGTCCAGGGTCCCGGCCGGGGCCTCGACCGCGTACCGGGGGAGGACGTCCGCCACCGGCTCCGCGGCCAGGTCCCGGGTCAGCGCGGGCAGCAGCCCGGAGGGGACGACATGGTCGGCAAGACCGCAGCGCAGGGCGTCGGCGGCGCCCACCGGGGCTCCCGTGAGCGCCAGGTGCGTCCCGAGTTCGCCCGGTGCGCGGGACAGCAGATGGGTGCCGCCGACGTCCGGTACGAAGCCGATCGTGGTCTCGGGCATGGCCACCCGGGACCGCTCGGTGACGATCCGCACGCCGCCGTGGGCCGAGATCCCGACGCCTCCGCCCATCACGATGCCGTCCATCAGGGCCACATAGGGCTTGGGGTAGCGGGCGATCCGGAGGTTGAGCGTGTACTCGTCGCGCCAGAACGCCCGCGAGGCCGCGCCGCCGCCCGAGGTCACGTCCCGGTGGATGAGGCGGATGTCGCCGCCCGCGCACAGCCCGCGCTCCCCCGCCCCGTCGATCACCACGGCCGCTACGGCCGGGTCCCGCTCCCAGGCGGTGAGGGCCCCGGCGATCCGGGTCACCATCGGATGGGTGAGGGCGTTGAGGGCGCGGGGCCGGTTGAGGGTGAGATGTCCGGCGTGGCCCTCGACGCGCGTCAGCACGGCGTCGTCGTCGGTCACGCGGTCGGTCACGGAGTCGGTCACGAGGTGTTCGTTCCTTCCGGCGTCTGGTGCGTTCGCGGATCACCGGCGATCCGTCACCGCCGATCCTCTCAACGGGCCGTCGGCCCGCCACAACCGCGCCCTCCGACTCGTCCGCCGGGCGGCCGCCCGGCGGCCCCGGGTGACCGCCGGGCGGCACAAAACCCTCTGGACACCCGCCGCCCCGCCGGGGAGGGTGGGCGCAGCCCACCCCTGACCCCACGAGGACCCGTCTGATGAGCGCTCATCCGCTGCCCGCCAGCACCCCCGCCGCCGAGGGCGTGGACGCGCGGGGCGTCCACGCCTTCCTCGACGCCGTCGAGGGCTCGCCGGACATCGAGCCGCACAGTCTGATGATCCTGCGGCACGGCCGGCTGATCGCCTCCGGCTGGTGGGCGCCGTACACCGCCGGGCGGCCGCATCTGCTCTACTCCCTCAGCAAGAGCTTCACCTCCACGGCGGCGGGGCTGGCCGCCGCCGAGGGGCTGCTGGACCTCGACGCTCCGGTGATCTCGTACTTCCCCGAGTTCGAGGCGGAGATCACCGACCCGGGCAGCCGCGCCATGCTCGTACGCCATGTCGCGTCCATGGCCAGCGGACACCTCGAGGAGACGCTGGAGCGGGCGTTCGGGCTGGACCCGCGGGAGCCCGTGCGCGGTTTCCTGCTGCTGCCGCCGGATCGCGCGCCGGGCACCGTCTTCGCGTACAACCAGCCCGCCACGTACGCGCTCGCCGCGATCGTCCAGCGGGTGACCGGGCAGTCGCTGACGGAGTATCTGCGGCCGCGCCTGTTCGATCCGCTGGGCATCGGCGAGACGGCCTGGCTGCAGGTGCCGGCCGGGCGTGACCTGGGCTTCAGCGGGCTGTTCGCGGCCACCGACGCGATCGCCCGGCTGGGGCTGCTGTATCTGCGGGGCGGTGAGTGGGAGGGCGAGCGGCTGCTCCCGGCCTCCTGGGTCGCCGAGGCGACCCGGCCGCGGATCCCGACCGAGGAGCCCATGGCAGGCGGCTCGGGGCCGGACTGGCGGCGGGGGTACGGGTTCCAGTTCTGGATGTCCCGCCACGGGTACCGGGGCGACGGGGCGTACGGGCAGTTCTGCCTCGTGCTGCCCGAGCAGGATGTGGTGATCGCCACAACGGCGGACACCGAGCGGATGCAGGCCGTCCTGGACGCGGTCTGGGAGCATCTGCTGCCCGCGTTCGGCGACGCGCCGCTCACCGGCCGCGAGGACGAGGACGCAGCGCTTCGGCGGCGGCTGTCCCGGCTCGCCCTGCCGCCGCTGGCGGCGAAGCCCGCGCCGCTCACGGACCCCGGCGCCTGGTCGGGCGCGGAGTTCATCCCCGAAGGCGGCGTCTGCGCGGACCAGCCGACCCTGACCGGGATCACCGTGGCCGAGGACCGCTCCGGGGGGTGGGCCGTCTCGCTGGCCGAGCGGACGTCCCGGCTGGACCTGGGGTTCGACGGCGCGGGGTGGCGGGTGCACGACGGGCCGGACGCGCCCGTCCCCGCGGCGGTGAGCGGGGGCTGGACGGACCCGGACACGCTGACCGTGGACATCGCGTTCCTGGAGACCCCGCACCACCTGCTGGTCACCTGCTCCCTCGCCGACCGCGTCTTCACCGCGCGGTGGCGCACGACGCCGCTGCACCGCGGTCCGCTGCACGCCATGCGCGCGCCGGGGCCGCGTTGACTCGTTCCGCCGGGCTGACCAAGGTGCGGCTCCGGCCCGGGACACCCCGGGCCACGGCCCCCTGCGGGCGGACCGCGGAACGAGGCGGAGATGCGCGAGATCGATACGACGGGCGAGAACGAGGACCGGGACGTCCGCGGGGACGCGGCGGACGAGCGGCCGCGCCCGGTGCCGGGCGGGCCCTCCGGGGGCGCGGTGTGGCTGCTGCGCCCGGAAGGCGGTCTCGACCGGCCGGACCACCCCGTGTTCATGGGCGCGCGGCAGGTCGGCCGGGAGAGACCCGGCACCGTCGTGACCGTGGATCTCTCACAGGTCCGGGAGATCACGGCGGAGGGCGTGCGGGGTCTGCTGCACTGTGCGCGGTCCCTGTCCGGGGCCGGTGCGCCGCTGCTCCTCGCCGGGGCGGCCGACGACGTGGCGCGCATGCTGCGGACGGTGCTGGTGGACGACACGATCCGGATGTACGCCAGCGTCGAGGCCGCCGTCGCCGCGTGCGGTGGAACGGCGGCGGACACCTCCGGGCGGGACGGCGGCCGGACGGCGGTGCCGGAGGTGATACGGCTGCGCCGGGAGACGGTCGACCTGCGCGCCAGGCTGCGCTCGCACCCGCTGATCGCACAGGCGCAGGGCGTCCGGTGGGAGCGCTATCGGCTGCCCGATGAGCAGACCGGGTTCAGTCTGCTCAAGCGCAGCTCACAGACGCACAACGTGAAGCTCCGGACCCTGGCGGCCGCGCTGCTGCGCACGGAACGGCCCGACCCCGGCAGCCGGCTGTGGTTTCCGGAACGCACCCGCCGGGAGGCCCCCGCGCTGCCGTTCCTGCCGGGGGTGCGGCCCGACGAGGTCAATCGCGGCACGGTGGTGAAGCGGGTGCTGGACCGGGGAAGCGGAGACCGCTGCCCTCCCCGCCCTGGCGGCCCGGGCGGGGCTGTGGCTCCAGTGGCACGAGCGCACGGTCGTCCTGGACGCCCTCGAAGACCTGCACCGGCGCGCCCTGGCCGCGGCCCGAGGAGCGGGTCCCCGGCGGCCGTCTCTTGGAAGCCCTCCCGGCGGGTACTCGTCGGAGTCCTGACAGCGCTGCTCGGGGCCCGGCGTCGGGAGGACGACCATGACCGCACCGGCCGCGACCCGATCCGGCGGCATCCACGCGCCGCCGTGGCTCGGGATCTACCTCAACGACCATCTGGTGGCCGCCACGGCGGCGGTCGGACTGGCCCGCCGGATGAGCCGCGGGCACCGGCGTACGGCCTACGGCGGCGAGCTGGCGCGGCTCACCGCGGAGCTCGTCCAGGACCGCAGGTCGCTGCTGTGGTGCATGGCCTCGCTCGATGTCCCCGTCCGCCGCGGCAAGCTCCGCGCGTCGCGGGCGGCCGAGCGCGCGGCGCGGCTGACGCCGGGCAGCCGGCCGCGGCGGCGCACCGGGGTGAACACGCTGGTGGGGCTGGAGGCGCTCCGGGTGGGAGTGGAGGGCAAGGCGCTGCTGTGGCGCTCGCTGCTCGCCGTGGCCGTCCATGACACCCGGCTGCAGACGGGCCGCCTCGCCGAGCTGCTGGAGCGGGCCGGGCAGCAGCTCACCACCCTGGACTCGCTGCACTCCCGGGCCGCCTCGGCGCTGATCTCGGCCGAGGGCCCGGCGTAGGCCACGGCCGGTTCACCCGTTTTACCCGCTTCAGGCGGTCGCCGGTGGGCACTCGGGAACGATGACTGAACTTCCCGCACCCGAGTCGTACTGGATGGACACCGCGCCGCCCGGCACCCCCCACCCGGCCCTGGCCGAGGACCTGGAGGTCGATGTCGCCGTGATCGGCGCCGGGATCGCGGGGCTGAGCACCGCGTGGGAGCTGGCCCGCGCCGGGCACCGGGTGGCGGTGCTGGAGGCGGACCGGATCGCCGCGGCCGTCACCGGCCACACCACCGCCAAGCTCACGGCGCTGCATTCGCTCATCTACGACCGGCTGCGGCGCACCCGCGGGCCGGAGGGCGCGCGGATGTACGCGCGGTCGCAGTCCGACGCCGTCGAGCGGGCGGCGGCGATCGCGGCCGAGCTCGGTATCGACTGCGATCTGGAGCGCGTGCCGGCCTTCACCTACACCGAGGACCCGGAGCGCGCGGACACCATCCGCGCCGAGGCCGACGCCGCGAGCGAGGCGGGGCTGCCCGCTTCGTACGTGACCGAGACCGGGCTGCCCTTCCCGGTCGTGGGCGCGGTCCGGGTGGAGGGTGGGGCGCAGTTCCATCCGCGCAAGTACCTGCTGGGACTCGCCGAGGATCTGCGCGCCCGCGGCGGCCGGATCCACGAGCACACCCGCGCCACCGGGCTGGAGGAGGGCACCCCCTGCCGGGTCACCACGGAGGGCGGGGCGGTGGTGACGGCCGGGGACGTGGTGATCGCCACCCACTACCCGGTGTTCGACCGGGCGCTGCTGTTCGCCCGGCTCTCGCCGCGCCGCGAACTCGTCGTGGCCGCGCCCCTCCCCGCCGGCCGGGATCCGCAGGGCGCGTACATCACTCCGGACCAGCGCACCCGGTCGGTGCGCACCGCGCCGTACGGCGACGGGCAGCGGCTGCTGATCGTGACCGGCGAGACCTTCACACCCGGCACCGGGGACACCCCCGAGCGCTTCGAGCGGCTGGCGGACTGGACCCGGGAGCGCTTCCCCGGCGTGGAGATCAGCCACCGCTGGGCCGCCCAGGACAACGACCCGACCGACACCGTGCCGCTGGTCGGCCCGTTCCACCCCGGCGCGCACCACACCTATGTGGCGACGGGCTTCGCGGGCTGGGGCCTGAGCGGCGGCATCATGGCGGGCCGGCTGCTCACCGCGCTCATCGGCGGGGAGCGGCCGGAGTGGGCCGGGCTGTACGACCCCCGGCGGCTGGGCACCGCGCTGCGCGAGGCCCCGGCCCTGATCAGCCACCAGGTCCACGTCGGGAAGCATTTCATCGGCGACCGGCTGAGCACCCCGCGGGCCGACTCGGTGGACCGGATCGCGCCGGGTACCGGGGCCGTGGTCCGCCTGGACGGGCGGCGCTGCGCCGTCTACCGGGACGAGGACGGCACGGCCCACGCGGTCTCGGCCCGCTGCACCCACATGGGCTGTCTCGTGGCGTTCAACGCCGCCGAGCGGGCCTGGGAGTGCCCCTGCCACGGCTCCCGCTTCGGCACCGATGGCCGGGTGCTCCAGGGCCCGGCCAACCGGCCCCTGGAGCAGCGCGACATCTGACCCGCGCGGCCGCTGTCAGCGATCTTCGTCAGCGGTCTTCGTCAGCGGCCGTTGTCAGCGGCCACTGTTAGATGCAACACGTACATGGCGCCCGGCCGCCGGGGTACACGACCTGGCGTCACCCCGTCGGCTGAGAAAGGACCACTGCCGTGCTGATGGCCCACCCGGTCGTACTCCAGAACCTCATCGAGCAGTACGAGACGCTGCGGATGCTGCACGCCGAGTCGGGCGGCACCGAGGTACGACAGCGGATGGACGACCTCGCCTACACCCTGTGCGTCTCGACCGGGACGCGGGATGTGGACGCCGCCCTGATCGCAGCCCGGCACCGGCTGCCCGGCGCCCGGGTGGAGGACGACTCGGCCCTCACGGCCGGGGCGGGCACCCCGGGCGTCTGAGCCCGCCGCGCCGCCCACGGGTGGAGGCGCCCCGCCGGATCAGCCCTCGGCCCCCCGCGCCAGCTCGGAGAGGTCCATGGTCTGGTTCGCCGGCGGCGCCTTCACCGTGACCGGCTCGTTGAGGGCCGAGAAGGTGATGGTCATGTCGAGCGGGCCCTTCTCCCCCTCGCCGCGGATGCGGAACCGCTTGGTGTGGCCCTCCGGGTCGATCCACATGTCCATGGACAGCCGGTCGACCCCCATCTCCTCGTACGCCTTGAGGGTCTTCTCGCGGCGCTCGCGGGTCGCCGCGCCCTCGTCCTTCAGGCTCTCGCGCATCTGCCGGAGGGTGATGGTGCCCCGGTAGTGCGTCGTGCGCACCCCGTCGATGGTCTCCTCGCCGACCCGCTTCACATCGTCGGCGCCGGAGAGGAAGGCCGACTCGTCGGCCGGGTTCTTGTCGGCCTGGCGGGAGAGCGAAGCGCCGCCCAGCGCACCGGTCGCCTTCTCGCCCAGCGCCGAGAGGTCCAGCTTGAGCCAGCTCTTGCCGTCCAGCCCGGCGGCGGCCTCCTTGCCCCCGTCGAGGTACATCACTCCGTCGAGCATCCGGATCTCCACCGCCGCGTCCGCGCCCTGGCCGACCGCGCGCATCCGCATGCTGACGGCGACCGGCTTGGTGCTCATCGCCGCCTCGCCCTCGATCCGCCCGTCGTCGGGGGTGCGGCCGCTCATCCGGTAGCGGAACGAGGTGAGCTTCTCGCTCTTCTTCGCGGCCGCGCGCACGGCCGCCGCCGGGGCCATCCGCACCTGCTCCGAGGACTTCTCCCCCGCCTTGCCCTCGGACTTCCCGTCCGCCCCGGACGATCCGCAGCCGACCGCGCCGCCGCAGAGCAGCACAGCGGCCAGCACGGCACCGGCCGCACGGGCGCCCCTGCCATGTCCCCCATGTACGACCATGGCCATAAACCCCACCCCTTGCAGAACTTCTGTTCGTTTCGCTGTGATCCGGGACAGTACCAGCAGACGGTGACAGAGCTACCCGTGGGCGCGGACCGGGGCAGGGGGCCGCGCGTGGAGTTCGAGGGCGACACGGGTGAGCTGCCCGGTGCGGCCCTGGGTCAGCCGCGAGGTGCCGATGTCCCGGGTGACGGCGTTGGGGCTGCCGTGGACGCAGGTGGCCGCCTCGGGGGCGGAGGGGTCCCACCAGGCGCCGGTGGCGAGTTGGGCCACCCCGGGGCGTACCGGGTCGCTGATCCGCACTCCGGCCAGGCAGCCGCCGACGGCGCCGTGGATCCGCACCACGTCGCCGTCACCCAGCCCCAGTGGCCCGGCGTCCCGCGGGTGCGGCCGGACCGGCTCCCGGCCCGCGATCTTCGACGCCGCGCTCAGCTCGCCGTGATCGAGCGGGCTGTGCGGCCGGGTGGCGGGATGGTTGGCGACGAGCCAGAGGGACACTCGGCGTCCTGCCCCGGGCCGGGGGCAGCCAGGCCGGGTGGCCGGGGCAGTCGTCGTGGCCGTACGGGGCGATGGCCGCCGAGGCCAGCTCGGTGCGGCCGCTCGGGGACCGTGTGCCGACCCCTCTCACCGTGGGCATACTTGAAGACGGGACCATTGGTTCACTCTCCGCCCGGGGCGCCACGGTGGAGCCCGGCGCACCCCGTCCACGGCGGAAGACCGGGGCAAAGATGAGATGACAGCATGACGCGGCCGGACACCCCGCGGGACGAGCGGTCCGTCCGGTCGGGCGAGCTCCCCGGCGAGGGGGCCACCGCCAAGGCCACGGTCGACGAGCACGGCATCGTCACCCGGTGGAACGAGGCGGCCGGCGGATTGCTCGGCTACCGCCCCGCCGACATCGTGGGCAGGCCCGCGGCGGAGCTGCTCCACGACGCCTCCGCCATCCGCGCCGAGGTGCCGGCCGCGCTGCGCTCCCCCTCCCCTGTCCCTTATACACATCTGACGCTGCCGACGACTAGTC
>NZ_JAEEAP010000343.1 GCF_016103465.1 Streptomyces sabulosicollis
GGGTTCGTGCCCGCTCCTCCGGTTCCTCCGCTTCCGCCGGTTCGCCCGGTCCCGATGGTGGCGCCGGTGCTTCCGCTTCCTCCTCGTCCGGTTCGCTCCACCACCCGGCGGGCGCTGCCCCACCGCTCATCGGCCGCCGCCTGGGCCGGGGCCCTCGGCCCCGGTGCGTACCACCCTCAGGTCCAGCACCACCGTCCCGTCCGCGGCGGGCCGTACACCGGTGACGGTGACCGCCGTGCCCGCCAGTTGTTCCTGGTCGAACAGGGCCCGTGCCAGCGGGTTGATCAGATGGGTCTCCAGCAGCATGCCGATGCCCCGCCCGCCGTTGTCGACATCCGCCGTGCAGTGGGCCGACAGTGCCTGATGCGCCTCGTCGGAGAGGCGCAGGTGCACCCCCTGGTCCTCGCGCAGCACCCGCTGGATGTTGCCCACCTGGGAGTCGAAGATCTCGGCGGCCACCTTGGCGTCGATGTAGTCGAAGACCACCACGTTGCCGCCGAGCCGGTTCATCAGCTCCGGGCGGCCGATCTCCTCGACGAAGTGCTCCTTCACATTGGCCAGGATGATCTCCTCCAGCTGCTGGTACGGCATACCGGGCTCGGCCACCCGCCCCGCGCGCCCGCCCTCGCCGGTCCGCTTCCTGACCCCGAGGTTGGAGGTGAAGATCAGCACGCATTCGCTGAAGTACGTGGTGACTCCCTGCCCGTCGGTGAGCCGGCCGTCCTCGAGCACCTGGAGGAACTTGTCGAGCACCCCCTTGTCGGCCTTGTCGATCTCGTCGAACAGCACCGCCCGGAAGGGGTCGTTGCGCACCGCCGTGGTGAGCTCGCCACCCGCCTCGTAGCCCACGTATCCCGGCGGCGCGCCGAGCAGCCGGTCCACCGAATGCGGTGCGGAGAACTCGCTCATGTCGAAGCGCAGACAGGCGTCCTCGGTGCCGAACAACAGCTTGGCCACCGACTTGGCCAGCTCGGTCTTGCCGGTGCCGGTCGGCCCGGCGAAGAACAGCACACCGCGCGGCCGGCTGCCCGGGTGGGACGCCTGGGCGCCGGACAGGCCGAGCGCGGCGCGCTTGAGGATGTCGAGGGTCTTGCCGACCGCCTTCTCCTGGCCCTTCACCCGTGCCCGCAGATCCGCCTCGCCCTTCTTGATCTGCTCGCGGATGTAGTCCGCCTGCCACGGGTTGTCCTTGACGCCGAGCTGGTAGACCCGGACCGCGTCCCGCATCTCGGCGAACGACAGCCCGCGGTCGAGCGCCATCCGGGCGCTCTCCCGCATCGCGCGCAGGGTCAGCCCGGCGGTGGCGCGGGCGAAGGTGTCGAGGTCGTGCTCGTCCGGCTGCCTTCGCTTGCCGAGCCGCACCGGTCCGTCGTCCCCGTCGTGGCCGGGCGCGGTCGCGGCGGTGTGCTCCGCGGCCAGCAGCTCGGCCATGCGCCGCCTGCCGCCCAGGTCGGGCAGCGGGATGCCGATCGTACGGACCCGTTCGCTGCCCGCGACCAGCCAGGTGGGCACGTCGCGCTCCCCGTCGGCGAGCCAGATCACGGGGTTGAACAGCCGCCGTCCGCTGCCCGGGGAGGGAATCGGCCGGGCGTCCTCGGCCAGCTTCAGGCAGGTGAGGAAGAAGTCCCGCTCCGGATCGCTGAGCCGGGTGACATCGGTGGGGATCCGGGCGGCGTAGTCGATCAGCAGCACCACCCGGTAGGGCTGTTGGCGCTGTGTGGTGTCCGGGCGGGGGCGGCCGTCCGGTGTCTTCGGCTGCCGTCCCGGCTGCTTCCAGCCGGTGACGATGTCGCGCAGGGTCCGCTCGGCGTCGGCCAGGTGGACGGAGGCGTCGGCGCGCCGGGCGCGCCCGGGCCCGGAGGCGTCCCGCCCCTGCAGCAGCTCGCGGACCTCCTTGGCCGCCGGGCCCGCGACGACGGTGAAGCCGTCGGCGATGTCGAAGCGGATCAGCGCCTCGTATCCCTCCTGCCACAGGGCGTTCCACAGCACCTCGGTGAGGGTGTGGTGGGCGTCGTACGTCCGCTCGGGGCCGCCCTCGTCGGGGTCCTTGTCGTGGCGGACGAGGTGGATGTCCCGGATGCTGCCGTGCAGGACGTACTGGGAGTGCACGCTGAGCGTGCCGACCAGCTCCTCGGCGAAGGCCGGGAGGCTGCGGTCCGCGCGGCCCGGGGACATGGCTGCCTCGGTCATGACTGCCTCTCCTGGTCACGGTGGCGCACCTTGGGTCCGGTGCGGTGGTCATGGGCGGGCCGGGCCGCCGTGCGCGGGACCGGACGCGCGGGTGGCTCGTCGAAGGTGAACGGCACGCTGAGCCCGGCCCGTTCGGCCAGCCTCCGCAGCTCCCGCAGCTGGTCGGGGGCCTCGACGCACCGCTGCCAGTCGAGGTCCAGATCGTCGTCGGTCTCCTCGGCGGGATCGCGCTCCCGGTGCATGGTGGAGACCCGCGCGGTGCCCCCGGCGTCCACGCTGATGCGGAGCCAGTGGTCGTCGCCCCAGCCCGGCGGGGTCCAGTCGATGAACTGCACCGCACCGGACGTGGAGTATCCGGCCGTCTCGGGCTCCGACCGCTGGACCGCCGCGCGGATCACCTCCGCGGCGTACATCCGCTGATACGCGTCGACCCGCTCGCCGACACGGGCCGCGACACGGACGCGCTCGGTCTCCTCCAGCGTCCCGCCCTGGTGGAGGAAGCGCTCCAGCAGGGCGATCTCCGCCCCGGCGTCGGGCAGCGGAACGGGGGTACCGGGGTGGCCGGCGCGGAGGAAGGCGAGCTGCTGGGCGGCCCACTCCTCGGTCTCCTGCCGCCGCTCGGCGTCGCGCGTGACCCGTTCGGCGAACCGGGCGGCCTCCCGCAGATGGCGCTTGGCGGCCGCGGGCCGCCGGCCGGCCACTTCCGCGGCGACGGTGACCTTCTCCTCCATCAGCCGGTAGTCGGCCATCGCCACGTTCCGCGGCAGCATGGCCAGCAGGTCCGCGCCCAGCCGCAGCACTTCCTCCTCGCTCGGTGCCGCGGTGGCGGCGGGCGGCGGCTGCGGCAGCGCACCGCGCGCCTCGGTTTCGGTGGCAGCCCCCTCGTACGCCTCCAGCGCCTTACGGCGGCGGGCGCGCAGGGTGGCGTGCCAACCGGAGTCCGCGGGGTGCGCTCCGGCCACCGGGCGGGCGGCGGCCTCCATGGTGGCCCGTGCGTACGCGGCCTCCGCGTGGCGCAGCCGGCGGTCGGTGTCGGCCAGCCGTCGCCACACCTCGTCCAGGCTCATGCCGGTCAGGGCCAGCGGCGGCGGCAGGTCGGGTGGCTCCGGCGGCCCGTCGGGCCCGGCGGCCGCGGCGGCCCGCCGGATCCGCGCGCGCAACGTGTCGATGCGGGCGTTGGCCCGGACGGCGGCGAACGCGGCGTCCCGCCAGCACTCGGCGGCCTGCCGGGCGTCCAACTGCCGCTGCCTCAGCTCGGCCTGGTGCTCGGCGGCGCGGATGGCGGCGGCCGCGAGCACCTGCGCCCCGGCCATGGTGGCGCGGCCGACGAGCAGCGCCCCGCTGAGCGAGCCGAGGCCGATCAGGGCGGGCACCATCAGATCGTGCAGCTGGTCCATGGCGGCGTGCAGCGCGTGGCCGCCGGCGTTCTGCGCGGCGTCGCCGATGTGCTGGCCGACGCCGGTGCCGATGTGGTCCGGCAGCCCGGTCCCCTGGACCGTGTGGTGCGGAACCCCGGTGTTCTGAACGGTCTGGACGGTGTCGTGCATCGTGTCCCGCACCGTGTTCTGGACGGTGTGCTGGATGGTCTCGGCGGCCGGCGGCCGGGGGAAGTACACATCCGGCATCACCTCGCCGATGCTGGGGATCGCCTGTCCTGAACTCATGTGACACTCCCTGACGTCGGCGGAGCGGCCGCCCTCGGCCGGCCCGGGCGGGCCCGGTCGTCCCGGCCGCGCAGCTCCGCCACATAGCGGCGCCAGCACCGCGTACGGTGCCAGGTCCACCAGAGAAGAACGGCCACCGTGGCCACCGGCCACACCCAGGGGGCGTAGGCGACGGAGGCCCACAACAGGGCGATGGCCGGGAGGATCAGCAGGCCCCGGACGGGGAAGCGCGAGCCGGGGCGGCGGACGAACCGGGCCACGGGCAGCGCGCGGTCGATCAGCAACCCGGCCAGGGAACGGTCCGGATGGTAGCCGGGGCTGCCGATGCGACAGGCCGTCCACAGCTCCAGGGCCAGGACGGCGGCGGCCGCCGGGACGGCCAGCATCCACGCCGTCAGCACCGCGCGCTGGGCGGGCCATCCGGTCAGATCGCCGAGGCCGATCACGAAGATCCACGGGAAGACGAGGCCGACGGCTCCGCCGAGGGCCCAGCCGAGCGTGGGCAGCATGTCCTGTCTGCGCACCCACAACGTGGCCACGTCCAGGTCGCGCTCCTGGCGGAGGAGGGCTCGCTCGCCGTCGAGCCGCCCTTGCGCCTCCGCGGACTCCTGCTCGGCGAATCCGGCCAGCCACTCGGCCAGTTGCAGCCGCACCAGGTCGTCGGGGTCGCGTACCAGCCGCCCGTACCAGGCCACCGGCTGCGGCAGCGCTCGCTGGACACGGGCGGTCCGCTCCTGGAGCCTGCGCCGGTGGGCGGTGGGGGCCGCGGCGAGCGAGAGGAGTGCGGCGAGCCGGGAGCGGTCGAGCCGGGTGGCGGCACGCACCTCGGCGCGGCGCTCGCGCAGCCAGGGCGACGCGTGGAGCACCTCGTCCACGGTGTGCTGCCAGCGGGAGCGCGCGGTCAGCCAGCGCTGCTGCACCTCGGCGAGCCCTTCGCCGCCGGGCCGTGAGTCCAGCAGCGGCAGGATGGTGTGGTCCCGCAGGTCCGCCACGACGGAGAGGGCGAACTCATCGCCGCGCCCGGCCTCCCGCAGCAGATCGCCCAGCCCCGCGTGGTCCAGTGGCACTCCGCGGTAGGACGCGTCGAGGGTGGGGCCGAGCCAGGAGATCAGCCGCACCATGGTGACCGGCTTGGGCTCACGCTGCGGCGCCGCGGGGTGATGCGGCTCCAGGAGGCCGAGCAGCGCCGTCAGCTCCTCGGCGTCGCGGCCCGGTGCCCCCTCGAACTGCCGGAGCCAGCGGGTGAGTTCGCCGCGTCCGCGCCGCCGGGAGAGGAGCTGCCGGGCGGGCCGCCAGTTCTCGCTGAACGCCCTGGCCAGCTGCTTCGGCCGGGTGTACCGCTCGTCGAGGAAGGCGAACGGCTCGATGTCCGGGGCGTCCGCCGGGTCCGAGGCGCCGGGGGCCGCGCCCGCCTCCCAGGGGGCGACCGGCGGCGAACCGCCCACCAGCCACTGCGCCACCTCGTCGGTACCCCAGCGGTGGTCGGGGTCGCGGGTGAGCAGCCCCCGGCACAGCAGCCGCAGCCGGTGGTCGGTGACCAGCGACAGGTCCGGGGCGCGGGAGCTGATCTCCTCCCGGACGAAGTCGTTGTCGGTGAACCGGATGGGGTGGCGTCCACCGGCCATCTCGGCGACGATCATGCCGAGCGACCACCAGTCGGCGGGCGGGTGGATCAGCTGGTGGCGCAGCGACGCCTGCGGGGACATATAGAGGGCGGTGCCGACCCAGCGCTCGTCCCGGGTGTAGCGCTCGGCGGGTTCGTGGGCGGAGACGGCGAAGTCCACCAGGACGAGGTCCGGGGCGGCCGGGTCGAGGCTGCCGAGCACGATGTTGGCGGGGCTGATGTCCCGGTGCACGATGTTCAGTTCGTGCAGGGTGGTGAGGGCCTCGTGCACCTGCCGTACGACGCTGTGGATGAGCACCGGGTCGGCCGGGCCCGGGTTGTCCCTCAGATATCCGGCCAGGTCGGTCTCGCCGTAGGAGGGCGCCAGGTCGTACGGGTGGCCGTCGGCGCCGGTGTCGCTGGTCTCGGTGAAGTGGGTGAGGTGGCGGCGCGGGCGGTCCCGCAGCGGCTCCCACACCCGGCGGTCCGGGGCGTGGCCGCGGTGGTACCACTTGAGGATGTGGCTGCCTCGGTCGTCCTCGACGCGGTAGACGGCCGCCTGGTGCGGATGGTCGGGGCGGCGCAGCACGGCCCTCAGGCGGAACCGGCCGCGCAGCGAGACCGGCAGCGCTCCGGTGTCCCCGCGCAGGTCGCGACCCCCGTCCGCGGCCCGCGCGGACGCCGCCGGGGGAATCTCGTCCTCGGTGGGCCCGGCCGATGTGGCGGCGGCCGACGGGGGTGGCTCCTCGTGTTCGGTGGGCGGCGGCCCGGCGTCGTGCGCACGCCGCCGCCCTTCGGGCTCCCCGTGGCCCTCGTGGTCCCTGTGGTCCTCGTGATCCCTGCGGTCCTCGTGTCGCCCGTGGGCACCATGTCGCCCGTGGGCCTCGCGGCCCCCGTGGGCCGCGTATTGCTCGTCGTCCCCGTGAACTCCGTACTCCGCGTCGTACTCCTCGTCGTCCTCGGATTCCGTGGGGGGCGGTTGCTCGTGCGGATGGGTCACAAAGGTCACCTCGTGAACGGGCAGGCGTTGTCGGATTTCATGCGGCGTCGGCGGCGGCCGGGGGCCGTCGGGCCGTGGATCAAGAAAGCGGAACCCCGGAAATCGGAAATCTGTTCCAGCGCGGCCTGAATTACCGGTGGCACAAAGCCCGGCAGGGAACGGCCGCCGGAAGACCGATTTCCTCTTTCTCGGCCGGTCGCTAGCCTGGTGACCATGAGTCAGGAGCCATTCGAATCAAATTTGCCCACATACGATCAACTCCTGGAAGAACTCAAAGGCATACGCAGGCCCGGACTGCCGGATCTACGCAGAATCGATCGGCCGGCGCTGCGCGCCGCGGCCGTGGCGGGTGGCTTCTGCAATGGCTCCGACGACGCCCCGGCCGGTATCGAGGCGCTGCTCAAGGAGGCGGTACGACGGCTCGGCGAGCGCGATCTGCTCGGCCGGTCCGCGGCCCACACCTTCGGGCTGCTCCCCGACCGCCGGGGCGCGCCCGCCCATGACCGCCGCAAGACGGCCGCCGCCGTGTACGGAGTCACCCCGGAGCGGTTCCGCAAGCACCAGGAACCGCAGGTCATCCAGCAGCTCGCCGAGGCCGTGCTGACCATTCTGCGGGAACCGCCGCGCTCTCCCGGCGCACCGGGCTCGACGGGAGGGAGCCCCGGACCGGGCGCCGGGGCACAGGTGCCCGGTGGAGCGGGGGCTGCCGGGCAGGGCACGCTCGCGAGGAGCGGCCGGACCGAACAGATTGACCGGAGCGGACGGATTGGATGGAGCGGACGGGCCGAACGGACCGAACGGGCCGGACGGACCGAACGGACCGGACAGGTCAGCCAGGATCCTCCGCTGCGGGTCGACAGCGTGCCGGTGGACGCGCGGTCCACGTTCACCCTGCACGTCTCCCCCATCGAACTGCTGCGGGACATCGAGGTGCTGGTCTCCTCGGAGAACGTCTACTTGGAGATGTCCAAGACCTTCCGCCCCACCGTCTCCGGCGCGCTGCGGCTGGCCGCCGCCGTACGCGACCCCGCCGGGGAGATCGTCGACGATGTGCTCGCCCGCGAACTGGCCGCGTGGCTGCGCGCCCACGGCCGCCCCGGGCTGCCGATCCGGCCGGGCACGGTGGTGCCCACCTCGCCGGGAGCGCTCGCCGCGCGCGGCGTCCGGCGGATCTACCACGCCGCGGTGGCCACACCGCTGGACGATACGTACGAGGTCCGCCCGGAGAGCATCGCCCGCGCGGTCAGCGCGTGCTTCGCGCTCGCCCGCGCCGAGCGCGACCGCTACGAGCCCGCCCTGTCCTCCATCTGCTTTCCGCTGCTCGGCGCGGGCCGCGGCGGGCTGGCACCGGCGGTCAGCGCGACCTGGCTGCGCTGGGCGATCCGCGATGAACTCGCCCGGGACGCCCGCTGGCGGGTGCATCTGGTGGTCCGCAGCCGGGAGCTCGCCGAGGCCGTCGGCGCGCTGTGACCCCGCCGACCGGACACACAGCGGCCGCAGCCACAGCCGCCCTGGCCAGGGCCTCCGGGGCAACACCCGCCCCGGCCACGGCGGCCGGGCCAACCCCCGCCCGGGCCCCGGCGGCCGAGGCCACAGCCGCCGGGACACCACCCGATCCGGCCACGGCCACCCGATCCACGGCCGCCCCGGCCACAGCCGCCGGGCCCGCCGCGCACCGTGCCGACTGGTCCGCCGCACGCGGCGCCGACCGGTCCACCATGCCCCATGCCGACCGGCCCACCGCGCACCATGCCGACCGGGCGGGTGACCCCGTTCAGGGGTGCCAGCTCGCGTCGGTGAGGGCGATCCCCGCCCGCCGCAGCCGACGCTCCAGCGCGGCCAGTTGGCCGCGCCGCGGCACTCCGTAGAGCCGCACATCGTCGTCCCCCTCGACCACCTGCAGACGCGGCCCGCTCTCCGTCCGGGCCAGATGCTCCTGGTAACGCGCCCGCCCCCGCGCCGTACGCGGCCGCATGCGCTGGTTCGCCGACCCCCGCCACACCAGGGCGGTGGGCTCGGCCGCCCGGAAGCGCCCGGTCACCAGCACATCGGCGTGGCGGACGGCGGCGGAGCGCGCCGCGTCGGCTTCCACTTCGTCCTCCTCGTATCCCGTGTACAGGAGGATGTCGATCTCGCGGCCCGCCGCCGGTCCGCCCGGCGCCACCGCCTCCGCACGGGCCCGCACCGCCCCGGCCAGCAGGGCCTCGAGGGCGGCGGGCTGGTCGAGCGGCTCACCGCCGCTGACCGTCAGCCCGTCGGCGCCCCGGGCCAACGCCTCGCGCCACAGCCCGAGCAGGGACGGGACCGTACGGGAGGTGCCGCCCAGCGGGTCCCAGGTGTGCCGGGACATGCAGCCGGCGCAGGCCAGCCCGCACCCCTGGGACCAGATGCCCAGGCGCCGCCCCGGGCCCAGGGTCTCCACCGGAAAGTGCGTCTGACTGATCCGGAGCGTGGGCTCCGCGCCCTCTGGAACGTTCTCCACCGACCCATCTCCCCTTCCCCCGAGATCGTGTTCCGAGATTCATCATCAAAGAGGCGTGGCCCCGGAACCGTTCCAGTATGACCCGGCGTCAGGCATCGACGAGGGCGTGCTCCGGTCGACTTCCGGGCGTTTTCAGGATCGTGTCCTATGGGGAGCATTCCCGGGTACGACCTCATCGATACGGTCTGACAGGGAATCGAATCGACAACGGCAACGACAACGTCATCGACATCGGCCGCATCGACATCGACATCGGCATCGACATCGGCATCGGCCACGTCATCGTCATCCACATCGGCTGCGAACCCTTTGCGGGAGAAAGCGGAATTTCACTGTCCGCAATGCGGCTGTCCGGAGCGGGAATTCCCGCACCGGGGAAATCGGGGGATCCATTTCCATGATCACAACTGACAGTGTCAACGGGGTGGTGCGCCGGGGAAGGCTCGGCCGTACCGCCCGCTTCGCGGCCCGCCGGCGGGGCAGGCGCGACGGCGCCCGCGGTGTCCCCCGCGTCCCGCTCCCGGCGCCGCCCGAGGAGGGGCGGGGTGAGATGCCGCCGCCGCCCATCGGGCCTCCGGCTCCCGAGCTGCTGATCACCCCGTATGTGATGGAGGTGCGCACCGGCGTCCGCCGGGCCACCGAGCAGATGCGCGCCGCCCTCATCGGACGGGAGCACGCCCTGCTCAGCAGGTTGCACGCGGAGTCGGTGCGGGTGGTCACTCAGTACGACGTCCGCGAGGACCCCCGGCCGGCGGCGCTCGCGCGGTACGGCCACTGGGTGGGCCAGTGGCGCACCAGTGTGGACCGGTGCCGGTCGCATGCCCAGGCCGTCGTCGACCAGGCCAATCAGCGGCTGGCCTGCTACTGGGACGCGGTGCGCGAGACCCACCCCCAGCTGTCCCGCC
>NZ_JAEEAP010000344.1 GCF_016103465.1 Streptomyces sabulosicollis
CCCCCGCCGGACCCCGCCCCCGCCCGGCCGCTCCCGTAAGGCGGCGCGGAACACCTCGTTGTGCGGATAGCTGACACAGGCGGCGGCCAGGACGCGCAGCCTGCCGTCCGCGACCCGGCCCGCGGCGACCGCCCCGGCCACCGCGGACCAGAACTCCCGGGCGGTGGTGGCGGCGGCCACCGGTATGTGCTCGCCGGGGAAGCCCGCCCTGCGCAGCAGCGCCACGGCGGACGGGCCGGGCGGGAAGACCCGGGTCAACTCCCCGATCTCCTCGGTCGTCAGCGCCGGATGCCCGTCCCCGTCCTGGCCGTCCACCGTGTCCCGTCGCTCCTCGCCCGTGCTCGCAACCCTGTGTGCCCCCCCCGTTTACCGTCCCTACTGGAGCGCGGCCAGGCGCAGCGGCTCCTCGAGCTCCTCCCGGAAGCGGTGCAGGGTGTGCCCCTCGCGCACCGTGGCGCCCACCGCGACCGCCGCCCGGCTCACCGCCCCGCGCGGTGCCCGCACCACCATGGCCAGCCGGTACGTCCCGCCGATGCGCGCCGCGGAGGTGTGACGGATCTCCCAGCCCGGGTCGGAGCGCAGCTCGCGCCGCGCCTCCAGGCAGATCCGCTCGCCGTACGCGGTGCCGCCGCCGTCGTGGAACCCGAGCCGCGGGCCGAGGTGGGCCGCGGGCTCCGGCGCCCGCACCTCGGCGGTGAGCTGGCGCGGGGTCATGGACCAGGCCACCGGCTGGAAGACCGTGGTGCCCCGCCGCACCGGTTCCGCCGTGAGGCTGACATCGAGGTTGACCGAGTGCAGGGCGGGGTCCGGCGCGTCCCGGGCGCAGGTCACCGACAGATGTACCAGGTGGTAGACGGCGTTGGCCGCCTCGGCGCGCAGGAAGTCCAGCAGTTCCGGATCCGATCCGACGAGCTCGGCCGTGACCGGTAAGGCCACCGGCCCGCCCAGGACCACCCGTCCGGCCAGCCTCGGGCCGCTGGGCTGGGGTGTCTCCTCGGACAGCAGGGCCAGTTCGCGTTCGGGAAGTTCGGGGAGAATGACATCGATCATTTCGTGCCCCCTTCGCGGCTCAGGTGTGGTACAGCGCCTCGACCTCGACGGCGTACGCCTGTTCGATGGCCTTTCGCTTCAGCTTCAGCGACGGCGTCAGCAGACCATGCTCCTCGGAGAACTGCGCGGCAAGTATCCGGAAGGTACGAATCGACTCCGCCTGGGAAACGGTGGTGTTCGCCGCGACCACCGCACGCCGGATCTCGGTCTCCAGATCGGGGTCCCGGACCAGCTCGCCCGGCGGCAGCTCCGGCTTGCCGCGCATCGTCAGCCAGTGCGCGACCGCCTCCGAGTCCAGGGTGACCAGCGCCGCGACATACGGGCGGTCATTGCCCACCACGATGCACTGGGCCACCAGCGGATGCCCCCGCACCCGCTCCTCCAGGCCCACCGGGGAGACGGTCTTGCCCCCGGAGGTCACCAGGACCTCCTTCTTCCGCCCGGTGATGGTCAGATAGCCCTCGTCATCGAGCGTGCCCAGATCGCCGGTGGCCAGCCAGCCGTCGCGCAGCACCGCGTCGGTCGCCTTGGGATCGCCGAGGTAGCCCTCGAAGACCTGGCCGCCGCGCACCCACACCTCGCCGTCGTCCGCGATGTGCACGGTTGTGCCGGGGATCGGCACGCCGACCGTGCCGAAGCGGGTCTGTTCGGGAGGGTTGGCGGTGGCGGCGGCGGTGGACTCGGTGAGGCCGTAGCCCTCGTAGATGATGACGCCGGCGCCCGCGAAGAACAGTCCGAGCCGCCGCTCCATGCCCGAACCGCCGGACATCGCGTGCCGCACCCGGCCGCCCATCGCGGCGCGCACCTTGCCGTAGACGGCCTTCTCGAAGAACTGGTGCTGCACCCGCAGCGCGGCGCCCGGGCCCGGCCCGGTGCCGAACGCCTTGGCCTCCTGCGCCTCCGCGTACCGCACCGCCACGTCGACCGCCTTCTCGAACACCCCCAGCTTGCCCTCCGTCTCGGCCTTGCGGCGCGCCGCCGCGAACACCTTCTCGAAGATGTACGGCACCGCGAGGATGAAGGTCGGCCGGAAGGTCTTCAGATCGGGCAGCAGCGCGGCGGCCGAGAGCTTGGGCTGGTGCCCGAGCTTGACCTTGCCGCGGATGGCGGCGACCTCCACCATCCGGCCGAAGACATGGGCGAGCGGCAGGAAGAGCAGGGTGGCGGCCTCGTCGCCCCGCTTGGAGTGGAAGGCTTCCTCGTACCGCTCGACGATGTTGTCGCATTCGGTCATCAGATTGGCGTGGGTGATCACGCAGCCCTTGGGGCGGCCGGTGGTGCCCGAGGTGTAGATGATGGTCGCGGGCTGCTCGGGGGTCACGGCCAGCCGGTGCCGTTCCACCAGATCGTCCTCGACGGACTCCCCGGCCGCCAGCAGCTCCTCCAGCGCCCCCGCGTCCAGCTGCCACAGCTTCCGCAGATGCGGCAGCCGGCCGACCACCGAGCCGACCGTCATCGCGTGGTCCTCGTGCTCCACCACACAGGCGGAAACCCCCGCGTCGTGCAGCATCCAGCAGACCTGCTCGGCGGAGGAGGTGGGGTACAGCGGGACGCTCTGGGCGCCGACGGTCCACAGGGCGAAGTCGAAGAGCGTCCATTCGTAGCGGGTGGGGGACATGATGGCGACGCGGTCGCCGAATCGGACACCCTGGGCCAGCAGGCCCTTGGCGAGCGCCATCACCTCGTCCCGGAACCGGCTCGCGGTCACGTCCTGCCAGTGGCAGTCCGCCGTCTTGCGCGCCAGCGCCACCCGGTCGGGGTCGGAGGCCGCATGGTCGAAGACGGCGTCCGCCAGTCCTCCGGCCTGAGGCGGCGTCGCCAACGGGGGGACGGTGAACTCGCGCAATACCTGCTCCTTGAAGCCGCTGGGCACAGCGCCGCGACCGTACCCGATCCGGCCCCCGATGCGGGAGAGGTGTTTTGTGCCCGGAACGTACGGAATGCCGGGCGGACAGTGAGGTGAAAGGGTATCAATCAGGCGCCGACGAGGGCGGATTGCGTGGAGTCTGGTCCTATGCGCCGCGTGTGTGGCTCATATGTAACGGTCTTCTGCACGAAATCTCTCCGATCGTGGCACAGGCCCCGCGAGGATCGCGGCGGCGAGTCGCTCCGCGGCGGCGTGCGAGGCGCCCTCCTGCCGACGTCTTCCGTACAACAGTACGAAATCCACCGGGCCGAGGTCGGGCAGCCCGGCCCGTTCGGGGACCGGTGCCAGGCCCGGCGGAATCAGGCCATGGGTGTGGGCCATCACCCCGAGCCCGGCGCGGGCCGCCGCGACCAGGCCGTTGAGACTGCCGCTGGTGCACACGATCCGCCATGACCTGCCGTGTCGCTCCAGCACATCCAGCGCCCGGGCCCGGGTCAGTCCCGGCGGCGGAAAGACGATCAGGGGGAGTGGACGGTCCGGATCCAGCCGCAGCCGCTCGGCGCCGATCCACACCAGCCGGTCCCGCCACACCAGCTGCCCGCCCGGCCGGTCCTCCGACCGCTTGGCCAGGACCAGGTCCAGCTTGCCCGCCTCCAGCCGCTCGTGCAGGGTGCCCGACAGCTCCACGGTGAGCTCCAGGTCCACCTCGGGGTGGTCGCGGCGGAACCCCTCCAGGATCTCCGGCAGCCGGGTCACCACGAAGTCCTCCGAGGCGCCGAAGCGCAGCCGGCCGCGCAGCCGGGTGCCGCGGAACCAGCTCGCCGCCCGCTCGTTCGCCTCCAGGATGGAGCGGGCGAACCCCAGCATCGCCTCGCCGTCCTCGGTCAGCTCGACCCCGTGGGTGTCGCGGGCGAACAGCTGCCGCCCCACGGCCGCCTCCAGCTTGCGCACCTGTTGGCTGACGGTGGACTGCCGCACTCCGAGGCGGTCGGCGGCCTGGGTGAAGCTGAGGGTCTGGGACACCGCGAGGAACGTACGGAGCTGGGCGGGGTCGTACATGGGGCCACTGTACGCGGGGGTCATCACGGAACGCGATGACAGTCAGAGCGGTATGCGGGATTCCCGATGGCCTTGATCGGGAGCACCATGGACGGGGCCCGTCCGTGTCCACGCCAGGCGAGAAAGAGAACGCATGCCGCACCGCCCGCACGTCCGCAAGATCGCACTTCCCGCGCTTCCCTCCTGGCTCCCCCTGGACGGCTTCATCCTCGGACTCATCGGCACCGTGGCGCTCGCCGTGCTGCTCCCGGTCAGCGGCCGGGCCGCCACCATCACCGACGGGGCCACCACGGTCGCGGTCGCCTTCCTCTTCTTTCTCTACGGCGCCCGGCTCTCCACCCGTGAGGCGCTGGACGGGGTGCGCCACTGGCGGCTCCACCTGACCGTGCTGGTGTGCACCTTCGTCGTCTTCCCGGTCCTCGGCCTGGCGGCGCGCGGCCTGGTGCCGTACGTGCTGACACACCCCCTCTACACCGGGCTGCTCTTCCTGTGCCTGGTGCCCTCCACGGTCCAGTCCTCCATCGCCTTCACCTCGATCGCCCGGGGCAATGTGGCCGCCGCGATCTGCGCGGGCTCCTTCTCCAGCCTGGTCGGCGTGGTGGTCACCCCGGTGCTGGCCGCGCTGTTGCTGGGCGGCAGCGGCGGCGGCTTCTCGGCCGACTCGATGATCAAGATCGGGCTGCAGCTGCTGGCGCCCTTCCTCGCCGGTCAGCTGCTGCGCCGCTGGATCGGCGGCTTCATCGCGCGCCATCGGGCGGTGCTGCGGCTGGTCGACCGGGGCTCGGTGCTGCTCGTGGTCTACGCGGCGTTCAGCGAGGGCATGGTCCGGGGCATCTGGCACCAGATGACCCCGGCGCGGCTGGCGATCCTGCTCGGCGTCGAGGCGGTCCTGCTCACGGTGATGCTCACGCTCACCTCGTACGGCTCGCGGAAGCTGGGCTTCGTCCGCGAGGACCGGATCACGATCGTGTTCGCGGGGTCGAAGAAGAGCCTGGCCGCCGGGCTGCCGATGGCGAGCGTGCTCTTCGGCGCCCAGGCGAGCCTGGCGGTGCTGCCGCTGATGCTCTTCCACCAGATGCAGCTGATGGTCTGCGCGGTGCTGGCCCGCCGCTTCGCGGCGCGGGCGCCGGAGGCGGCGGTGGCGGTGACGGGGGCCGGGAACCGGCCCGAGGCCCAGGCTGATGCGGACAGCGCGGACGCCGCCGCGCTGACCCGCGTCTGACCTCAGCTCGTGGCGGCCTGGTCCCCGGCGGCCTGGTCGCCGGCGGCCTGGTCGCTTGCGGGCGACAGCGGCTTGCGGGCGATGAGGGACGCCTGCGGGGTGGGTTCCCAGCGCTCCGGTTCACGGACGGTCCGGGCGTGGACCGGCAGTCCGGCCGCGGCCAGCAACTCGGCGATCCGGTCTGGCTGCCACCGGCGGAAGGTCAGCGACACCTCATGGCCGAACGCCTCCGTGTAGACGCGTTGCTCATCGCCCACCTGGAAGCCCACCAGCGCGTATCCACCGGGCGCCAGCACCCGGTGGAACTCGGCGAACACATCCGGCAGCCGCTCCTGCGGAACGTGGATCGTCGAGTACCACGCCACCACGGCGGCGAGGGTGCCGTCCGGGATGTCCAGGTCCAGCATCGACCCCTCCTCGAACCGCAGTCCGGGATGCTCCCGCCGGGCCAGCTCCACCATCCGCGGCGACAGGTCGATCCCGTACACGGACAGCCCCAGGCTGTGGAGGTGCGCGGTCACCCGGCCCGGCCCGCTGCCCACGTCGGCCACCGGTCCGCCCCCGGCGTTCCGTACCAGCTCGGCGAACCCGGCGAACACCGCCCGCTCCAGCGTCTGGGCCGCCAGTTCATCGCGGAACTGCTCGTCGTAGTCAATGGCCATGGCGTCGTAGGACGCCCGGGTGGCGTGCAGGAAGTCGGTTTCGGTCACGGCCGCACACCCTAGCGGGACGCGTCGCGGCCGGGTTCGTTGTCAGACCCCTCTGGGAGGCTTTCGGCCATGACGAAGCTCACGCTGCAGCTGACCATCGACTGTGCCGAGCCACGCCGGATGGTGGCCTTCTGGGCCGAGGCCCTGGGCTATGTGCCCGAGCCCCCGCCCGGCGGCCACGCCACCTGGCGGGAGTACTGGGCGGACAGGGGCGTGCCCGCGGAGGAGCTGCCCCCCGGTGCCGGGGAGATGCCGGAGTCCATCGTGGATCCGGAGGGGCAGGGTCCGAGGGTGTGGTTCCAGCAGGTTCCGGAGCCGAAGGTCACCAAGAACCGGCTGCACCTCGATCTGAAGGTGGGCGGTGGGCGGGGTGTGCCGCTCGCGGTCCGCACCGAGCGGGTCACCGCGACCGTGGACCGGCTGAAGGAGGCCGGAGCCACGGTCCTGCGGATCATGGACGAGCCGGAGATGGAGCACTACGGGGTGGTGCTCCAGGACCCGGAGGGCAATGAGTTCTGTGTCGTCTAGTCGTCTACGGGTGGGCTGACCGCACGCGGTCCAGCGGGAGGCGGACGAGGGCGCCGGAGCGGGGGCCGTCGAGCGGGGCGTTGAACTCGCGGACACGGCGCAGTTCGGTGTCGGACAGGGCGCGGGCGTACAGGCGGAACTCATCGAGATCGCCCGTCATATGGGAGCGGCTGTCCACGGCCTGGCCGAGGTGGAGGCCGAAGGGCGCGGTGCGGCTCACGGTGCCCGGGGCGTCGGGAGCGGTGACCGCGGTGCCGCCGTCCACGGTGAGGGAGAGCCGTCCGCCGCTGCGCACCAGGGCGAGGTGGTGCCACTGCCCGTCGTTGTACGCGGCGTCGGTGGAGACCGAGGCGCTGGTGAAGGTGGCGAAGCCGTTGACCGTGGTCATCAGCGCCCGGATCCGGTTGCTCCCGGGTTCACCGCGCAGCCAGACCTGCGGCTGCTTGTTGCCGATCCCGCCCATCCACAGGAACGGGTGCTGCCCGGAGGCCGCCGAGTAGCGGAACCACAGGCTCACGGTGAAGTCTCGGGCGCCCAGCGGCAGGGCGTTCCGGTACGGGACCCGTACGGCGTCGTCCGTGCCGTCGAAGGACAGCGCGCCGCCGAAGCGGCCGTCGTCGCGCTGGGCCGCGCCGCCGAGCACGGTCGCGGAACGGGCTCCGGGGGCGCGGTCGTCGGTGGTGGGGGAGGGCGCCTGGCGGGAGCCCAGCCAGTCCTCGGTGAAGCGGGCGAAGCGGATCTCGTCACGGGCGTCCACCGCACCGCCCTCGTACAGCAGGCCCACCGTGTCGCGGGAGACCGCGACCATGTCGGAGTAGCCGGACCAGTCGGTGGTGACGACCTTGCCGCGGTCGACGCCGTCCCAGGTGCGGGCCTCGTCCCAGGAAGAGCGGACCATCATGGTGCGTCGGCGGTCGGGGTCGGCGGGGGCGGAGAAGAGCAGCCGGCTGTAGCCGTCGCGGGCCGGGTCGCGCAGCCGCAGGATCGAACCCTGCACCTGGGGGGTGGGCAGATCGGGGATGGTGCGGAAGGGCGCGGAGAAGCTCTGGCCGCCGTCCCGGCTGATGGCGTAGTCGCGGTGGCCGAGATCGGTGCCGTCCTGCTCCCGCCCGTTGACGTAGATCGATCCGTCGGCGCGCTCCACCAGCGTCATCTCGGACGGCTTCTGGCGGAAGGTGCCGTCCTCCGCGAGCGGGTAGCTGTCCACCGCGCCGATGCGCCAGCGGTCGCCGCCGTCGTCGCTGTAGGCGAGCGCGGCGTGGTTGTCGGTGATGCGGCCGCCGCTGTAGCTCTCGGTGTTGAGGGTGAAGACCAGCCGGCCCTTGTGGCGGCCGCGCTGGAGCTGGATGCCGTGGACGGGCCCGGTCGCGTACCAGGAGTTCCACTGGGCCGGCATCAGCGAGGAGCTGAGATCGCGCGGTGCCGACCAGGTGGCGCCGTTGTCGTCGCTGTACTGGAGGTGGGGGGAGCGGTCACAGGGGACATCACAGCTCTGGGAGTCGTCGCGGCCGGTGTTGTAGGTGCTGGCGAGCACGATGCGGCCGGTGCGCTGGTCCACGATGGGCGCGGGGTTGCCGTGGGTGTCACCGGCGCCTTCGTTGACCACCTGGAGCGGGCCCCAGGTGCGGCCGCCGTCGGTGGAGCGCTTGAGGACCAGATCGATGTCCCCGGCGTCACCGCAGTTGTCGACCCGGCCCTCGGCGAAGGCCAGCAGGGTGCCGTCCTTCGCCTTGACGATCGCCGGGATCCGGAAGCAGGAGTAGCCCTGTTCCTGGGCAGACCTGAAGAGGACCTGTTGTTCGAAGCCGGAGTCGGCGCGGGCCGCGGACGCGGAGGAGTCCGTGTCCGCGGCCCGTACCGGAAGCGGGATCAGGGCCAGCGCCGCGGCGGTGAGGAGCACGGAGGCGCGGCGCCGCCACGGTCTGGTACGGGAGCGTGGTGGTCTGGTGCGGGGACGTGTGCGGAGAACTGACGCCATGGTCACGGCCTGCCCTTCAGACTGCCTCGTTGAGGCATCGGCATCTGGACGTCGAGGCCGTCGGGCATCACGCCATGCGGCGTCATGCCGTCAGGACATCAAGACATCCCATGTCTCACACATGACTGCGGCTGAAAGTGTCTCGTCCTGCGGCCGCCCGGGACAAGGACCGTGCGTCATATCCTCGTGACACTGCGCCAGTTGAGGTGAGGGCGGGGCGCGAGGGGGACGGCGCCCGCCCCCTCGGGAACGCGCCCCGCCGAGGGGACGGCCGGGGACGGCGCCCGCCCCTCGGGAACGCGCCCCGCCGAGGGGACGGCCGGGGACGGCGCCCGCCCCCGGGCCGCGCTCCGCTTCGGTCAGCCCAGGGCCGTCCGGCCCGCCGTGATGACCCGGTCCAGCAGCGACCGGGACAGCTCGAGCTCCTCGATGGCCGAGGTCATCCGGTCCCGCTCGGCCCGCAGTTCGCCCAGCAGATCCGGACAGGTGGGCACGAGGTGTTCACCGTCGTCGCGGAGACAGGGCAGGACCTGGGAGATGGTCACCGTCGAGAGCCCGGCCGCCAGCAGCGCGCGAATGCGCCGCACCACCGCCACATCGGACGCGTGGTACGCGCGATAGCCGCTGGGCAGCCGCTCGGGCCGGAGGAGGCCCTGCTGCTCGTAGTAGCGCAGCAGTCGTTCGCTCACCCCGGTGCGGCGGGACAGCTCACCGATCCGCATGGGCCTCCTCCTTACGGCCGTGACTCCCCGAAGCCTCCAACAGATGTCAGAGTTTACGGCCACGGACCCCGTCGCACAGAACGCGGTCGATGAGGCCCTGCAGGACCCCCTCGGCCCGGAGCACCTGCTCGTCATCGGCGGTCTTGCCGCTGGAGCTGATGGTCACCGAGCGCCGCCCGCCCTCGGTCAAGCCGGTGCGCACCGTGGCCCCTTCGAGGTCGCCGCCGTGGCCCCAGCGGTAGCCGCCGCAGCTGAGCGGCTGCCGCATCATCCCGAGCCCGTACTGGGCGTGCGGGAAGGCCACCTCGAAGTCCGGCCCGACGGGGACGGTCCGGCGCATCTCCGCCAACTGCGCCGGGGGCAGCAGACGGCCGCCCAGCAGCGCGGTGTAGAACCGGTCCAGATCGCGGTCGGTACTGATGAGCGAACCCGCCGCACCGCCCCAGGAGACGTTCCGCAGGGTGGTGTCCGTCCAGCTGCCGGAGCCGGGGAAGCGCTGGTACGTACGGGCGTACGGGGCCTTGATCCGTGGGTCGTCCCCCGGCTCGTAGGTGCCGGTCAGGCCCAGCGGGCGGATGATGCGGTCGCGGACCTCTTCCGGCCACGGGTGCCCGGTCACCTTCTGGATGATCATTCCGGCCAGGACGTAGCCGGGGTTGGAGTAGTTCCAGTCGGGCTCGGGGTCATCGGCCGGGGCGGGCG
>NZ_JAEEAP010000345.1 GCF_016103465.1 Streptomyces sabulosicollis
CGGTGGTCCCGCCCCCCATCCGTACGGGGATCCGTCCGGGGGAGAGCGCCCGCGGTCACCCGTACGGCCGAACGCAAACGGCCCCCTCCTGCGAGGGGGCCACGGCCCTCACCGGTCCACCTGGTCACCGGACCACCCAGTGGTTCACCCGGTCACCTCAGCCCGTCGCTCACTCCCCCGGTCCCTCCGGCTGCGCGGGCCTGAAGCCGAATTCGGCGGCCTTCGCGACCGCCTCCAGCTGTGAGCGCGCCTCCAGCTTCTCCAGGATCCTGCGCACATGCGTGCGCACGGTGGCGTAGCTGATGCTCAGCCGCTCCGCGACGGCCCGGTTGTCCAGGCCGTGGCTCATCAACGTGAGGATCTCCTGCTCGCGCGGGGTCAGGCTCTCCAGGCGCTCGGTCTGCTCGGCGGTGGACCGCGCGTCCTCGCGGTGCCGTGCCAGCACCTCCACTAGCGTGCTGGCCGGGATGAGGGTCTCGCCCTCGGCCGCCGAGCGGATGGCGGACGCGATCTCGTCGCCGCTCGCCGACTTCAGCAGATAGCCGCAGGCGCCCGCCTCCACGGCGGCCAGCAGCGCCGAGTCGCTGGCGTCGGCGCTGAGGATCACGATGGCGACGGACGGGTCATGGGCCCGGATGCCGCCGGCCGCGTCGGCCCCGGTGCCGTCGGGCAGCCGGAAGTCGACCAGCGCCACATCGGGCTTCAGCTCCTTGGCCATGGGCACGGTCTCGGCGACCGAATCGGCCCAGCCGACCACCGTCAGGTCCGCGTACTCGGCCAGCAGGGCCCACAGCCCCTCGGCCACCACCCGGTGGTCCTCGACGATCAGCACCTTCGTCAGTTCGGGAGGTGCGGTCACGGCTGCGGGTCCCCTTCGGGGGAGTCGGGGGTGGAGAGCGGCGCGTCCGGGGTGGCGCCGAGCGGCACCCAGAACTCCACGGTGGTGCCGGAGCCGGGTTCGCTCTCGATCCGGCACCAGCCGCCCGCGATCTGGGCCCGCTCCTGGATCAGGGACAGCCCGAGGTGGCCGGGGCGGGACTCCACCTCGAGCGGGTTGTAGCCCTCGCCGTCGTCGACGATCCGCACCAGGCAGCCGTCGTCGAGCCCGAGCAGCTGCACGTGGACCGTCTTGGCGTGGGCGTGCTTGCGCACGTTCACCAGCGCTTCCTGGGCGGTCCGGTAGATCAGCGCCATCGTCTCGGCCGGGGGGCCGGCCGTGAGCCGGTCCTCCAGCCGGTAGGTGATACCGGTCTCGGCGCGCATCTGCTCCAGCAGCCCGCGCAGCGCCCCGGCCAGGCAGCCGTGCTCCAGGCTGGACGGCCGCAGGTCGAAGATCAGCTGGCGCAGCCGGCTGAGCGAGAGCTTCAGGGTCTCGTCCAGCTTGTCCATCACCCGCTGCTCGTCCGGGTCCCGCAGCCGCCGGCGCAGCTGCTGGAGGCGGAGGCTGGCGGCGGTGATCACCTGGATGGTGTCGTCGTGGATGTCGGCGGCGATCCGGCCGCGCTCGGCCTCCTGGGCGTGCACCAGATGGCTGAGCAGCGCCTGGCGGTCGCGGTCGGTGACCTCCAGGAGTTCCAGGCTGCGCTCCAGGACGAACTGGGCGCGCTGCACCTCGGTGATGTCGCGGATGGTCAGGACGGTGAGCAGGCCCTCCTCCGTACGCAGCGGGCTGATGCTGACATCGGCGGGGAACTGCTTGGCGTCGCTGCGCCGCCCGACCAGCTCCACGCTGTGGCCGACCGGTTCCTCCAGGCTGTCGTCCCATTCGCGCAGCGAGACGGTGAGCGGCTGGTCGGGCAGCAGCGCCTCCACGGCCCGGCCGATCAGATGGTCGCGGTCGTAGCCGAAGAGGGCCTCGGTGCGGTGGTTGGCCGCCTGGATCCGGCCGCCGGTGTCCACGATCAGCATCGCGTCCGGGGAGGACTCGATGAGCTGGCGGAACCGGCTCTCGGCCGCCCGCAGCTGGCTGAGGTCGGCGACGAAGACCACTCCGCGGGGCTGCCGGCCCTGCAGATGGCCGCCGCTGAACTGGGCGGGGAACTCGGTGCCGTCGCGGCGGCGGCCGCTCATCGCGGACGGCGCGGTGAACACCCGGCCGATCAGCTGCTCGGACGCGGTGCGGTAGTGCTCGGGAACGAGGTCCCGCAGCCGCTTGTCGCGCAGCTCCGCCGAGCTGTAGCCGAACATGTGCCGGACGTGGGCGTTGGCGTACTCGATCCGGCCGCGGGGGCCGACCACGAGGACTCCGCACGGCGCGTGGCCGAGCAGTTCCAGATACGAGTCCTCCAGGCGGTTGCCGACCAGGTCCTCGAACCGCCAGGAGGCGCGCTCGGCGCGGCGCAGCGGCTCGGCGCAGTCGCCGAGCAGCTCCGCGGAGATGCTGAACTGATCGCGGGCGGCCCGGATGATCGCCTCGAGGATCTCCTCGGCGGGGGTGCCCTTGACCAGATAGCCACTGGCCCCGACGGCGAGCATGTTCAGCACGGTCTCGCGTTCGCCGTGGGCGGACAGCGCCACCACCCGCGCCTCGGGGACCTGCTCGCGGATGGCCCGGACGCTGCTGGGGGCGTCGCCCCGGGGCATGTGGACATCCATGATCACGACCTGTGGGCGGTGGTCCACCGCCGCGCGCACGGCCTGCTCGTGGTTGATGGCCAGGCCCACCAGCTCGAGGTCCGGGTGGGAGTCGATGAGGTCGGCGAGCGCCTCACGGACGGCCGGGTCGTCATCGGCCACGACAACGCCTATCCGGTTGTCGCCCATCGCTACCCACCTCCCTTGAGGACGGCCCCCTGCAGTTCGCGGGGCTCGAATTCATCGCGCCGGCAGTGCGCCAGCGATGGCATGACCGCGGCCAGTGGCGCGACCAGCACGTTGTAGTGGCTTCCGATGCGGTCGCAGACGGCGACCGCGGTCGCGGCGTCCCAGACCGCGGCCCAGAAGGCCCAGTCGTGCCGATGGTGGTTCCGCGCGGCGTCCAGGGCGGCCCGGCGCGCCACCGAGGCGGCGACCAGGATCCGGTACCGCTCCTCGGGCGTGGTGGTGCGGTGGACCACCGCCCAGCCTTCGGCACGGGTCTGGCTGGACGTCTGCTTCCACAGATCGGCCACCCGATCGATTTCCTCCGGGGAGAGGTCTTCGATATGGGTCAGGAATTGTAGGACTCTTCGTGAGTTAGGGCCGAAAATTACGCTCATAGGACACTCCAGGACGCATGGTACATCTACGGAACTGGTGAGCCGCCCGGGTGAGCCGCCCCACGGCCGTCGGCGGCCGGTCGCTCCCTGGAACGTGGGCCTGTCTCTCCGCCGTCTCCGCCGCTTCCGGCCGCTTCCGGCCGCTCCTCGGCGTACGGCCCGGCCCGGCCCACGTCGTACGGCCCGGTCCGGCCCGGCCCACGTTCTCCCTCGGCGCCACTCGCGGTCCCTAATCCCCGCGGCCCTGGGACATGTTGATGCTCGCCCTGGCGACGCCACCGCTCTTCTGGCCGATGAGCTGGAAGGACACACCGCTCTCATCCGCCGGAGTGATCTTGTACGAGCCCACGGCCGACGCCTTGCCCCGGCTGTCCACCTGGAAGGTCCCGATCTTGCGCTGGGCCTTCGAGCCCGAACCGGCGTAGGCGTTCACCGTCTCGCCCGGGGCGAACCCCGCGACGTAGAAGCTGAGCGTGGTGCCCGCCCTGCCGCCGAAGGCGCTGGGCTCGGCGGACGGGGTGTACGGCAGCACGGTGAAGCCCGAGCGGACCACGGCCCGGCTCTGGTCGCCGATCGCCATCAGCGTCTGCCGTCCCTTGAGGCCGAACGGCACGTTGAACGCCACGTCGCGGATCTGGCCCATGCCGTTCGCCTGGGCGGTGAAGGCCGGCAGACCGCCGGTGGAGTTGATGTAGACCAGCACCCGCTCGCCGGGCGCGAACTTGTTGGCGGACAGCGTGATCCGCTGGCCGGCCTTGAGCGCGTACGGCTTGGACTTCATCGAGGGGTACATGGCCAGCATCTGGAAGGGCGCGGTGGCCGTGGTCTTGCTGCGCTTGCCCACCAGGACCAGGGTGCTGGAGCCGGTCGGGGCCACGCCCACCTTGATCGCGGCGTGGGCGACGCCGCCGCCGCTGTCGGTGTGCAGCGTGGTGACCGGGATGCCGGTGGTCCGTCCCCAGAAGACGTCGATCGGCTCACCCGGACGGAAGCCACGGGCGGAGACGGTCACCACGTCACCGGGGCGGCCCACCATCTTGTTGATCTTGGCGGTGCCGACGGCGCCACCGGTGATCACCTTGGCCTCCGCGGTCTTGCTGCTCCCGCGCTGCTGGGCGACCAGCGTCGCGGGCCGGTTGCCCGCGGTCTCGGGCATGGTGAACCGGGCGTAGATCGACCCGAACCGGTCCGAGCGCACACTGCCGATGGCGCGGCCCTTGGTGTCCGACTTCCTGGCCTTGAGCAGGATGTCCACCGTGGCCTTCTTGTCGAAGCCACCGCCCTCGACCGCGGCGCTGCCGCCGGGGGTGACCAGGCCCGGGTTGATCACGATGATCGGGCCGGACGCCTGGGGGACCCGCTGGTTGCCCAGCTTGATGGTCTTGGGCTGCTTGGGCGGGCGTATTTCCTGCTCCTGCCGGGACTGCTCCTTCTTCGGGGCGCTTCCGCCGCCTCCGCCGCCGGTGGTGTTCAGGGCGCCTCCGAAGCCGCCGCGCGCGACCACCTGGACGAGCGATCCGACGATCGCGAAGACCACGAGAGCGAGCAGGACGGTCTTCCAGGTGAGCTTTTTCTTCTTCTCACCGTCGGGGGTGTTCTCCTCGTTCTCGGGATCATCCCTGTCCTCCGGAACATCCCAGTCGTCGTCGTACTCAGGCATGGCCTTCACCTCCTCTTCCCATGGCTACTGCACACGGTAGATTTCCAGCTTGATATTGCCCTGGGTTTCCGACCAGACGCGGGTGGAATTACGCAGCGCCTGGAGAATCCAGTTCTCCCGGCCGTCGGCATTGTTGGTCATCATCGATTTGCGCATCTTGTTCGACATGATGATGTAGTCGACGTTCTGCCATCTCTTCTTGAAGAGCTTGTCGCGCACGTCCGGGTCGGACGAGGCATTCCAGTGGGAATGCGCGTACGGGTAGAACGGACGGATATCGTGCAGCTCACCCCACAGGTCGTCGTCCATGATGATGCGGGAATTCGGCGGTACATGCTTGCGCACCCAGGCGATCTGGGCATGCTGCATTCCAGTGAGGTTGATCCTGGACTGGTATTGGTCGGCGATCTGCGTTCGGCCCTCGGTATTGGTGTGGACGAGATATCCGGTGGCCGGTGACACCAGCAGCAGAACCGCGACGAACGAGGGCAGGGCGACCCGGGTCAGGGAATGCGCGCCGCGCATGAACCGATTGGCGAACGAGCCCTTGAGCAGCCGGTCGACGATCATGCCGACATTGAGCGCCAGCATCGGGATCAGCGGGGTGACGTAGAAGTCCAGCACCACGCTGCCGCGCACCAGGTAGAAGGCGTATCCGAAGGCCATCGTCCCGGCGATCAGGAAGCCCAGGTTGCGCCTGCGGTCCCGCATGCCGATCCACAGGCACATCACCATCGCGATCACCCCTGCGATCAGCAGGTACTTGTCCCGGACCAGCCAGCTGGTCTGGAGCAGCCCGGTGTGGCTGAAGAGGGTGCCCTGGCTGCGGTTGAGCTGCCACCACAGGGTGTAGAGCAGCGAGACGTGGTCCGCGGGCGGGTTGTTCAGATCGAAGTCGAAACCGCTCGGCAGCAGCTCGTTCTTGAGCAGCGCGTAGGTCACATAGGCACCGATCGGGGCGATCGCGGCGAACGGCCAGAGGGTGCTGGTGAACCGGCTGCTGGCCGACCCCTTGACCCTTCGGTAGAGCAGATACATGAAGCTGGGCACGAAGAAGATCGCGTTCTCCTTGGTGATCAGGGCGATCCCCAGCGCCAGCCCGCCGCCGAACACCGATCTGATCGTGACCTCCCGTCTGAGCAGCATGAACAGACTCAGCAGCAGCCAGAAGATCATCAGGTTGTCCAGCAGGACCTGCCGCTGGAAGTAGACCGCGATCGGCGAGACGTTGAAGAGGAACGAGGTCACGGTGGCGGCCAGCACACTGCCGGACAGCCGCCGGGTGATCTCGAACAGCAGATAGACGCTGGCGACATGCACCAGCAGCATCAGGAACCGTCCGGTGTTGATCGCGTTCCCGAAGGTCTCGAACTGCTGCGGCAGCGGGAAGACCCACCCGGCCAGGGTGATCCAGCCCAGCGGGGCGTGGTCGTAGTCGTAGGTGTACGGAGAGAGGCTGGTCTCCCGCACCACCGACCACGCCCGCTGCATGTAGATGCCCTCGTCGGTGAGGTAGAGGGGGTAGCGGAACAGGTGGTAGCCGTGGGTGAGCACCCCGGTCAGCAGGGAGGCGACCAGGGCGATCCGGCCCTTGGACCCCAGCGGGGGGAACCAGCCGCGCTCCACGGAGAACCGCGGGCGGCGGCGGCGCGGACGCCGCGCGGGGGCCTCGGTGGTGCCGTTGTCCGGCGCGGTGCCCTTGTCCGGCGCGGTGGCCTTGCCCGCCACGGTGCCCTTGTCCGGCGCGGTGTTCTCGTCCGCCGCGGTGCCCTTGCTCACGGCGGTGTTCTCGTCCGCCGCGGCGTTACGGCCTTCCGCGCCGACGGCCGCCGGCCGTGAGGGCCTGGTGTTATCCGACACGCGACTCCGCCTCCTCGGTGGTGGCCCGGTGGGCGCCTACGTGCTGTGTCTTCTCCCAGTCGTGGCGGCCGAGCATCTCCCGCCGCATGGCCCGCAGCGCGGCGTACGCCAGCACCATCTGGAAGGGGAACCAGGCGATGGCCATGCGCACGATGGCCTTCGGCGAGGCTTCGAGGCCGTGGGCTCCGGTGAACTCGTACAGACCGACCGCCTGGACCAGGAAGTGCGCGGCCAGCAGCAGGACGGGCAGATAGGAGACGAGCGCGATCAGCACCGGCACCTTGAGGATCAGGATCATGCCGAGCGAGATCGGCAGATAGATGCCCAGCAGCGCCTGTCCGCGCGGGAAGGCCAGGACGTAGAAGGCCAGCCAGCGCTGTTTGCGCGTGGGCATCTTCTTCCACGTGCCCTTCTTCAGGGTCTGCATGAAGCCCTGGCTCCAGCGGGTGCGCTGCCGGATGAAGTGGCCGAGCGTGGGCGGGGTCTCCTCCTTGGTCACGTACCGGTCGTCGTAGACCACCCGTACCCGCTCGCCCATGGCGGATATCCGCAGCCCCATGTCGGCGTCCTCGGTGAGGTTGCGGTCGTCCCAGCCGCCGAGCCGCAGGAGCAGCTCACGGGCGAAGAAGACGGTGTTCCCGCCGAGCGGGATCGAGCCGTAGTGGGCGTGGTAGTGCAGCCGGCTCTTGAACCAGAAGAAGTACTCCAGGACATTGAGCGTCGAGTACCAGTTGGACTCGTAGTTCATCAGCTGCACACCGGCCTGGACCACCTTGACCTTCTCCTGCACCATCACGGTGTTCACCAGGGAGAAGATCTCCGGGTGGATGTCGTCCTCCGCGTCGAAGATCGTCACCACTTGGTTGGCGGTGTGCGGAAGGGCCGTGTTGAGGCCGTGCGGCTTGTTGACCGGCTTGTCGTCGAACACCACGACCCGCACATTGTGCAGCCCTTTCCGCTTCAGGTCGTCGATCTTCTCCTCGGCCTTTTTGATCGTGCCGTCGTCGTCCTGTGAGCAGATCACGAAGACCTCCAGCAGTTCGGCCGGATAGTTGGCCCGCACCACGCGTTCGATGGTGCTCTGGATGACGTCTTCCTCATGCCGGGCGGGCAGCAGGACACTGAAGGAGATCTGGGGTGGCAGGAATTCGTCCGGCGCCCTGGCCTTCCGCTCGGCATCCGCCCGGTCCCAGGTGTAGAGCATGAGGTAGAGGACATGGGCCGACTGCACGGTGAGCAGGATCGAGACCACGATCAGCACCAGGTAGATGATGGCGACAATCATCGGCTCCGCCTCCCCCAGACCCAGCCGGTACTCGACGCGAAGTTGACCGCGAAAGCCGCCGCGATGCCGAGGCAATTCGCCAGCAGCAGATGCATTCCGGTGCGCACCAGGGACCAGACGATGAACACATTGACCCCGAGTCCGCCCAGGACCGAGACATTGAACTTGATGAATCGTCCGAGGGACGGTTCGGCCGCCGCGAAGGTCCACCGGTCGTTCAGCAGGTAGTTGTGAACGACGGCGAGTTCCACCGCTATCGACGACGCCGCCAGCAGCGGCAGCCCGGCCCAGTGATAGAGGGCGAAGAGGACCGCCGTGTTCACGACCACACCGCCGCCGCCGACCACCGCGAAACGCAGGGCCAGACCGGTCATGCCCGCCATCGGGTTCCGGACCGGGCGGGCTCGGAACAGCATTCCGGCCCGCCTGCGGGCATGACGGTCGGTGCTGTCCGCCTCTTCGCCCGGCTCTCCGGTGCGCTCGCTGAACGTTCGGAAACGCTGCATCGCGACTCCCTTGACAGGAGGCTCTTATGGCCGTTGACCCAAGAGTGCGTCACCCGAAAAGGAGGTAGTACCCGCGCCCGGGGGAGCGGGTGGTACACCTTCGGCGGATGCCTCTCCTCCCCCGTATTGGGGAGAGCCGGGGCCGGGGTATCCGGACCGGTCCCCCAAAGAAGGGACGGGACGCTCACCCTCTCGCGGGTGCCCGTACCTGCGGGGGATGCCCAAAGATGAAATGGGCCGGACGGCCTTGCGTCCCGTGCGAAGAGAGTAGGTGACGTAATGTCAGGTCACGTGATGTCACGCCATCCATTCGCCGGCCGGGCCGGAGCGGTCATCGCGATGATGACGCTGGCACTGGCCACGCCGGCTGCGGCAAGTGATCTGGATTCCGGTGGGCTGCACGATTCCGAATGGGCGCTGACCGCGCTCAAGGCGGAGCGCGCCTGGAAATTCAGCAAAGGCGCCGGAGTGACCGTGGCGGTCATCGGCACCGGGGTCGACGCCACCCATCCGGATCTGCGCGGACGCGTGGTCCGCGGAAAGGATTTCGCGGGCGGCACCGGCGGTTTCGGCACCCGGGACGGCGGCAAGACGGCCGAGCAGTCCACCCATGCCGCCGGAATCATCGTCGGCACCGGCCGCAATTACCGCGGCGACGGGGTATACGGCCTCGCGCCCGAGGCCAAGGTGATGCCGCTCGGCGTCTACCGCGACGGAAAGCCCCTCGCCGACCCCACCGCGAAGGCGATCCGCCACGCGGTGGACCATGGCGCGCGCGTCATCGACCTGGCCGTCACCTCTCTGCGGCCGACCCCCGCACTGCGGTCCGCGGTGAAGTACGCCGTCGGCAAGGACGCAGTGATCGTGGCCGGTGCGGGCGACAACGGCAAGATCGGCAACCGGCCCACCTATCCGGCCGCCCTCCCCGGAGTGGTCGCCGTGGTGGCCACCGACAAGAAGGGCGCCGTCTGGACCTCCTCCCACCACGGTGGGAAGACCCTCCTGGCCGCCCCCGGCGTCGCCATCCTGACCACCTCCGGCAACAACGACTACTGGACCGGCGACGGCACCGGCTTCGCGGCTCCCTGGGTCGCCGCGGGCGCCGCGCTGCTGCGCTCGGAGCACCCCCGCTGGAACGCCAACCAGGTCGTCCAGAAGCTGATCGACACCGCCGACCGCAAGGGTTCCTCGGGCCATGACCCGCGCTACGGGTACGGGGTGATCGCCCCGGCCAAGGCGCTGGCGGACCGGGCCGCGCCCCCCGCCT
>NZ_JAEEAP010000346.1 GCF_016103465.1 Streptomyces sabulosicollis
GCCGGGGTCTCCGTCGGGGCCGCCGCCACCTTGGCCGCGGTTGCCATCGGCGGTCGGCCCTCAGTCCTGGCCGCCCGCCGCCACCGTGGCGCCGTCGGCGATGGACTTCAGCTGGTCGTCGTAGGACTTCGCGGCCTTCTCCGGTGAGGCGTCACCCGTGGTCGCCGCCTCCATGGCCTCGCCGATCGCCGTGGACACCTGGGGATAGACGGGGGTGGTGGGGCGGTAGTGGGTGTACTTCACCAGGCCCGTGAAGAAGGTGATCCCGGGCATGGAGGAGGTGTACTTCGGGTCCTGGGCCACGTCCTTGCGGACCGCGATCTGCGCGTCGACGACGTCCCAGGTGACCGCGTTGTCCTTGGTCTGGAGCTGCTCGATGAACTTCCAGGCCAGATCGGGGTTCTTGGACTTCGCGGTGATCGCCCACGTCCAGCCGCCGGACATGCTGACCTTGCCGGGCGCCTGGCCGTGCTGCGTGGGCATCGGGGCCTGGCCGAGGGTCTTGGACCACTCGGGCCAGGGCTTGCCGCCGGTCTTCAGCCAGTTCTGGCCGAGCCAGGAGCCGTCGAGGGCGATGGCCAGCTCGCCCTGGGGCAGCCATTCGCTGTAGACGGTGGTGCCGACGTTGGGGTCGAGGGCGTCGGAGATGTCCGGGCCGAGCTTCTCGGAGTAGACGGTCTTGAGGAAGCCGAGGGCGTCCTGGAAGCCCTTGCCGCCGGTGACCCACTTCTTGGCGCCGGGGTCGTACAGCGGGTTCCCGCCCGCCTCGCCCGTGCCGTACAGCAGCATCTCGAAGCCCTGCATCACGGAGGTCTCGCCCGGGGCCTTGCCCGTATAGACGTTGAGCGGGGTGACGCCGGGGACCTTCTTCTTGATCGTGCGCGCCGCCTCGAGGATCTCGTTCCAGTTCTTGGGCGACCAGTCGGCGGGCAGCCCGGCCTTGGCGAAGATCTTCTTGTTGAACCACAGACCGCGGGTGTCGGTGCCGTCCGGGACGCCGTACGTCTTGCCGTCCTCCGCCTTGGCCGCCGCCTTCGCGGTGTCGACGAACTGGTCCCAGGTCTTCCACTTGGCCAGGTAGGTGTCGAGGGGGCGCAGATAGCCCGCCTTGATGTCGGAGTTGATCCGGAAGGTGTCCTCGTAGACCAGGTCCGGGGCGGTCTTGGGGGACCGCATCATCTGCTGGACCTTGGTGGCGTAGTCGTTGTCCTGCGCCTGGATCGGGATCAGCTTGACCTTCTTGCCGGGGTTGGCCTTCTCGAACTGCTTCTTGACCTCGGCCAGATGGTTGTCCTTGAAGCGGATCTTGTTGTCGGTGGAGCGGTTGTAGGCGACCTTGACGGTGTCCGGGTCGCTGCCCGAACCGCCACCGCAGGCGGTGAGCCCGGCGGTGGCGGCGAGGGTGGCGGCGAGGATCAGTGGGGCGGTGGGGCGCACGGGCACGACCTCCTGCTTGCTGGCCTCTGTGGGCTGCGGGCTGACCGTAAGGTCGGCTTCAACGGAAGGTCAATCCCCGTGACCTGGATGGTCGCTTGACCGGACGCTGCCCGGTACGGGGCGGGGTCCGGCTCGGTGTCAGCCGTTGTAGCCCGCGAGCGCCTTGGTGAAGTCGTACGTGCCCTGGTCGATGCCGCTGCACGCGTCCCCGCCCGTGCCGGAGCCGCACTTGCGGTCGCGGTTGAGCGACCAGAAGCTGACGCGGGCCAGGTGGTGGCTCTTGGCGTAGGAGACCATGTCCTTGAAGTTGTTCAGGGATATGCTCTCGCCCGCGACGTCGGTCTTGCCGTTCATCGACGAGAAGCCGACCTTGCGGTAGGCGGCGTCGGAGGAGAGGCCGTACGCGCTCGCCACCGTGTTCTTCAGCCCGTCCACCGCGGACTTGGTGGCCGCCGCCATGTCGATCGAGCCCTGGCCGAAGTCGAACGGCATGACCGCCCAGCCGTCCACGTCGAGCCCGGCCGTGGCACCGCGCTTGACGAGGTCCTGGCCGTTCGCGTCGGGGCCGGTCGTGGTGGTGCCGAAGGTGATGTACACCTTGATGCCGCTGTTCTTCTGCTTGACCGTCTTGAGCGCGTCGATCACGCGCTGGCGGACCGTGGCGTTCTCGAACTCGGTCGATTCGATGTCGATGTCGATCGACTTGAGCTTGTAGGCGTCGATGACCTTCTGGTACGCGCCGGCCAGCGCGGAGGCGGAGGAGCACTTCTCGCCCAGCTTGTTACCGCTCCAGCCGCCGAAGGAGACGGTGACGTCGCCGCCCGCCGAGCGGATGGAGTTGATCGTGGACTGGTCGTTGCCGCCGGTGAGCGCGCGGGAGCCGTCCCACTTGGGGTTGCAGCCGCCGTCGGAGAGCATGAAGGCCATCGTGAACTGCTGGATGCCGGTGGCCGACATGACGTCCGTGGCCTTGGGCGGGGAGCCCCAACCCAGGTAGAGGTAGGGGCCGTTGAGCCCGCTGGGGGCGGCGGCGGTGTGCGATGCCCGCGGCGCCGCCTGCGCGGTGGCCGCCGTGGTGGCGCCCGCGGCGAGCAGGCCGACGGCGGCGGCGAGGGCGAGTCTGCGGTGCGGCTTGGATCGAGGCATGACTGATCGAGGCATGGCTGACGGAGCCTCCTGGGTGGGGGGTGGGAGGAAGTCGAGCGAGGCTGAACCTAGCGAGACGACATGGCCGCGACAAGATGTCGGATAGGAAACTTTCCTATCGGGTGCGGTGGTGCGTAGGCCGGCCGCACCCCGGCCGGCCGCATCGCCAACCCCCCGGGCAGCGCACCTAGCCGGCGACGGTTCGGTTCCAGAAGTGGTGTGTGAGGCCGCTGGCCGAGGCCGCCGACTCGATGGTGAAGCGGTCCTGCACTTCGGCCAGCCCGTCCCACAGCGATACCCCGGCGCCCAGGGTGATGGGCACGGTGATCAGATGCATGAAGTCGACGAGGTCGGCCGTCAGGAACTGCCGGACGGTGGAGGGGCCGCCGCCGATGCGGACGTCCGCGCCGTCGGCGAGGTCCCGGGCGTAGGCGAGTGCGTCCTCGGGCGTGGCGTCGAGGAAGTGGAAGCTCGTCCCGTTGTCGAAGTGGATGGGGTCGCGTCGGTGGTGGGTGAGCACCACCACGGGCGTGCGGAAGGGGGGTGCGTCGCCCCACCAGCCTCGCCAGTCGTCGTCGGTCCACTCGCCGGTCTGCGGACCGAACTTGCCCCGGCCCATGATCTCGGCTCCGATGCCCTGCCCCCAGGTGCTCGTGAGCGCGCGATCGAGGGTGATCGGGTCGTCCACGGCGTCCACGCCGTGGATGACCCGCCCGTCGAAGCGCGCGAACAGTCTCTCGGCGCCCCCGATGGGCTTGTCGATCGTGATCGTCTCGCCTGCGCTGTAGCCGTCCAGGGAGACGAAGAAGTTGTGCACTCGGACCTTGGTCATGCGGTCCACCTCTGGTGAGTGATTGCGAACTGCAACTGGTTGACAGCACCCTACGATAGAGGAGTTGCGAGTCGCAATCAGTCGGGAGGTGCGTGCGCGATGCGTTCGGAGCCGCGTTCGGGTTGTGCGATCAACGCCGCGGTGGAGGTCCTGGGAGACCCGTGGACTCTGATCGTGCTGCGTGACGTGATCTTCGGCGGACGTCGGCACTTCCGCGATCTGCTGACCCGGAACGACGAAGGCATCGCGTCCAACGTCCTCGCCAGTCGCCTGCGCAAGCTCGTCGAGGCAGGTCTGCTCACCCGTGACGATGCCACGCGCGGCCAGAAGGCGACCTACACCCTCACCGAAGCCGGTATCCGGACTCTCCCGGTGATGGTCGCCCTCGGCGCGTGGGGGTTGCGGCACCGGCCCACCACCCCAGAGCTCGCGGTGCGTGCCCGCATCCTCGCGGAGGGTTCCCCGCACCTCGTGAACGAGCTCATGGACGAACTGCGCGAGATCCACCTCGGGGTCGCTCGCGAAAGCCCGAAGAGCCCCACCGCTTCCGAGCGGTTGCGGCAAGCGTACGAAGCCGCGATCGCGACCGGCGGCCCCTAGTGCTCGCTGAGCCAGCGGTACAGCAGCTCGGGCCGGCCGATCTGCCCGTAGTGCGGGGCGCGGGCGGCCCGCCCGGCCTCCACCAGGTGCTCCAGATAGCGGCGGGCGGTGATCCGGGAGATGCCCACGGTCTCGGCGGTCGCCGCGGCCGAGATGCCTTCCTCCTCCGCACCGCGCAGCGCCTCGGTGACCGCGTGCAGGGTCGCCTGGGTCAGCCCCTTCGGCATCGCGGCGGGCTGCGGCGCCCGCAGCGCGGCCAGCGCCCGGTCCACCTCGTCCTGGCCGCTGGCCTCGCCCGCGGTCGCGCGGAACTCGGCGTACCGGAGGAGGCGGTCCCGGAGGGTGGAGAAGGTGAACGGTTTCAGCACGTACTGCACGACCCCGAGGGAGACCCCGTCCCGGACCACCGCGAGGTCCCGGGCCGAGGTGACCGCGATCACATCCGCGCCGTTCCCGGCCGCGCGCAGCGCCCGTACGAGCTGGAGGCCGTGCCCGTCGGGGAGGTAGAGGTCCAGCAGCAGCAGGTCGGCGGGCGTCCGCTCCAGCAACCGCTGCGCGTCCCCGCCGCTCCGCGCCGCCCCGACGACGGCGAAGCCGGGAACGCGCTCGACGTACATCCGGTGCGCGTCCGCCGCGACGGGGTCGTCTTCGACGACGAGAACCCGGATCGGCGCCGGATCCCCCGGTCTCGCCTGCGGCGGGCCCATGGACGGATTCCTCTCGAGACGCGGTCGGAATGCGGTGGACGTGGAAGCTCGGGCCTCCAATTTACGGAGGGTAACCGCAAAGTGGCCAGATCCCTACGGTGACGATTCCCCTACGCCCTGCTTCCTGGGCCCTCGGCCCCCGGCCGCCCGCTCCCGGACGGCTGGATATGGCCGCTGACGGCCGGGCGGGGTGGCCCCACCCGACGCGGGGCTCACGGCGTGACGGCCGGGGTGGTCAGGGGGAGGCGGGCGGTGAATTCGGCGCCGCCGTCCGGGGAGGCCGTCACCTCGACCGTGCCCGCGTTGCGGCGGGTGGCCTGCTGGACCAGGGCCAGGCCGAGGCCACGGCCGGGGGACTTCGTGCTCCAGCCGCGGCGGAAGACCTCCTCGGCCGCCGCGGGGTCGAGCCCGGCGCCGGTGTCCGACACGCGCAGGGTCAGCTCGCCGGCGTCCGCGCGGGCGGTGACCGTGACGCGGGCGCTGCGCGGGGCCGCCGCGTTGCCGACGCCCTCGGCGGCCGCGTCCGTGGCGTTGTCGATGAGGTTGCCGAGGATGGTCACCAGGTCGCGGGCGGGCAGACCGGGCGGGAGGACGCCGTCGTCGATGCGGCTGTCGGGGGCCAGGACGAGCTCGACGCCGCGCTCACTGGCCTGGGCCGCCTTGCCGAGCAGCAGCGCGGCCAGGACGGGCTCGGCGACGGCCGCCACCACCTGGTCGGTCAGCGCCTGGGCCAGCTCCAGCTCGGCGGTGGCGAAGTCGACCGCCTCGTCCTCCCGGCCCAGCTCGATCAGCGAGACCACGGCATGCAGCCGATTCGCGGCCTCATGGGCCTGGGAGCGCAGCGCCTCCGCGAAGCCGCGCAGCGAGTCCAGCTCGCCCGAGAGCGCCTGGAGCTCGGTGTGATCACGCAGAGTGACGACGGTGCCGCGCTGCTCACCGCTGCTCACCGGTGAGGTGTTGACGACCACGACCCGCTCGGCGGTCAGGTGCAGCTCGTCCACGCGCGGCTCGGTGGCCAGCAGGGCGCCGGTCAGCGCGGGCGGCAGGCCCAGGTCGGAGACGTAGCGGCCGACGGAGTTCTCGGGCAGGCCGAGCAGCTCCCGCCCGCCGTCGTTGATCAGCGCGATCCGCCGCTGGCCGTCGAGCATCAGCAGCCCCTCCCGCACGGCGTGCAGCGCGGCCTGGTGGTAGTCGTGCATCCGGCTCAGCTCGTCCGCGTTCATCCCGTGCGTATGGCGGCGCAGCCGGGCGTTGATCACATACGCGCACAGGCCGCCGACCGCGAGCGCGGCGGCCGCGACGCCGAGCAGCGCGAGCAGCTGGCGGCGCACCTGGGCGCTGATGGTGTCCACGGTGATGCCCGCGCTGACCAGCGCGGTGATCCGGCCGCCCGCGCGGGCGTCGCGCACCGGGGCGACCACGCGCACGGAGGAGCCGAGCGTGCCGGTGTACGTCTCGTCGAAGATCCGCCCGCGCAGCGCGGGCTTGATGTGGCCGAGGTAGGTGGCGCCGATCTGGCGCGGATCGGGGTGCGCCCAGCGCACCCCGTGGGTATCCATGATCGTGACGAAGGTGACGCCGGTGTCCCGGCGCACCTTCTCCGCGTACGGCTGGAGCCGGGCGGTGGGGTCCTTCGACCGCGCGGCCTCGGCGACCGACGGGGAGTCGGCCACGGCCACCGCGGCGGCGGTCGCCCGCTGCCGCGCGGCCACCACGGCCTGCTCCCGGTCGGTGACATAGGCGAAGACGGCGCATCCGGCCACCAGGGCGGCGACCAGCACGACCTGCATCGCGAACAGCTGGCCCGCCAGGCTCCGGGGGTGGGGGATGCGCATGGCCATCAGTCTGCACACGCATCTTTGCGTGAACGAAATGAACGGAAGGGTGACCCCCATCACAGGCTGGGGCATAGTCGCCGGGACCGTTCAAGGCGGTGTGCGAGCCGCACACAGTACAGCGCCGGGACAGTTGGACGGCAGAACAGAAGGAGGCAGCACCGTGGCTGCGGACACCACGCCGCCCGCATCGGGACGTACGGAACCGGAGCGGACGAAGCCGAAGAAAGAAAGGATTCACTACCTCTACCTCGCCGTCATCGGCGCGGTGGCGCTCGGTATCCTCGTGGGCTTCGTGGCCCCCGATACGGCGGTGGAGCTCAAGCCCATCGGTGAGGGCTTCGTCAACCTCATCAAGATGCTGATCTCGCCGATCATCTTCTGCACGATCGTGCTCGGCGTCGGCTCGGTGCGCAAGGCGGCCAAGGTCGGCGCGGTCGGTGGTCTCGCGCTCGGCTACTTCCTGGTGATGTCGACCGTGGCCCTCGCCATCGGCCTGGTGGTCGGCAACTTCCTCGAGCCCGGCAGCGGCCTGCACATGAGCCACGAGGCGGCCAAGGCCGGGCAGAGCCAGGCCGACGGCGCGTCCGAGTCGACGGCGGACTTCCTGCTCGGGATCATCCCGAAGACGCTGGTCTCCGCCTTCACCTCGGGCGAGGTGCTGCAGACCCTGTTCGTGGCCCTCCTCGCGGGCTTCGCGCTCCAGGCGCTGGGCAAGGCGGGCGAGCCGGTGCTGCGCGGCATAGGCCACATACAGCAGCTCGTCTTCAAGCTGCTGTCGATGGTCATGTGGGCCGCCCCGATCGGCGCGTTCGGCGCGATCGCCGCCGTCGTCGGCGAGACCGGTCTGGACGCGCTCAAGGCGCTCGCGGTCATCATGATCGGCTTCTATGTGACCTGCGCGCTGTTCGTCTTCCTCGTCCTCGGGACGATCCTGCGGCTGGTCGCGGGCGTGAACATCTTCCTTCTGCTGAAGTACCTGGCGCGGGAGTTCCTGCTGATCCTGTCGACGTCCTCCTCCGAGTCGGCGCTGCCGCTGCTCATCGCGAAGATGGAGCACGCGGGCGTCAGCAGGCCGGTCGCCGGTATCACCGTTCCCACCGGCTACTCCTTCAACCTGGACGGCACCGCCATCTACCTGACGATGGCCTCGCTGTTCATCGCCGAGGCCATGGGCGACCCGCTCTCCATAGGCCAGCAGATATCCCTCCTCGTCTTCATGATCGTCGCGTCGAAGGGCGCCGCCGGTGTGACCGGCGCGGGCATGGCGACGCTGGCGGGCGGTCTCCAGTCGCACCGGCCCGAACTGGTCGACGGCGTCGGGCTCATCGTCGGCATCGACCGCTTCATGAGCGAGGCCCGCGCCCTCACCAACTTCGCGGGCAACGCGGTCGCGACCGTCCTGGTCGGCACCTGGACCAAGGAGATCGACAAGGAGCGGATGAACGAAGTCCTCGCCGGACGGCTGCCGTTCGACGCGGAGGGCTTCGCCCGCGGTGGTGGCGGCCACGGCCCGGCCGCCGACGACTCCGAGGCGGCCGAGGGAACGTCCCTCCCCGAGCGGCGTGACGGTGACACGGCGAAGGAGCACGTGCCCGCCTGACACCCCACGCACAGCGCGGCCCTGCCCTCCTGAATCGGGGCAGGGCCGTGGGCGTTTCACGGGACCGGTCCGTGGCCGTGCGACGGTCGCACGGCGAATGCGTCCCAACACACGGCGAATGGCGTCCCGCAGCACCCGACGCATGCGTCCCGCACACGGCGAATGGCGCCCCGCGTCTTCCCCCCGTTGGAAGACGCGAGACGCCGCCATTGGCCACGCCGCCGCTGCCCCGTGGCCGTCTATTCGGCGCCGAAGGCGCCCTGGCGCTGCCCGTCGGGCGCGCGGCGCAGCTGTTCCGGGAGGGCCGTCCACTCGGGGCCCTCGCGCAGGGGCTTGACCCAGGCGATGTTCCCGCCGGTGTCCACATAGGCGACCCGGCCCATGGCCTCGCGTTCGAGGTCGTAGACGAGCTCGCCTATCCGAGGCGAACTACGTGTTCCTCCTGCGGTGGTCATGAGCCGCCACCTCGGCACCTCACTGCCATACCGTCCCCCGTTCATCGTCGGAAGAGGGCCCGGAGACCGGAGAGTTCCGGTCCGGCCGCCGCCGCTGGCGGTGACCGGGGAGAGCTTCTGGTGCCCGTGGGACCCTCGAACACTCGTAGGGTGCTACGAGCCGCTGATATCCCGCTGATGCCTCGCTGACCCGAACCCGTGGGTAGGCTTCCACGTGGTCACAGTGAGATCTCTGGTACCAACGGGGGCAGTGTGTGGATGGGACCGAGTTTCGCCTGTTGGGACCGGTCGGAATCTGGCAGGGCGAGCGTCTGCTGGGGCCGACCGCCGCACAGCAGCGGTCCGTTCTGGCGATGCTGCTGATGGCCTCCGGCCGCGTGGTGTCCGTCGACAGGCTGGTGTTGGCAGTATGGGGCGAGGACCCGCCGGGGTCCGCGCGAAACGCTGTACAGGTACAGATTTCCAAGCTGCGGCGGATCCTGTCCGCCCTGCCCGGGGCCGAGTTGACCACATCGGCGAAGGGCTATTCCCTGACCGTCGCGCGTGAGCGGGTCGATCTGCACCGCTTCCGCGATCTGGTGCGGGCCGCGCGGGAGGCCCCCAAGGACGCCGCGGCCGCCGGGGAGCCCGAGTCCGCCGTGGCCGCCGAGGCCCGGGCCGGGGAGCTGTTGCGCGCCGCGCTGCAGCTGTGGCGCGGGCCCGCGCTGGCGGACGTCGCGGGCGGCTGGCTGCCCGAGACCCTGGGCGCCGGTCTGGAGGAGGAGCGGCGGGCGGCGGTCGAGGAGTGCGCCGACATCGATCTGCGCTCCGGACGCCACCACGAGGCCGCCGCGGAGCTGTCCGCCCTGGTGGCCGAACACCCCTTGCGGGAACGCTCGGTGGCCCTGCTGATGGAGGCGCTGCGGCGCTGCGGCAGGCGGGCCGACGCGCTCGCGCTGTTCCGCTCCACCCGCCGGAGGTACGTGGAGGAGCTGGGCATCGAGCCCGGCGACGAACTGCAGCGGCTCCACCGGCAGGCGCTCGAGGACAGCCGGGACGCCCGGGACGGCCGGTCAGGGGACCCCTCCGGGCCGTCCGGTGCGTACGGGAGCGCTCCCGCGGCGCCGTCGCCGCCCGACGCGGCCCCCGCC
>NZ_JAEEAP010000347.1 GCF_016103465.1 Streptomyces sabulosicollis
GGCCGGAAGAGGCGGGTGAGGCGGCGGTCACGGTGCTCCCTGTGGAGTGATGGCCGGTGGTTCGGCGTCCGGCTGGTGCTGCCCAGGACATCGTTGTCCGGGTGGGGCTGGGGTGATGACTAGAGACGGGCCGATGGACTGGTGGGATGACTGGAGAGGGGTCCGGGAGGCTGGTGGGACGACTGGGACCAGGGGCGGGAGGCTTGCCACAGGTGCGCCAACGCGCTATTTGGGGCCCCGCGGACGCAGCAGCACCTTGCCGACGGCCGGATCGCCGCTGCCGACCAGCTCGATCGCGGAGGCGAAGTCGGTGAGCGGCAGCTCATGGGTGATCAGCGGCCGCAGGCTCAGCAGCCCCGCGTCGAAGACCCGTACGGCGTGCGACCAGGCGGCGGGCGGAGCCCCGAAGACGGTCTGCACCTCGATCTGGCGGACCACCAGATCGGTGGGGTCGAGACCCTCCGCGCCCGCCGCCGGGATGCCGGTGAGCACCAGCCGGCCGCCCCGGCGCAGCAGTGAGGCGGAGGTACGGGCGGCGGAGGCCGATCCGGCGGTCTCGATGACCACGTCGTAGCCCGAGAGCTGGTCGGCCAGCTGGTCCCGGGTGCGGAACCCGGTGCCGCCGAAGGACAGCGACAGCCGCTCCCGGTCCGGGCGGGTGCCCACCACCAGCAGCCGCCCGGGGGAGGCGACGGCGAGGAACTGCACGGCGATCATGCCGAGCGTGCCGGTGCCGACCACCGCGACCCGCTCTCCGGGCTGGGCCCGGGCCTTGAGCGCGGCGGCGGCGACGCAGGCGGCGGGCTCCAGCAGGGCGGCCGCGCCCAGGTCGGCGTCGTCGGACAGCGGGTGCAGCAGCCGGGCCGGCAGGGTCAGGGTGTCGGCCATCGCCCCGGGCTGGGTGAAGCCGGTCTCCTCGTACCCGGCCGTGCACAAGGTGGTGTCCCCGGCGTGACAGCGGTCGCACACCTGGCAGTTGCGGAACCCCTCGCCGACGACCTTGCGGCCGACGAGCGCCTCCGGGACGCCCGCGCCGACCGCCTCGACCGTCCCGGACCACTCGTGTCCGGGGGTGACGGGGTAGCGGACGTACCCCTCGGGCCGGTTGCCCTGGTACAGCTCGCGGTCGCTGCCGCAGATCCCGGAGGCGTGCACCCGCACCCGCGCGTCACCGGGGCCCGGTTCGGCGGCCGCCCGGCTCTCCAGCCGGTGGCTGCCGGGCCCGTCGAGGACCAGGGCGTTTTCCGTGCGGCTCATATGTGCCGGCCCCCTTTGGCGCCGCGTGTCTGCGGTCCGTTCGCGCTCTGGCCGCCCGGCCCGGGGACGGGGCGCGTGCCGACGGGGCGACGCCGGACGGCCCCGGCCCCGGACGGCCGTATCGCGGCGGCGGTGCGACGTTCCACGGCGCTCATTCGCCTCGCCCCCCGGTGGGATCGCGCTTCTCCCAGCCCTCGGCCCACAGGTCGAAGTGGGCCTGCTGCTGCGGGAACTCGGCCGCGGCGTCGGTGTCCAGCTCCACGCCGAGACCGGGCTCGTGGGAGAGCTGGAAGTAGCCGTCGACGACCTGCGGGGCGCCCTTGACGACCTTCTTGATCTCCGCGTCGGCGAAGTCGTTGAAGTGCTCCAGGATCTTGAAGTTCGGGGTGCAGCCGGCGAGCTGGAGCGACGCGGCGGTCAGCACCGAGCCGCCCACGTTGTGCGGGGCGATCAGTACGTAGTGGGTCTCCGCCGTGGCGGCCAGCTTGCGCGCCTCGCCGATGCCGCCGATGTGGCCGACGTCGGGCTGGATGATGTCGGCGGCCTGCGACTCGAACAGCTCGCGGAACTCGATCCGGTCGTGGATGCGCTCGCCCGTGGCGATCGGCAGCCGGGTCTTCTCCGCGACCTTCGCGAGCGCCTTGAGGTTCTCCGGCGGCACCGGCTCCTCCAGCCACGACGGCTGGAACCGCTCCAGCTCGCCCGCGATCCGCACGGCGGTCGCCGGGCTGAACCGCCCGTGCATCTCCACCAGCAGCTCGGTCTCCGGCCCGATCGCGTCCCGTACGGCCTCCACGAGGGAGAGCGAGTGCAGGGTCTCGGCGTGGTCCAGCTCGAAGTGGCCGGTGCCGAAGGGGTCCAGTTTCAGCGCCCGGTAGCCGCGCTCGACCACCGTGGAGGCCGCCTTGTGGAACGCCTCGGGCGTGCGCTCCACGGTGTACCAGCCGTTGGCGTACGCCTTGACCCGGTCCGTCACCTTTCCGCCGAGCAGCTGCCAGACGGGCACCCCGAGCGCCTTGCCCTTGATGTCCCAGCAGGCCATCTCCACGCAGGCGATGCCGGACATCACGATCTCGCCCGCCCGGCCGTAGTCGCCGTACTTCATCCGCCGGACCAGGTCCTCCACCGCGAACGGGTCCGACCCGGCGAGATGATTGGTCTCGGCCTCGCGCAGATAGCCCAGCAGCGCATCGGTCCGCCCGAGCATGCGGGTCTCGCCGACACCGGTGATCCCCTCGTCCGTGTGGACCTGCACATAGGTGAGGTTGCGCCAGGGGGTGCCGACGACATGCGTACTGATACCGGTGATGCGCACAGCAATCGACCCTTCGCGATGTTCGATATTTCGTCACTCGTTCGAAATGTTGACGTGACGGTAGTAAGGGCCCGTCAAGGGTGTCAATGGTTGTGCGTCGAATGACGTTCGAACGTGACAACCCATCATGACCGATCAAGAACCATCATGACCGATCATTTCGCGTGGCGACATGCCTGTCGGAATGTTCGTTGGAGACGCCGTGCGGCGGGGCTCAGCCCCCGGTGTGCGGGAGCAAACGGGCCGGGGTGACCTCTTGTCCATGGAGGACGGCGTCGCACCAGTCCGCGAGCGCTCCGCCGGAGAGGTGGTGGGCGGCGTCGTCGGCGGCGTCGTCGTCCGGACCGAGCAGGCGTGTTCTGGTCGGTGTGGCGAGCCGGGCCCGCACGGGAGCCGGGCTGTCGGCGCGCGGGTCCAGGAGGTAGGCGTCCAGCGCGGTGCCGCCGAGGATCGCGTCAGCGAACCCCATGGGCGGCGCCGGTACCGGACCGGGGGCCATGCCGTGGTGGAAGGTGAGGCCGAGGGACGCGTCCCCGTCGTGGCCGGCGCGGCGGGAGCAGCCTCGGACATGAACCGAGGCTGAGGTCAGGCCGAGGGGCGACGGCGGCCACGAACCGAGGGGCGACGGCGGCTACGAACCGCCGCGCTGCGCCTCCACCAGCACCTCGCCGGCCGTCGTCCGGTCGTACAGGACCGAGCGCCCGGCCCGGCGCCTGCGGACCAGGCGGGCCTCGCGCAGGACGCGCAGATGGCGGCCGACCGCGCCCAGGGTCTGGCCGGTGAGGGCCACCAGGTGGGTGGTGCTCTTCGGGGTGTCGAGGAGGAGCAGGACGCTCGCGCGGGCCGGGCCGAGGAGGCGGGCGAGGGGGTCGGCGGCCGGTCGCGGCTCGGACGCGGCGAGGGCCCCGGCGCAGGGGTAGATCACGGCATAGCGGTGCGGCGCGTCCCAGGAGACCCATCCGGCCACGGGGGTGACGGGGACGAAGAGCAGCTGGGCGCCGTGGACCGCGCGGGGCGGGTTGTCGTGGGCGTTGATCCGCAGGCGGCTGCCGCCCAGCCAGCGCATCCCCGGCCGCAGCTGGTCCAGCGCCGCCGCCCAGCCGCCCTGGCTCACCTGGCCGGTGCGCGCCACCACATCGGCCTCGATGATCCGGCGGCGGCGCGGCCAGGTGGGCCGCACCGTCTCCGTCCACACCCACTCCAGCAGATCCGCCAGCCGCTCCGGCAGATCGTCGCGGTGCAGCGCGGCGGGGAGCGGGGCACGGCCGAGGGAGACCGCCAGGTCGGAGCGTGCGGCGGCGGGGGGAGTGGCGCGCATCCGGGCCAGTTCCTCCTCGACGGACGGCTGGCCCTCGCCCGGCGGGGTCAGGGTGAGGAAGTTCGCGAGCCAGGTCCGGCCCAGGGCGGCCCGGACGAGCGTCGCGGTCACCGGGTCGTCGGCCAACCGTGCCCGGTAGGCGGGCAGATGGGCGTCGAGCCATGCCTGTTCGCCGGGGTGCGCGGCGCTCTCCCGCGCCAGTGCGATCAGGGCCGCGGTGGTCTCGGCGGCGGCGGAGAGGACGAACCGGCTGCCCGCGAGGGTGTCCGCGTCCATCAGCCACAGCCCCACCCGGCCACCCCTGTCACCCCGTGGTTTCGCGTCCGCGCGAAACATTAGCGCCACCGCGCGGCGACTCCCGAGCCTGAGGGCCATGCGCACGTATCGAGAAGTGTTCCGGGTCCCGGAGTTCACCCCGCTGTTCCTGGTCTCCGCCACGCAGGTGGCCGCCTCGACGGCGAGCGGGCTCGCCCTCGGCACCCTGGTCTACGCGGCGACCGGCTCACCGCTGCTCTCCGCGCTCAGCATGTTCGGCCCCTCGCTCGCCCAGGTGGCGGGCGCGCTGGCGCTGCTGTCGGCGGCCGACCGGCTGCCGCCGCGCCCCGCGCTGTCCGGGCTGTCGGCGCTCTTCGCCCTGGGGACCGCGGCGCTGGCCCTCCCCGGGCTGCCCGTGGCGGCCGTCCTCGCCATCGTGTTCGGGCTGGGCGCGGCGGCCTCCCTCGGCGGCGCCGTCCGCTACGGGCTGCTCACCGAGATCCTGCCCAAGGAGGGCTATCCGCTGGGCCGTTCGGTGCTCAACATGTCGGGCGGCACGATGCAGATCGGCGGATACGCGGCCGGTGGCCTCCTCGTGACCGCGCTCTCGGCGCGCGGCACCCTGCTCACCGCCGCCGCGCTCTACCTGCTGGCCGGGGCCACCGCCCGGTTCGGCCTGAGCGGGCGTCCGGCCCGCACCGGCGGACGGCCCTCGGTCGCCGAGACCTGGCGCGTCAACGCCCGGCTGTGGTCCTCCGCGCCCCGCCGCCAGGTCTATTACGCGCTCTGGGTGCCCAACGGGCTGATCGTCGGCTGTGAGTCCCTCTTCGTGCCCTACGCGCCCCGGTACGCCGGACCGCTCTTCGCCGTCGGCTCCCTCGGCATGCTGATGGGGGACCTCCTCACCGGCCGGCTGCTGCCGCCGCACCGCCGGGAGCGGCTCGCGGCGCCCCTGCGGCTGCTGCTCGCCGCGCCGTACCTGGTCTTCGCCCTGCACCCGCCGCTGCCGCTGGCGCTGGCCGCCGTCGCCCTCGCCTCGATCGGCTTCTCGGCCACGCTGCCGCTCCAGCAGCGGCTGATGGCCCTGACGCCGGACGAGATGAGCGGTCAGGCCCTGGGGCTGCACTCCTCCGGCATGCTCACCCTGCAGGGCGGGTCCGCCGCGCTCGCGGGCGCGCTGGCCCAGGCCACCTCACCGGCCGTGGCGATGGCCATGCTGGCGGCGGCCTCCGTGGCCGTCACCCTGGCCCTGGCCCCGGGGCTGCGGGGCGATCCGGCGGCCTCACTCCCCGGTCAACCGGGCGCCCCGCTGCCACCCGTTGGGCGGTGCCGGACACGCCGCACGCGGGTGAGGTTCCGGCGGACGGGTTCGGGCGCCCGGTAGCTGTACGGGCAACCGACGTCCCGCTCACGGGCATCCGTTCGGCGGCTCCGCCCGGGAGGACGCGGCGGAAGCCCGGCGGGCATCCGCAGCGGGAATCCACCCCCGGCCCCTGGAGGTATGTCCGTCCATGCGCAACCGCCGCCGCGCCCTCGGCGCCCTCACCGTTCTCCTCATGGCGGCTCCGGCCGCCCACGCCGCCCACGCCGGGCACGCTGCGCCCGCCGGGCACGACCGGCCGCGTCTGCCCCTGCCCTGGACCGACGATCTGACCATCGACCGCACCGGGAACGTCACCCCGGACGGGTCCGTCACGCTGTACGGCAGCTACCGATGCGTCCGGGAAGGGGCGGAGTACGTGCGGGCGAGCGTGCTCGTCACCCTCACCCAGGGCCGGGAGCGGCACGGCCTCGGCGGCTACGACGCGGTCTGCGACGGACAGCGGCACCGCTGGCTGATCGACGCGGTGGACGTGGGGCGGTACGCACCGGGACCGGCGGACGCCGAGGTCACCCTGCTGAGGTTCGACAGCGGCGGCTCCTTCGTACCGCTGCCGAGGAACGCGGTCGGGGTCGAGCAGGGGGTCAGGCTGGTGGGGGGCGACGGCTGAGCCGCCGTCCATGTGACGGCCCGCACGGGCCGTCACCCCCCGGCCGCTTCGTCTCCCTGTCCCAGCAGGGAGACGAAGGCCCGGAAGAGGGCGGGCATGTCCACCGCGTCCCGGTCGTGCAGCCACTGGAACTGCAGTCCGTCCATCACCGCCACCAGCAGCGGCGCGGCGGCCTCCGGGGTGAGCCCGCCGGGGAGCCGGTCGCCGAACTCGCCGCGCAGGATGGCCGCCATGTCGGCGCGCACCTTGTCATAGCGCTGGGTGAAGAAGCCGCGCGCGGGGTGGTCGTCGGTGACGCTCTCGCCGAGGAGCGCGGAGAAGGTCTGGACGATGCCGGGGCGCATCGCGTTGTACTCCACCAGCGAGGCGAGCAGGTCCAGCGGCCATATGTGTCCCCCGTCGCGCCGCGCGGAGCCGGTGTCCCACTGGTCGCGCTCCTCGAGCACGGCGATGAGCAGCGAGTCCTTGGTGGGGAAGTAGTGGAGCAGCCCCTGTTGGGTGAGGCCCACCCGCTCGGCGACCGCCCCGAGGGTCGCGCCCCGGTAGCCGCGCTCGGCGATCACTTCGAGGGCGCGGCGGACGATCTCCGCCCGTCGCTCCTCACCACGTCTGGTACCGCGCTCGGTCGCCCTCTCCATGCCCGTACCGTAGAGCACGTTTGATAACGAATCGATAACGGTACCTACCTCGTGACAGGTTCCCGGGTCCACGATGGCCCCGGACGAGGACCGGAGGGGACCCGCACCGGGAGGGGCGAGCGATGGCGGACGCGATCGGCGAGGGCGGCGAGGGCGGCGAGGGCGGCACGGCCGAGGCCGTGGAGAAGGCCCTCGGCCTGCTGGACCTGGACACCAAGGCGCGGCTGCTGTCCGGGCAGGACATGTGGAGCCTGCCCGCCGTTCCGGCGATCGGGCTGCGCTCCCTGGTGATGTCGGACGGCCCGATCGGCGTCCGTGGCGTCCACTGGACCGCCGACGACCCCTCCATCGCCCTGCCCAGCCCGACCGCGCTCGCCGCGACCTGGGACCCGGGGCTCGCCCGGCGGGCCGGGCGGCTGCTCGCGCAGGAGGCGCGGCGCAAGGGCGTCCACGTGCTGCTCGCGCCGACGGTCAATCTCCACCGCTCCCCGCTGGGCGGCCGCCACTTCGAGGCGTACAGCGAGGATCCGTACCTCACCGGCGAGATCGGCACCGGCTATGTGACGGGCGTGCAGGACGGCGGGGTGGGCACCACCGTCAAGCACTTCGTGGCCAACGACGCCGAGACCGAGCGCTTCACCGTGGACAACCGGATCGGTGCGCGGGCGCTGCGCGAGCTGTATCTCGCACCCTTCGAAGCCATCGTCAAGAACGCCCGCCCGTGGGGCGTCATGGCCGCCTACAACGGGGTCAACGGCTCGACCATGACCGAGCACCGCGAGCTGCAGCAGGGGGTGCTGCGCGGTGAGTGGGGCTTCGACGGCTTCATCGTCTCCGACTGGCTGGCGGCCCGTGACACCGTGCGGGGGATCGAGGGCGGGCTCGACGTCGCGATGCCCGGCCCGCGGACCGTCTACGGCGAGGCGCTGGCCGCCGCGGTGCGCGACGGCCGGGTGAGCGAGGCGGAGCTGGACGGTGCGGTGCGGCGGCTGCTCACCCTGGCCGCCCGGGTCGGCGCCCTGGAGGGCGCTGCCCCGGCCGTCGCCCCCGCCGACCGGCCCGGTCCGATCGACGGGGACGCGCTGGCCCGCGAGATCGCCCGGCGGTCCTTCGTGCTGCTGCGGAACGGGCGCGCGGGCGGCCGGGAAGCGGTGCTGCCCCTGGACCCCGGCGCCCCCGGCGGGGTGCGGTCGCTGGCCCTGATCGGCGCCGCGGCGCGCGACGCCCGGGTGCTGGGCGGCGGCTCGGCGGTGGTCTTCCCCGACCACGTGGTCTCGCCGCTCGACGGGCTGCGGGCCGCCCTGCCACCGGGCGTCGAGCTCAGCTACGCGGTGGGCGCCGACCCCACCGACGAACTCGCCCCGGCCGCCCAGGGGTTCGAGCTGCGCGCCGTGGTCAGGGCCGCGGACGGGCGGGTGCTGGGCGAGTCCCGGCTGGCCGGCGGGCAGGTGCAGTGGATCGGCGACTTCCCCGGCGGGGTGCGCTTCGACGAGCTCCACACCGTCGAGACGGTCGGCACCTTCACCCCGCGCGAGAGCGGCGCCCACTCCTTCGGCACCAGGGGGCTGGGCGGCCTCCGGCTGGCCGTGGGCGGCACGGTGCTCTTCGAGGGGGAGGAGCACCCGCCCCCGGACGTCGACGACCCCTTCGAGGCGTTCATGGGCTCACCCGTGCCGCGGGGTCAGGTCGAGCTCACGGCGGGCGAACCGGTGGAGGTCAGCCTCACCTGCGCGGTGGCGCGCCCCGAGGACGCGCTGCTCGACGCCGTCTGCTTCAGCCTGCTGCACCGGGCCCCGGAGCGGGACGCCGAGGAGCTGATCCAGGAGGCCGTCGCCGCGGCCTCGGCGGCCGAGGCGGCCGTGGTGGTGGTCGCCACCACCGAGCGGGTCGAGAGCGAGGGATTCGACCGCCGGCATCTGCGGCTGCCGGGCCGTCAGGACGAGCTGGTGCGGCGGGTCGCCGCCACCGGCACCCCCACCGTGGTGGTGGTCAACGCGGGCTCCCCGGTCGAGATGGCCTGGCGGGACGAGGTCGCCGCGGTGCTGCTGAGCTGGTTCCCGGGCCAGGAGGCGGGGGCCGCGCTCGCCGACGTCCTGCTGGGCGCGGAGGAGCCGGGCGGCCGCCTGCCCACCACCTGGCCCCAGCGGCTCGAGGACGCCCCGGTCAGCGCGGTGACACCCCGCGACGGCCGATTGGTCTACGACGAGGGCGTGTTCATCGGCTACCGCGCCTGGGAGCGGCGGGCGGGGATCGCCCCGGCGTACTGGTTCGGGCACGGCCTCGGCTACACGGACTGGGCGTACGAGGCGATGGAGTTCACCCCCGCGGAGGGCGACGGCGAGGCGCTGGGCACGGCGACCGTGCGGATCCGCAACACGGGGGCCCGGCCGGGCCGTGAGGTCGTGCAGCTCTACCTCACCGTGCCCGAGAACGGCGCGGAGGGCGCCGCGGAGGGCGGCGCCCAGGACGGCGCGGAGGGCGCCGCCCAGGACGCCGCCGGGGACCGCCCGGTGCGGCGCCTGGCGGGCTTCGCCTCGGTCACCGCCGCCCCGGGGGAGACGGCCGAGGCGACCATCCCCGTGCCCCGCCGGGCGGCGGAGATCTGGGACGAGACGAAGGGCGCCTGGCGCCTGATCCCCGGCACCTACGCGGCGGAGGCGGGCCGCAGCGTCGCCGACCGCCGCCTGTCGGCGCCGGTGCCCGTGCGGCCGACAGCCTGAGCTACGCCGTCCGGCGCGCGGCGAGGCTGCTCGCGTCCGCCGGTCAGCGGGCGACCGACCAACCGCGACGCCTGCGGCGGACTGTTCCCCTCCCCGCCCC
>NZ_JAEEAP010000348.1 GCF_016103465.1 Streptomyces sabulosicollis
GTCGTCGGCAGCGTCAGATGTGTATAAGGGACAGGGCTGCGGCATGCGTCCCCGCGGCGCCCCCGTACCATGGGGGTGAGGCCGAGGCGTGATCAGCCCGGCGGAAGGCGCGCCGCCCAAGGAGCGCGCCGCCACCCAACAACCGGGAGAAGCGCGCTTTCATGCCCACGCGCCACGACATTCGTAACGTCGCCATCGTCGCCCACGTCGACCACGGCAAGACGACCCTCGTCGACGCCATGCTCAAGCAGGCCGGCGCGTTCGCCGCCCACCAGCAGGTGGACGACCGGGTCATGGACTCCAACGACCTGGAGCGCGAGAAGGGCATCACCATTCTCGCGAAGAACACCGCCGTGAAGTACCACCCGGCGGACGGTGGCGACCCCGTCACCATCAACATCATCGACACCCCCGGCCACGCCGACTTCGGCGGTGAGGTCGAGCGCGGTCTGTCCATGGTCGACGCGGTGGTCCTGCTGGTGGACGCCTCCGAGGGGCCGCTGCCGCAGACCCGCTTCGTGCTGCGCAAGGCGCTCCAGGCCAAGCTGCCGGTGATCCTGTGCATCAACAAGACGGACCGCCCGGACTCCCGGATCGACGAGGTCGTCAACGAGGCGTACGACCTCTTCCTGGACCTGGACGCGACCGAGGAGCAGATCGAGTTCCCGATCGTCTACGCCTGCGCCCGTGACGGCGTGGCCTCGCTGACCAAGCCGGAGGACGGCACCGTCCCGGCCGACAGCGACAGCCTCCAGCCGTTCTTCTCCACCCTGCTGGAGACCGTCCCGGCGCCGGAGTACGACGCGGCCGCACCGCTGCAGGCCCATGTCACCAACCTGGACGCGGACAACTTCCTCGGCCGTATCGCGCTGCTCCGGGTCGAGCAGGGCGAGCTGAAGAAGGGGCAGACGGTCGCGTGGATCAAGCGCGACGGCACCATCTCCAACGTCCGGATCACCGAGCTGCTGATGACCGAGGCGCTCACCCGCAAGCCCGCCGAGGTGGCCGGTCCCGGTGACATCTGCGCGGTCGCGGGCATCCCGGACATCATGATCGGCGAGACCCTGGCCGACCCGGAGAACCCGATCGCGCTGCCGCTGATCACCGTCGACGAGCCCGCGATCTCGATGACCATCGGCACCAACACCTCCCCGCTGGTCGGCCGCGGCCCCGGCGGCAAGGGGGCCGACAAGTCCGCCGTGAAGGACCGCAAGGTCACCGCGCGGCTGGTCAAGGACCGGCTCGAGCGCGAGCTCATCGGTAACGTCTCGCTGCGCGTGCTGCCCACCGACCGCCCGGACGCCTGGGAGGTGCAGGGCCGCGGCGAGCTGGCGCTGGCCATCCTGGTCGAGACCATGCGCCGGGAGGGCTTCGAGCTCACCGTCGGCAAGCCGCAGGTGGTCACCCGGGAGGTCGACGGCAAGGTCCACGAGCCGATCGAGCGCATCACCATCGATGTGCCCGAGGAGCACATGGGCGCGGTCACCCAGCTCATGGGCACCCGCAAGGGCCGGATGGACAACATGTCCAACCACGGCTCCGGCTGGGTCCGCATGGAGTTCATCGTCCCCTCCCGCGGTCTGATCGGCTTCCGCACCGAGTTCCTGACCGCGACCCGCGGCACCGGTATCGCGCACTCCATCCACGAGGGCCACGAGCCGTGGTTCGGCGAGCTGAAGACCCGTAACAACGGCTCGCTGGTGGCCGACCGCGCGGGCGCGGTGACCGCCTTCGCGATGACCAACCTCCAGGAGCGCGGGGTGCTGTTCGTCTCGCCGGGCACCGAGGTGTACGAGGGCATGATCGTCGGCGAGAACTCCCGCTCCGACGACATGGACGTCAACATCACCAAGGAGAAGAAGCTCACCAACATGCGGTCCTCCACCGCGGATGTGACCGAGTCGCTGGTCCCGCCGCGGTTGCTCTCGCTCGAGCAGTCCCTGGAGTTCTGCCGCGACGACGAGTGCGTCGAGGTGACGCCGGAGACGGTGCGGATCCGCAAGGTGGTGCTGGACCAGAAGGAGCGCGCCCGCACCGCCGCCCGCGCCAAGCGCTGAGGCTCACGCCCGGGGCGCCATGCGCTGAGGCTCACGCCCGGGGCGCCAAGCGCTGAGGCTCACCCCGGGCGCCATGCGCTGGCGCTCACCGCGGGGCGCGGGAGGCCATGCGCAGCACGGTGCCGATGCGCACTACCGCGCCGATCACGGAGTGTAGGCGCCCTACCGTGCCTCGGTGAGCCGCCCCCGGCCCGGACCCACCGCCTCCACGGCGGGGGCCCGGGCTGTTGCCATGTCAGCAACGTGCCAGTCAAGCGGTTATCCGGATCTCCTTGTCCGGATATCGGTGTCCGGGCTCCGCATGATGTGTTAACAGTCCGTTTCGCGTGTGTCTGTCTGGGGCAGTTTTGTCCGGATTTCAAAGCTCCGCGCGTAGATGCTGTGACCAAAGCGAGACCCATAAGGTGTGGTTTAAGGGCCGGACGTGCTCAATCATGGGGTCCATTGAGCTCGGGTCAATGGGTCACACGCTGTGGGGAGCGCGGACCTGCGAGCGCATCTGGGGGGTTCCGGTCCCTTTCGCTGTCAGGGGTGTCAGCGTGTCTCCGGGCGCCCCCTCTCGTAGTGACAGTGGACTCCTGAGGAGGCAAACCCATGCGCGGTGCCAAGAGCGCCAAGTGGGTCGCGTTGGCAGCGGTCGTGGCGCTGGCCGCGACCGCCTGCGGTGGTAACGACAGCGACAGCGGCAGCAATGACATGAACAAGGGCACGGCGGACCCGAACGGGATACTCACCGCCCAGCTGAGCGAGCCGCAGAACCCGCTGCAGCCGGCGAACGCCAAGGAGAGCCAGGGCAGCCGGGTGCTCCGCACGATCTTCTCGGGTCTGGTGGACTACGAGCCGGGCACCGGCAAGCTGGTGTACGTCAACGCCGAGTCCGTCACCCCCAACAAGGACTCCTCCGTCTGGACCGTCAAGCTCAAGCCGGGCTGGAAGTTCCACAACGGCGAGACCGTGACCGCCAAGTCCTACGTGGACTCCTGGAACTGGTCGGCCAACGTGTCGAACAACCAGACCAACTCCAGCTGGTTCCAGGACATCAAGGGCTACGAGGACGTCCACCCGGAGAAGGGCAAGCCCAAGGCCGACAAGATGTCCGGCCTGAAGGTCGTCAACGACAACGAGTTCAAGATCGAGCTCAACAGCTCGGTCTCGTACTTCGCCTACAAGCTGGGCTACGACGTGTGGGCCCCGCTGCCCACGGGCTTCTTCAAGGACCCCAAGGGCTTCGGTGAGAAGCCGGTCGGCAACGGTCCCTACAAGTTCGTCTCGTGGGACCACAAGAAGATGATCAAGGTCCGCAAGTTCGACGGCTACAAGGGCCCGAACAAGGCCAAGAACGGCGGCATCGACTTCAAGAACTACACCACCGCCGACGCCGCCTACTCGGACCTGCGCTCCAACAACCTCGACTGGATCGAGCAGGTCCCGACCACCGCGCTGACCAACTACAAGTCCGACCTCGGCAAGCGCGCGATCGACGAGGAGTACTCGGCGGTCCAGTCGATCGTCCCGGCCTTCTACACCAAGCAGTTCAAGGACATCGACCCCAAGGTCATCCAGGGTCTGTCCATGGCGATCGACCGTGACACGATCACCAAGACCGTGCTCCACGGCTCCCGCACCCCGGCCGACAGCTATGTCGCCCGCGGCGTGCTCGGCTACAAGGCCGGTGCGCTCAAGGAGCAGGTCAGCTACGACCCGGCCAAGGCCAAGGCCCTCATCAAGGAGGGCGGCGGTGTCCCGGGCAACAAGATCTCGATCCAGTACAACGCCGACCAGGACCACAAGCCCTGGGTGGACGCGGTCTGCAACAGCATCCGCAAGGCCACCGGCGTCGACTGCGTCGGCGACTCCAAGCCCGATTTCCAGGCCGACCTGAACGCGCGTGACAAGCACCAGGTCAAGTCGATGTACCGCGGTGGCTGGGTGCTCGACTACCCGGTCAACTCGAACTTCATGAGGGACCTCTACGGCTCCAAGGCGGCCGGTAACACCAGCGGCTACGCCAACAAGGAGTTCGACGAGCTCGCCAACAAGGCCGACAAGGCCGCGACCCTCGACGAGACCGTGAAGCTCTACCAGCAGGCGGAGCAGGTCCTCGCCAAGGACATGCCGGCGATCCCGCTGTGGTTCTACAAGGTCAACAGCGGCCAGTCCAACAAGGTCCTGGGGAAGATCCCCTACGGCCAGGACGGCGACCCCATCTTCACCGACGTCCAGGTGAAGAAGAAGTAATCATCGGGACCGCCGGCCGGTGCCGCCGCTCCCCCCACCGGGGAGCGGCGGCACCGGCCCGCAGGCGTGAGGCCCGCAGCTCTTCCCCCCACCCGCGTGGCGCAGACGAGACGTGGCCTCCGCCGCCCCCCAACGGCATGGAGGCATGATGGGGCGCTATGTCGCCAGGCGACTGCTCCAGATGATCCCGGTCTTCATCGGGACTACTCTGATTATTTTCCTCATGGTCCACGTACTGCCCGGTGATCCCATCCGGGCGATGTGGGGCGACAAGGCCGCGGACCCCGCGCAGGTCGCGTCGCTGCGCCATGAGTTCGGGCTGGACCAGCCCCTGTGGAAGCAGTACATCGACTATATGGCCGACCTCTTCCAGGGGGACTTCGGCAAGACCTTCGGCGGCCGTCCGGTCTCCGAGGAAATGGGGATGGCCTTCCCGGTGACCCTCCGCCTCGCCGCGGTGGCCCTCACCATCGAAATCATCATCGGCATCGGGCTCGGTGCCTGGGCCGGTCTCAAGGCGGGCCGCGCCGTGGACACCGGCGTCCTGATCTTCACGCTGATCGTCATCTCGATGCCGGTCTTCGTCCTCGGCTACCTCGCCCGGTTCATCTTCGCCGACGAACTCGGCTGGCTGCCACCGAACGTCCAGGACTCGATGGACCTCCAGCAGCTCCTGCTGCCGGGGTTCGTCCTCGCGATGCTCTCCATGGCGTACGTGGCCCGGCTGACCCGGACCACCTTCGCGGAGAACCTGCGCGCCGACTACATGCGCACCGCGCTCGCCAAGGGGCTGCCGCGCCGCCGGATCGTCGGTGTCCACCTGCTGCGCAACTCGCTCATCCCGGTGGTCACCTTCCTCGGCACCGATGTCGGCGCGCTGGTCGGCGGCGCGGTGGTCACCGAGGGCATCTTCAACGTCCAGGGCGTCGGCAACCTGCTCTTCAAGGCGCTCGGGCAGCGTGAGGGCACCACCATCGTCGGGGTCGTGACCATCTTCGTCCTCGTCATCCTGCTGATCAACCTGCTCGTCGACCTGCTGTACGCGGTCCTGGACCCGAGGATCCGGTATGCCTGACGTGACCAAGACCAAGGCCGGGACCGACACGGGAGTCGACGCCGGGCCCTTGCAGGCTGCCGCGGACGCCGTCCTGGCCCCCGGCGCCGTCTCCCAGGGCAAGCCGCGCTCGCTGTGGGGCGACGCCTGGTACGAACTGCGCCATCGTCCGCTGTTCTGGGTCTCGGCGGTGCTGCTGGTGCTGCTGCTGGCCATCGCGGCGTTCCCCGGCCTGTTCACCGGGGCCAACCCGCGCGACGGCGATCTGACCAACCACTTCCTGACCAAGCCCGAGCTGACCCACTTCTTCCAGGCCGACTGGTTCGGCTACGACGGCCAGGGCCGCTCCATCTACGCCCGGGTCATCTACGGCACCCGCGCCTCCATCATGGTCGGCGTCGGTGTGACCGTGGTGGTGACCCTCGTCGGCGGTCTGCTGGGCATGGTGGCCGGGTACTTCGGCGGCTGGATCGACTCGATCGTCTCCCGGATCGTCGACATCTTCTTCGGCCTGCCGTTCCTGCTCGGCTCGATGGTCGTCCTGAACGCGTTCACCGAGCGCAAGGTCTACGTCGTGATCGCGGCCCTCGCCTTCCTCGGCTGGACCACCATCGCCCGGGTGATGCGCAGTTCGGTGATCACCGCCAAGCAGGCGGACTACGTCACCGCGGCGCGGGCGCTCGGCGCCGGAACCGGCCGGATCCTCTTCCGGCACGTCCTGCCGAACGCGCTGGCCCCCACCATCGTGGTCGCGACCATCGCGCTCGGTGCCTACATCTCCGCCGAGGCCACGCTGTCCTTCCTCGGCCTCGGCCTCGCCGACCCCACCATCTCGTGGGGCATCGACATCTCCGACGCCAAGGACGCCATCCGGGACAACCCGCATGTGATGCTGTTCCCGGCCGGAATGCTGAGCCTCACGGTCTTCGCATTCATCACGCTCGGCGACGCGGTGCGCGACGCCCTCGACCCCAAGCTGCGCTGAGGAGGGCGTACGTGACCACCATCGAGAAGACCGCGGACGGCGCCGTCCGCGAGGGCGCCGGAGACGACGGCACCCCGCTGCTGGAAGTCCGCGACCTGCATGTGGAGTTCCACACCCGGGACGGTGTCGCCAAGGCCGTCAACGGCGTCAACTACAGCGTCCGCGCCGGTGAGACGCTCGCCGTCCTCGGCGAGTCCGGCTCCGGCAAGTCGGTGACCGCCCAGGCGATCATGGGCATCCTCGACATGCCGCCCGGGAAGATCCCGCAGGGGCAGATCCTGTTCCGGGGCGAGGACATGCTCACCATGGCGGCCGAGGAGCGCCGGAAGATCCGCGGCCGGAAGATCGCCATGATCTTCCAGGACGCGCTCTCGGCGCTGAACCCGGTGCTCTCCGTGGGCTATCAGCTCGGCGAGATGTTCCGGGTCCACCAGGGCCTGTCCAAGAAGGAGGCCAAGGCCAAGGCCATCGAGCTGATGGACCGGGTCCGCATCCCGGCGGCCAGGGAGCGGGTGAGCGACTATCCGCACCAGTTCTCCGGCGGTATGCGCCAGCGCATCATGATCGCCATGGCGATGGCGCTGGAGCCGGACCTGATCATCGCCGACGAGCCGACCACCGCGCTGGACGTGACCGTCCAGGCCCAGGTGATGGACCTGCTCGCGGAGCTCCAGCGCGAGTACCACATGGGTCTGATCCTGATCACCCATGACCTGGGCGTGGTGGCGGACGTCGCCGACAAGATCGCCGTGATGTACGCGGGACGGATCGTCGAGACCGCCCCCGTGCACGAGCTCTACAAGCGCCCGGCTCACCCCTACACCCGGGGCCTGCTGGACTCCATCCCGCGCCTGGACCGCAAGGGGCAGGAGCTCTACGCCATCAAGGGGCTGCCGCCCAATCTGCTCAAGATCCCCTCGGGCTGCGCCTTCAACCCGCGCTGCCCCAAGGCGGAGGACATCTGCCGTACGGACGTCCCCGCCCTGGTGCCGGTCACCGAGCAGGACGGCACGGAGCTGCCGGGCCGCGGCAGTGCGTGCCACTTCTGGAAGGAGACCCTCCATGGCTGACACCGAGAAGAACGAGAAGGCCATGGAACCGGCCGCGGACGCCACCCCCAACGTCACGGAGGTGGAGACGGTCGACGCGGCCACCGAGGACGAGGCGGTCGCGGCGATCGAGGCCAAGGTCGACCGCGGTGAGCCGATCCTCCAGGTGCGCAATCTGGTCAAGCACTTCCCGCTGACCCAGGGCATCCTCTTCAAGCGGCAGATCGGCGCGGTCAAGGCGGTCGACGGCATCTCCTTCGACCTCTACCAGGGCGAGACCCTCGGCATCGTCGGCGAGTCCGGCTGCGGCAAGTCCACCGTCGCCAAGCTGCTGATGACCCTGGAGACCGCCACCGCGGGCGAGGTCTTCTACAAGGGCCAGGACATCACCAGGCTGTCGGGCCGCGCGCTGCGGGCGGTCCGCCGCAACATCCAGATGGTGTTCCAGGACCCGTACACCTCGCTCAACCCCCGGATGACGGTGGGCGACATCATCGGGGAGCCCTTCGAGATCCACCCCGAGGTGGCGCCCAAGGGCGACCGGCGCCGCAAGGTCCAGGAACTCCTGGACGTGGTGGGCCTCAACCCCGAGTACATCAACCGCTATCCGCACCAGTTCTCCGGCGGCCAGCGCCAGCGCATCGGCATCGCGCGCGGTCTCGCCCTCAACCCGGAGATCATCATCTGCGACGAGCCGGTCTCCGCGCTCGACGTGTCCGTCCAGGCACAGGTCATCAACCTGATGGAGGGACTGCAGGACGAGTTCAACCTGTCCTACATCTTCATCGCCCACGACCTGTCCATCGTCCGGCACATCTCCGACCGGGTCGGCGTGATGTACCTGGGCAAGATGGCCGAGATCGGCTCCGACACCGAGATCTACGACCACCCGACGCACCCCTACACCCAGGCGCTGCTGTCGGCCGTCCCGGTCCCGGACCCGGAGTCGCGCGAGGGCCGCGAACGCATCATCCTCACCGGTGACGTCCCCTCCCCGGCCAACCCGCCCTCCGGCTGCCGCTTCCGCACCCGCTGCTGGAAGGCCCAGGACAAGTGCGCCAAGGAGGTCCCGCTCCTGGCCATCCCGGAGCGCTTCGCCGGCACGGACTCACCCGCGGCACACGAGTCGGCGTGCCACTTCGCGGAGGAGAAGGACGTGGTCCACGCCTGACGCTTCCGCGCGGACCACTGTCCAACGGCGAGGGCCGCCCGGCCCGTGATCACCACGGCCGGGCGGCCCTCGCCGTCGTTCCGGGGGCAGCCGCCGGCGGGTTCAGCGTGTTGGAGCACGACTCGACGAGCGTGAGCCCGCGCCCGCTCTCGTCCTCGGCGTTCGCCGCCACGGGCTGCGACAGCCCGCAGCCGGAATCCCATACGGTGACCCGGAAGTCGGACGTCGGCTCCCAGCCCATGCTGACGGCAGCGCCGATTTGGCGTCGAGGTGCGCAGGCTGCGGGAGGCGGCGAGCGCCAAGCGCTTGCCGAGTACGGAGAATCGTTCGCGAGGTCGCACTCGCCGCTGACTCCGTCGGCAACCCCACCTCTGGGAGAGCGACGACCCGGAGGTCGTCATATCCACAACCCCGCCGCGCTCCGCGCGTTCCTGCGGGCCGCGAAGGCGGGGACATTGGACCGCCCTTCCGAGATTGCTTGATCTGACGCAACTAATTTGTCAAACGTTTTCCAGGGGGTACCCGATCCCTGACCTCCGGAGCCGGCCCCGCAGTCCGGCAACGGCCTTGGCCTCCGGGCACGGGCGCCGCCACCGGCGCTCACACCCCAGAGCCCGGCGGTCGGCGACGGTGCCCCGCCCCCCAGCTTCCGGCCCATGCTCACATGCGCCGAAGGCACGAGACGAAAGCGGCACCCGACCGAGCCGACGAGCCGAACGGTCCCGAACGGTCCCGAACGGTCCCGAACGGTCCCGAACGGTCCGGGACCCGGTCTGCGGTCCGCCGAGGCTCAGGATTCCGCCGTCACCACCTGCCGTTCCTCCGCGAAGTGGCACGCCGATGGATGCGCGGCCGCCCCCGGCAGCCCCGGTGGGACCGTCAGCGTCGGCACTTCCTCCGCGCACTTGTCCTGGGCCTTCCAGCAGCGGGTGCGGAAGCGGCAGCCGGAGGGCGGGTTGGCCGGGGAGGGGACGTCGCCGGCGAGCAGGATGCGGTCGCGGCG
>NZ_JAEEAP010000349.1 GCF_016103465.1 Streptomyces sabulosicollis
CGCAGCACGTCACGGTCACGATCGACGGCCGTGTCGTCGCCGATTCGACCCGCCCCTTGCTCGTCCACGAGACCGGTCTCCCGGTCCGCTACTACCTCCTCGGTGGGTTTCTCGTCTGACAGGTGGGTTTCTCGTGTGACAGACGTCATGTCCTTCTCTGTCGCAACACCCTTCGCCGCTTCCTCATTCCGGGCCGCTGCCCGCCTCGTCCCTCTCCCGTGGCCAGGCCCGGCCCTCCTGGCGTTCCACCTCGCGGTTGAAGCGGGTCAGGACGTCCTCGAAGCGGGCCAGCTCCTCCGGGGTCCACGACTCCAGGAGCCGGGACAGGCCGTTCTGCCGGCACGTCCGTTCCGCCGCCATGCGGTCGGCCCCCTGCGCGGTGACGCGGAGCTTGCGGGCCAGGCCGCCCTCCGGGTCCGGGATGCGTTCGACGAGGCCGGCCCGGAGCAGGGCGCCGGTCTGGCGGTTGACGGTCGAGACGTCCAGCTGGAACGCGTCGGCCAGCTGGCCGATGGACATCGCGCCCTCGGCGTCCAGGCGGGAGAGGAGCAGGTAGCCGGAGCGGTCCAGGCGGAGGGGGGTGGGAGTGCACGATGCGGTGCGGGGTGAGGTGCCGGTGTCCGCCTTCGCCGTGGGGTCCTGGGACGTCGCCGCCGGGTCCTGGGGCTTCGCCGCGGGGTCCTGAAGCTTCGCCGTGTGATCCTGAAGCTTCGCCGCGGGGCCCTCGGGCTTTGCCGCGGGGCCCTCGGGCCTCGCCGCGCGGCTCTCGGGCTTTGCCGTGGGGTCCTCGGGCTTTGCCTCGGAGTCCTGGGGGTCCGTCGCCTGGCCCTTGCGTTCTCGGGGGGTCAGGACTGAGCACCTGGCCACCAGCATCAGCTCGCGTTCCAGCCGCTCCAGTCGCTCCAGCCGCCGATCGAGCACGATTCCTCCTCGCCTCCCCCGCGCCCATCAATGGAAGTGTGCACGATACACACCGTGTGTAGGATGCACATCTCTCATGCTTCCCTCAATCTCCTGAACTTTCTTTGGAGGCGGCATTCGCATGCCCCAGTCAGCCCCACCTCGCGTCGCGGAACCTCTGAGCGCCGCGCCGTCCGGCACGCCGCTCCCGCGGGAGGTCGGCGGCGGCTTCGTGGCGGTGCTCGCGTTCTGCGGCATCGCCGTGTCCGTGATGCAGACGCTGGTCGTTCCGCTGGTCACCGAGTTGCCCCAGCTGCTGCACACCACCAGCTCCAACGCGTCCTGGGTGGTCACCGCCACCCTGCTCGCCGGTGCCGTCTCCACGCCCGTCATGGGGCGGCTCGGGGACATGTTCGGCAAGCGCCGGATGCTGATGGTCGCGCTGGCGCTGATGGTCATCGGCTCGCTGACCTGCGCCGTCACCTCCGATCTGGTGGTGATGGTGATCGGCCGGGCCATCCAGGGCGGGGCCATGGGCGCCATTCCGCTCGGCATCAGCGTCATGCGGGACGAGCTTCCGCCGCACAAGCTGGGCTCGGCGATGGCCCTGATGAGCTCGTCGCTCGGCATCGGCGGCGCGCTCGGGCTGCCCGCCGCCGCGTTCGTGGCGCAGCACACCAACTGGCACGTGCTCTTCTACGGGGCCGCGGGGCTGGGCGCGATATCCATCGCCCTGGTGCTCGCCGTCGTCCCGGAGTCCTCCGTCCGCACCCCCAGCCGGTTCGACGCCATCGGCGCGCTCGGGCTGACGGCCGGTCTCGTCTGTCTGCTGCTGCCCATCACCAAGGGCGGTGACTGGGGCTGGACGAGCGGCACCACGCTCGGGCTGTTCGGCGCGTCCGTGCTGATCCTGCTGCTGTGGGGCGTCTTCGAGCTGCGGACCGCCGAGCCGCTGGTCGACCTGCGGACCACGGCGCGGCGTCAGGTGCTGCTGACCAACCTCACCTCGATCATGGTCGGCTTCTCGTTCTACGCGATGTCGCTGATCCTTCCGCAGCTGCTGCAGCTGCCGGAGGCCACCGGGTACGGCCTGGGCCAGTCGATGGTCATGGCCGGGCTCTACTTCGCCCCCATGGGCGTCGCGATGATGCTGGTCTCCCCGCTGTCCGCGCGGATCAACGCCGCGAAGGGACCGAAGATCTCGCTGGTCCTCGGGCTGCTCGTGATCGGCGCGACGTACGGTGCGGGCCTCGTCATGATCGACCACATCTGGCAGGTCGTGGTGCTGTCCACCGCGCTCGGCGTCGGCATCGGCATCGCCTACTCGGCGATGCCCACCCTGATCGTCAGCGCCGTCCCGGCCGCCGAGACGGGCGCGGCGAACGGCCTCAACACCCTCATGCGGTCGATCGGCATGTCCACCTCCAGCGCGGTGGTGGGCGTGATCCTCGCGCACCAGACCATCGACTTCGGTGGGGTGGCGCTGCCGAGCAAGGACGGGTTCAAGGTCTCGTTCATGGTGGCGTGCGCCGCCTCGGTCGGCGGTCTGCTGATCGCCCTCTGCCTGCCCGCGCGGCGGCACGCGAGTCGGGTCGCGGGCTCGGCTCCCGCCGCGACTTCGGCTCCCGCCGCGGCTTCGGCCCCCGCCCCCGGAGCGGAGTCCGCCGCTGCGGCGGACTCCGCTCCGGTCGCCGACCCCGTTCCCGCGGGCGTCCCGGCCGCCGTCGCCACCTCTGCCCCTACGGTCACCGGAGACGCCATGGTCGCCGGAGACGCCAGGGGCGTCGACGGCCTCCCCGTCCTCACCGGTAGCGTCATCCACGGCCGTGTCCTCGGCCCCGGCGACACCCCGCTCGCCGACGCCGCCATCACCCTCATCGACACCGGCGGCCGTCAGCTCGGCCGTACCGTCACCGGCCGCGACGGCCGGTACCACCTGCCCGCCCCCGACACCGCAAGCGTCGTCCTCATCGGCTCGGCCGCCGGGCACCAGCCGCAGGCCGCCACGCTGCTGGTGTCGGACCTGCCGGTCGTCTGCGATCTGCGGCTGTCCGGCGGGGGCGGCCTGACCGGGTCCGTACGGGCCGTCGACGGGGAGCCGCTGGCCGGTGCGACCGCCACGGCCACCGGGCCCGACGGTGACGTCGCGGGGTCGGCGACCGCCGACGAGAAGGGCGAGTTCGCGCTGCCGGAGCTGGCCCCGGGGAGGTACACGCTGACCGTGGCCGCCGCCGGGCACCGGCCGTACGCCACGCAGGTGGAACTCACCGCCGGTGAGCCGGTGCGCGTGGACGCCGAGCTGCCGCCCGCGGCCCGGGTCCGCGGCACCGTACGGGACCGGGGCGGCCGACCCCTCGGCGACGCGCGGGTCTCGCTGCTGGACGCCTCCGGGGACGTGGTCGGTCAGGTCATCACCGGCGAGGACGGGTCCTTCGGCTTCGAGGCCCTCACCGGCGATCACTACACGGTGGTGGCCAGCGGCTACGCCCCCGCGACCCGCCAGGTCACGGTCGGCGGCGCGGCGGGCACCGAGCGGCGGGATGTGGACTTCCTGCTGGGGCACGGCGACGGCGCCGACGGCGAGGAGTGAGTCCGGGCCCTCAGCGGCAGGGCCCCGGCTGAGCATGACGTAAGGAGCGGTGACGTAAGGAGCGGTGCCCTGGGCGCCGCTCCTTACTCATTCGTCCTGCCCTGGCGCCCCTCCTCGGAGAGGCTTTCATCCTCGGCCATGCCCTCCTCCTCGGGAAGGCTCTCCCACGCATCGCCCTTCCGGTACAGCTCGTAGCCCTCCTCGTCCGCGATGGACTCCGCCTGGGCACGGCTGCGGAGGGAGATCTCGTACGTGTGGCTGTCGACGGTCGCGTGAACGCCCGAGCCGTCGGTGACCGTCTCGATCGAATGCGTCTCGTAGATGACGCGTCCCGGCTCGCACTTGCTCCAGACCACGTGCATGCTCACTGCCATCGGACCCACTCCCGCAGACGAGTCCCCTGGTTTCAGGGTCTCACCTGATCGCCGGGTCCACATGGCCTGACGTGGCCCTCGTCACCCCCTGTCGCCCCTCTGGCTCCGTCCGCCGGAAGCCGCGACGGGCCAAGCCGCGACGGCCCCCTCACCTCCGTCTGCCGAACACCGCCACGTTCGCCAGGGCGAGGACCACCAGCGCGCCCCCGAACCACATGACGCTGGGGACCGCGATCCCGTCCGCCGCCCGGCCGCCGAGCAGCGCGCCCAGCGATATCGCCACGTTGAAGACGCCGACGAACAGCGCCGACGCCGCCTCCCGCGCGTCCGGCGCCGCGTGCAGCACCCAGGTCTGGCAGGTGACCGACACCCCGCCGTACGCCAGGCCCCACACCAGCAGCAGTACGGCCGCCCCCGCCGTCGTGGCGCCGGCGACCGGGACCAGCAGCTCGGCCGCCGCCAGCAGGGTGAAGATGACCATGAGGGTGCGGCGCGGATCGCGGTGGGCGGTGGCGCCGGCCAGGAAGTTCCCGGCGATGCCCGCCACGCCGTACGCCAGCAGCAGGGTGCTGATCAGGCCCGTCCCCACCCCGGCGACGTCCTCCAGCACCGGGCGGACGTAGGTGTACGCGCCGAAGTGGCCGGTGACCAGCAGCAGGGTGGTGATGAGCCCGGTCCGCAGCCGGACGTTGCGGAACAGGCCCGGCACCTCGCGCAGCCGGATCGTGCCGGTGGCGGGCAGCGGCGGCAGGGTGACGGCCATGGCGGCGGCCACGGCCAGCGACAGCGCGGCGATGGCGGCGAACGCGACCCGCCAGTGGACCAGATCGCCGATGAGCGTCCCGATCGGCACCCCGAGCACCGAGGCCACCGCGATACCGCTGAAGATCAGCGTGGTGGCATGGCCCGCGGAACGCTCGGGCACCAGCCGCACCGCGAGCCCGCCCGCGATCGACCACACCCCGCCGATGCTCACCCCGACCAGCACCCGGGCGAACAGCAGCACGGCGAAGCCGGGCGCGAGCGCGGACAGCAGATTGGCGACGGCCAGCAGCCCCATCAGACCGCACAGCACCAGCCGCCGGTCGTAGCGGCCGACGGTGACGGTGAGCAGCGGGGCGGCGAGCGCGGCGACCAGACCGGGCACGGTCATGGCCAGCCCCGCCGTACCGTCCGAGACCCGGAGCGCGGAGCCGATCGAGGTGAGCAGGCCGACCGGCAGCATCTCGGTGGTGACCACCGAGAAGGTGCCGACCGCGACGGCGATGACGGCGAGCCAGGCCCTGAGCCGGGCACTGAGCGGCGAGCGCGCCACCGGAGGTGACCCGGACGCGCCTGCCGGAGCGATGAGTTCCGTGCTATGGGACGCGCTGGGGGACGCGCTGGGGGACGCGCTGGGGGACGCGCTGGTGGACGCGCTGGTGGACGTGCTAGACGCACTATTGGACGTGCTATTGGACATGTCCTTAGCGAACAGCTGTGCCCCCGCGGGAACAACGCCGGAGTTCTCAGCCTTCCATGAGCGAGGGTCATCGATCTGCGTGGGGAGGAGGCCCATGGCCGGGTTGGAGATCCGCGAGCTGGAGTGCTTCCTCGCGCTGAGCGAGGAGCTCCACTTCGGTCGCGCGGCGGAGCGGTTGTACGTCTCGCAGAGCCGGGTGAGCCAGCTGCTGCGGTCCCTGGAGCGCCGGATCGGCGCCCGGCTGCTGGAGCGCACCAGCCGCCGGGTGCGGCTGACCCCGCTCGGCGAGCGGTTCCTGGCCGAGCTCCGGCCCGCCCACGAGGCGCTGTACGGGGCCTTCGAAAGCGCCCGCGAGGCCGCGCGCGGGGTGGACGGCGTGCTGCGGATCGGGTTCCAGGGGGCCGCCGACGAGCGGGTGACGGCGGCCATCGCGGCCTTCCGGGACCGCCACCCCAGCTGTGAACCGACGACCGTGGAGATCCCGCTGGCCGATCCGTTCGGTGCGGTACGGGCCGGTGAGGTGGACGCCGCGATCGTCTGTCTGCCGGTGGCCGAGCCCGATCTGGTCCTCGGCCCGGTCTTCTCCAAGCGGCCGCAGACGGTGGTGGTCTCCGCCCGCCACCCGTTCGCGGGCCGCGCCGGGGTGGACGCCGAGGCGCTGGCCGACTGTCCGCTGATCGGCCCGTCCGCCCCCGCACCGCGCTACTGGCACGACGCGATGGCGCCCACCGCCACCCCCGGCGGGCGGCCCATCCCGCGCGGCCCGCGGGTGCGGACGCTCCAGGAGGGGCTGGCGGCGGTCGCGGCGGACCGGGGCGGGATGCTGCTGTGCGCCCCGACGGCGGAGTACCACCGCCGCCGGGACATCACCTTCCTACCGGTCACTGGGGTGCCGGACTCGATGCTCGGCCTGGTGTGGCGGCGGTCGGACGAGACCGCGCGGATACGGGCGTTCGGGCGGGCGGTGGAGGAACTGTGCCGGTAGGGACGGCCGGGAGCCGCCTCGGTGCCCTGCCCGTGCCGCTCTCCCCATGCCGCTCTCCCCATGCCGTTCCCCGCCCGCGCCATGGCGGCGTAGCGGCTATCGGCGTATCGGCTGGCCCACGTCCCTGCGCATGCACACCCGTGGCCAGCGGTCCAGCCCGTGACCGGCCTCGCTGAGCCGGATCTCGCGGAGGCCGGGGGTCAGCTCGGCCTCGGTCAGGGTCCGGAAGCCGCATCGCGCGGCGTAGTACGGGGCGTTCCAGGCCACGTCGACGAAGGTGGTCAGGGTGAGCGCGGGGACGCCGTCGTGCGCGGCGCGCGCCGCGATGTGGTCGATCAGGGCACGTCCCACGCCCCGGCGGGCGCTGTCGGGGTGGACCGAGATCTGCTCGATGTGGATGTTTCCGTCGACGGGGTCGGTGATCAGGTAGGCCATCGCCCGGTCGGCGTCGTCCACCGCCACCCAGGCCCGTCCGGCCCGCTGGTAGCGGCTCAGCTCCTCCAGGCTCAGGGGCTCGTCGTCGGCGACTTCGTCCATTCCGATATCCCGGAAGCAGAGTCCGGCGGCGCGCTCTATGTCCTGGAGGACGGGGAGTTCTTCACTGGTGCTCGTTCGAATCCGCACCCCACCATCATCCTCCGGAACGCCGTGACAAAGGCGTGCCCCCCACCGCCGTGGAGAGCACCCTTCGGCCGTTCCTTCATATGAACGCATATGAACGCCACCGGTCCGGGGTCACCCCAATGACCTCGGCCTTCTCCGCTGGCGGTGATCAAGAACTTACCAAGGGCGGGGCGGCTCGGCGAGGTTGAGGGGCCGCCACTTCCCCTGCCTCGCCTTGTTTCCTCACGCCTCCCCCACCTCCCCCTGTGTCTCCACGCCTCGGCCGCCGCGCCCTGCGTCCTCACGCCTCGGCCGCCGCGCCCTGCGTCCTCACGCCTCGGCCGCCGCGCCCTCCGCGATCGCCTCGGCCACCTCGCCCGTGCGCTCCGCCTCCTCCGCCGCGAAGCGCTCCTGGTCCAGCCGCTCGGCCAGCTCCTCGTCCTGGTGCATCAGCAGGTCGAGGTTGCTGTCGCCCAGCTCCAGCACGCCCATGTCGACGTACGCCCGCTGAAGCCGCTCTCCCCACAGCCCGATGTCCTTCACGCACGGCACGATCCGGCTGAAGAGCAGCTTGCGGAACATGTGCAGGAACTGCGACCGCTCGCAGTACTCCTCGGCCTCGGCCTTCGGGATGCCGAAGTTCTCCAGGACCTCCACGCCGCGCAGCCGGTCGCGCATCAAGTAGCAGCCCTCGATGACGAATTCCTCGCGTTCGCGCAGCTCCGCGTCGCTCAGCTGGCGGTAGTAGTCGCGCAGCGCCATCCGGCCGAAGGCCACGTGGCGGGCCTCGTCCTGCATGACGTAGGCGAGGATCTGCTGGGGCAGCGGCTTGTCGGTGGTGTCGCGGATGAGGCCGAACGCGGCAAGCGCGAGGCCCTCGATGAGCACCTGCATGCCCAGGTAGGCCATGTCCCAGCGGGAGTCGCGGAGGGTGTCGCCGAGGAGGGTCCGGAGATCGGTGTTGATGGGGTAGAACGTGCCGAGCTTGTCGTGCAGGAAGCGGCCGTACAGCTCGGCGTGGCGCGCCTCGTCCATGGTCTGGGTCGCGGAATAGAACTTGGCGTCGAGGTCGGGCGCGGATTCCACGATCCGGGCCGCGCACACCATCGCGCCCTGTTCGCCGTGGAGGAACTGGCTGAACTGCCAGGCGGCGACGTGATGGCGCAGCTCGCCCTTGTCCCGGTCGGTCATCCGGTCCCAGTGGCGGGTGCCGTAGAGGGCGAGCGACTCGTCGGGGGTGCCCAGCGGATCGTACGGGTCCACGTCCAGGCCCCAGTCGATCCGCTTGACCGCGTCCCACTGCTTGTCCTTGCCCTTCTGGTAGAGGGCGAGCAGCCGGGCCCGGTGGTCGTCGTACTCCCAGCTGAATCGGGCGGCGCCGCCGGCGGGCACCTGCCACAGGGGGTCTCCGGGATCCATCGCGTAGAGCTCTTGCGTCGACACCGACGCCTCCTTCGCCTCGCTCCCCCGTGAACGGATGCGTACTGGGCAGGCTCACACGTCCGTTACTCGGCGGTCAATAACCCTCTCCAGGGGATTGACGGCCTTGCTGACACGCAGTCTCATAAGATGTATCCGCCGGTAACGGTTCCCACCGGCGTCTGTCCGAGCCATCAGTGAGGTGCCCTCAACGATGACCACCACGACCGAACCACCGGCGCTCCGGGACGCGCTCGGGCTGATCAAGGACCGCGAACGGGTCGCGGAGCGGCTGCTCCAGTCCTCCGCCAAGCACTCCTTCGACCCCGACACCGAACTGGACTGGGACGCGCCGTTCGAGCCCGGCAAGTGGTTCTGGCCGCCGGAGTTGGTCTCGCTCTACGACACGCCCATGTGGCGCCGGATGTCGGAGGAGCAGCGGCTGCTGCTCTCCCAGCACGAGGCGGCGGCCCTCGCCTCCCTGGGCATATGGTTCGAGATCATCCTGATCCAGCTGCTCACCCGGCACATCTACGACAAGCCCGCGACCAGCGCCCATGTGCGGTACGCGCTCACCGAGATCGCCGATGAGTGCCGTCACTCCAAGATGTTCGCGCGGCTGATCACCAAGGGCGGCACCCCGGCGTATCCGGTCGCCCCGCTCCACCACAACCTGGGCCGGTTCTTCAAGACGTTCTCCACGACACCGGGTTCGTTCACCGCGACCCTCCTCGGCGAGGAGATCCTGGACTGGATGCAGCGGCTGACCTTCCCCGACGAGCGCGTTCAGCCGCTGATCCGCGGAGTGACCCGGATCCATGTGGTCGAGGAGGCCCGACATGTGCGGTACGCGCGCGAGGAACTGCGCCGCCAGATGCTGCGGGCGCCGCGCTGGGAGGCGGAGCTGACCCGGATCGGTTCGGGGGAGTTCTCCCGGATCTTCTCGCAGGCGTTCATCAACCCCAAGGTCTACACGGACGTGGGGCTCGACCGCCGCGCGGCCGTCGCTCAAGTGCGGGCCAGCGCCCACCGGCGTGAGGTGATGCGCAACGGCGCCCGCAAGCTGACCGAATTCCTCGACGACGTCGGGGTGATGCGGGGCGTGGGCCGGCGGCTGTGGAAGAGCTCGGGGCTGCTGGCGTAGGGGGTGTCCGGCGGGGGCGGCGCGCGCGGCGCCTGCGGCGGGCTGCTCCCCTCCCCGCCCC
>NZ_JAEEAP010000034.1 GCF_016103465.1 Streptomyces sabulosicollis
ATAAGAGACAGGTACGGCCGCTCTTTCGGGCTATTCGGGGCACGTACTAGGGTGGCGGGACAGAGCACTCGCGGGAGCCCGGGCGTACCGGGCTGAGAGGGAGGCTGGAACGGCCTCCGACCGTACGAACCTGATCCGGGTCATGCCGGCGAAGGGAGGGGCAGCGTGTCCACGCACGCACCAGGTCACGACCATGGACCTCACACATCAGGCGGGCCACCCGGCGGACGCTACGACGCCCTCGTCATCGGTGGCGGCATCATCGGGCTGGTCACGGCCTGGCGGGCGGCCCAGAGGGGGCTGCGTACCGGTCTCGTCGACCCGGCGCCCGGCGGCGGAGCCGCCTGGGTCGCGGCCGGGATGCTGGCGGCCGTCACCGAACTGCACTACGGCGAGCAGACCCTGCTCGGCCTCAACATGGCCTCCGCGCGCCGGTACCCGGACTTCGTGGCCGAGCTGGAGGAGGCCAGCGGCCAAGACGTGGGTCATCGCGTGTGCGGCACGCTCGCCGTGGCGTTCGACGCCGACGACCGCGCCCATCTGCGCGAACTCCACACCTTCCAGCAGGGGCTCGGGCTGGAGTCCGAGTGGCTGACGGGGCGTGAGTGCCGCCGTCTGGAGCCGATGCTCTCGCCGGGCGTACACGGCGGGCTGCGCGTCGCAGGCGACCACCAGGTGGACCCGCGGCGGCTGACGGCGGCGCTGCTCACCGCGTGCGAGCGGGCCGGGGTGGCCTTCCACCGTGACCGCGCCGAGCGGCTGCTGCTGGACGGCGACCGCGCCACCGGGGTCGAGCTGACCGGGGGCGCGCGCCTGGCCGCCGAGCGGACCGTACTGGCCGCCGGCAGCCTCAGCGGGCGGCTCGCGGGGGTCCCCGACGACGTCCTGCCGCCCGTACGGCCCGTCAAGGGGCAGGTGGTACGGCTGTCGGTGCCCGAGCGGTACGCGCCGTTCCTCTCCCGGACCGTACGGGCCGTGGTGCGCGGCGGGCCGGTCTACCTGGTGCCGCGCGAGAACGGCGAGCTGGTCATCGGCGCAACCAGCGAGGAGCTGGGCTGGGACACCACGGTGACCGCGGGCGGGGTGTACGAACTGCTGCGGGACGCCCATGAGGTGGTGCCCGGCATCACCGAACTGCCGCTGGTGGAGACGAGCGCCGGGCTGCGCCCCGGCTCCCCCGACAACGCCCCGATGCTCGGCCCGACGGCGCTACCGGGGCTGCTGCTGGCCACCGGTCACTTCCGCAACGGCGTGCTCCTCACCCCGATCACCGGCGATGTCATGGCCGAGGCCCTGACCAGGGGAGAACTCCCGCCGGAGGCCCGGCCGTTCACCCCGTGCCGCTTCGTGGCCGCCGCCTCGGGCGCCGGGACGGCCCCGGCCGCCGTCCCCTCGGACGCCGAGGCGCTCCCGGCCGCCTCCGCGGACACCCCGGCGGCGAAGGCCGTCCCCGCGTCCGGCTCGGTGACTCCCTCGTCGGACGCTCCCGACGCCGCGCACTCCCCAGCACAGGAGCAGCACACATGACCGTCTCCGTCAACGGCGAGCCCCGCGAGGTCCCCGAGGGCACCACGCTCGACCGGCTCGTCGCGACCCTCACCCAGGCGCCCTCGGGTGTCGCCGCCGCCGTCAACGAGACGGTCGTCCCGCGCGCCCAGTGGCCCGCGACCCCGCTCGGCGACGGTGATCGCGTCGAGGTCCTCACCGCGGTCCAAGGAGGCTGATCCCACCCATGGCTCCCACCACGACCACCACGACCACCACGACCACCACAGGCGTCACCGCCGCCCCCGACGCCACAGCGGCTCACGGCGCCACAGCGGCTCACGGTGCCGCCGACCGGGCGTCGCTCGCCACGCCCGATCCGCTCACCATCGCGGGGACGGACTTCGGCTCGCGGCTGATCATGGGCACGGGCGGCGCGCCCAGCCTGGAGGTCCTGGAGCGCTCGCTGCTGGCCTCCGGTACCGAGCTGACGACCGTCGCGATGCGGCGGCTCGACCCCACGGTGCAGGGGTCGGTGCTCTCCGTGCTCGACCGGCACGGCATCCGCCCACTGCCCAACACCGCCGGGTGTTTCACCGCCGGTGAGGCCGTGCTCACCGCCCGGCTCGCCCGGGAGGCCCTGGGCACGGACTGGGTCAAGCTGGAGGTGGTGGCCGACGAGCGCACCCTGCTCCCCGATCCGATCGAGCTGCTGGACGCCGCCGAGACCCTGGTGGACGACGGGTTCACGGTCCTGCCGTACACCAACGACGATCCGATTCTGGCCCGGAAGCTGGAGGACGTCGGCTGTGCCGCGATCATGCCGCTCGGCTCCCCGATCGGTTCCGGGCTGGGCATCCGCAATCCGCACAACTTCCAGCTGATCACCGAGCGCGCCACCGTGCCGGTGATCCTGGACGCGGGCGCGGGCACGGCGTCGGACGCCGCGCTGGCCATGGAACTGGGGTGCGCGGCGGTGATGCTGGCCTCGGCCGTCACCCGGGCCCAGGAGCCGGAGCTGATGGCGGGGGCGATGCGGCACGCGGTGGAGGCGGGCCGACTGGCCCACCGGGCAGGCCGGATCCCGCGCCGCCACTTCGCCGAGGCGTCGAGCCCGGCCGAGGGCCTGGCCGCCCTGGACCCCGAGCGCCCGGCCTTCAGTTAGGTCGTCGTCCCTTCAGTTAGATCCTCGTCGCGAGCCCCGGGCATCGCGCGCGCCACCGCGCCCGCGAGCACCAGGCATCGCGCGCGCAGGCATCCCGAGCACCAGGCATCCCCAGCACCAGGCATCCCGAGTACGGGACGGCCCAAGCCCGCGAAGGGGGTTTGCCGGGCCGGGCCCGGGGCGGTGTCCGGGCCCCTCGGGGCCCTACCGTGGAGGGAGGGAGCAGCCCACAGCCCGGAGGTGGCCGCCGTGACCGTGACCGTGGACGACCGGATCGAACGCGAGGTGTACGTACCGGCGCCGGTCGACCGGGTGTGGCGGGTGCTGACGACGCCCGAGCACATCCGCGCCTGGTACGCCCCCGGCGGCTGCGAGATCGACCCGCACCCCGGCGGGCGGCTCCGCTTCCGCTGGGACGAGCACGGGGAGTTCCACGGTCAGGTCGAGCGGGCGGTCCCGGACGCCCTCTTCCGCTTCCGGCTGGCCCTGGAGCCCGATCACGCCCCCTCGGACCCCGGGGAGGCCACCCTCGTGGAGTTCGCGCTCTCTCCCGAGGGGCGGGGCACCCGGCTGCGGTTCGCGGAGAGCGGGATTCGCGCCCTGGCCGTCCCCGATGACGCCAAGGCCAAGCACACCGAGTACGCCACGCTGTCCTGGACCTCCGCACTGGAGGAGCTGGCCGCGATCGCCGCCGCGTCGCACAACTGACCCGCCGGTGTCACCGTTCCGCTGCAGTACCCGCCCCACCTGGGGCGGGCGGTCCTGGCCGATATCGGCGCCTCGTAGACTTCCCCCGTGGATACGACCCTCCAGGACCCCCTCGTCGGGCAGGAGCTCGACGGCCGCTACCGCATCGAGGCGCGCATCGCCGTTGGCGGGATGGCGACGGTCTACCGGGCCGTCGACACCCGGCTGGACCGTGTGCTCGCCCTGAAGGTGATGCACCAGAGCCTCGCCTCCGACGCGGCCTTCGTCGAGCGCTTCATCCGGGAGGCGAAGTCCGTCGCGAGACTCGCGCACGCCAATGTGGTCGCCGTCTACGACCAGGGAACGGACGGCGGCCATGTCTATCTGGCCATGGAGTACGTCTCCGGCTGCACCCTGCGCGATGTGCTCCGCGGGCGCGGGGCCCTGCGTCCGCGCGCCGCGCTGGACATCCTGGAGCCGGTGCTGGCCGCGCTCGGAGCGGCCCACCGCGCCGGTTTCGTGCACCGCGACATGAAGCCGGAGAACGTGCTGATCGGGGACGACGGCCGGGTCAAGGTCGCCGACTTCGGCCTGGTCCGGGCGGTGGACACCAACACCAGCGCCTCCACCGGCAGCGTCCTCGGCACCGTCTCGTACCTCGCGCCCGAGCAGATCGAGCACGGCACGGCCGACACCCGCGCCGATGTCTACGCCTGCGGTGTGGTGCTGTACGAGATGCTGACCGGCGCCAAGCCGCACGGCGGCAGCACCCCGGCACAGGTCCTCTACCAGCATCTGAACGAGGACGTCCCGCCGCCCTCCGCCGTCGCGCCCGAGGTCGCCGCGGAGCTGGACGCGCTGGTGGCCACGGCCACCGCGCGCGCCGTCGAGGCGCGCCCCGCCGACGCCGTCGCGCTGCTGAGCGCGACCCGCGCGGTGCGGGCCGCGCTGACCGACGACCAGCTGGACGCGGTACCCCCGCAGGCCAGGGAGGACGTCTCGGCCGGGTCCGAGAACCGTACGGCGGTGATTCCGCGCCCGGCGGCCGCCGACGACCAGGAGCGGCTCAACCACACCAGCCGTCTGGAGCTGCCCCCGGAACCGCCCCGGCAGGAGGGGCTCCGCCGGGGTGGCGGCGGCCGGGGCCGGATGCCGCGCCGCGGGGTCGTGACGATCGCCGCCGCGGTGCTGCTGGCGATCGCCCTCGGCGTCGGTGTCTGGTACGTCAGCGTCGGCCAGTTCACCGAGGTTCCGCCGGTGCTGCGGAAGACCCAGGCGGAGGCCGAGAAGAAGCTGCACGGCGCGGGTCTCGAGGTGAAGGTCGTCAACGAGTTCAGCGATGTCGTCCCCAAGGGGAAGGTCATCGGCTCCAAGCCCGGCCCGGGCGAGCGCGTCCGCGACACCGGCACCGTGACCATCCGGGTCTCCCAGGGACGGCCGCGGGCCGAGGTGCCCAATGTGGTGGGCATGCCGCTCGCCGAGGCCAAGCGGAAGATCGCGGACCAGGGGCTGACGGTCGGCAAGGTCACCGGCCGCTTCAGCAGTGAGACGGCCCAGGGCTCGGTCCTGTCCACCAGTCCGGCCCCCGACTCCGTGCGCCGCCCCGAGACGCCGGTGTCGATCGTGGTCAGCAAGGGCCGGCCGGTCGACATCCCGGATGTGGTGGGCGATGCGGTCGAGGAGGCCCGGTCCACGCTGGAGGACGAGGGCTTCAAGGTGAAGATCGCCGACCGGCAGGTGTTCTCGGAGGAGGACAAGGGCTCGGTTGCCGAGCAGTCCCCTTCGGCGGACGGCGAGGGCGCCAAGGGCGACACGGTGACGCTGACCGTCTCCAAGGGCGTGCAGATGGTCGAGGTGCCGGACGTCACGGGGATGAACGTGGACGACGCCAAGGCGGAGCTGGAGGACGCCGGGTTCGAGGTGCACGTCGAGAAGGCGCTGCTGTTCCCCGGGGACAAGGTGGAGGACCAGTCGGTGGAGGGCGGCGACGAGGCCCCCAAGGGCAGCACGATCACCATCAAGACCAAGGGCGGCGTCTTCTGAGGGTCCGGGGACGGATTCTGCGAACGCGGGGACGGATTCTGAGGGGGCATGGATGCTGAGGGCCCGGGGACGGATGGCGGCCGGACGGACGGCGCACGCCATCCGTCCGGCCGCTCATCCGAAGCTGACCCGCTCCAGCCAGAAGTCCAGCAGCTTCTCATCGCCCAGGATCTCCACACCCGCGCCGCGCGCCGGGCGCCGCTTGTAGATGATCAGCAGCAGGTCGGTCAGCGGCCCGCGCACCGCGACCGCGGCCTTCTCATGCGCCCGCCGCCAGACGATCGCGTCACCGGTGAGGTCGACCACCCACTCCGCCGCCGCCTCCGGCGCGGTGTCGGTCGCGTGGAAGTGCAGGGTGCGGCCGGGGCCGAGCAGCTCGCGCGTCCAGGGGTGGATCTCGAAGTGCATCGGCAGCGAGCCGAGCGCCATCCACTCGTCCAGCCCGTCCAGGGCGACCTCCTGGTCGAGGGTGTACGCCTCGTCGAGGGCCAGCACCGCGTCGGCCCGGTGGATCGCCGTCTCATGGGCGAAGCGGCGGGCGTAGAAGTCCGCGCGGCCCCCGGCGACCTGCCCGAAGTCCGGCACCGGGGTCCACAGCCGCGCCTCGGGCCCCGCCTCGCGCAGCGTGTCGGCCAGCTGCTGGGCGCCCTCCACCAGCCAGGGGGCGGTCTCGGCGGGGTCCTCCTCCGCGCACGGCGACAGATCGCGGAAGTGCTGGTCGGGCAGCGCCTCCGTGGCCCGGGTGCGCACCATCTCCTCGGCCCACCGATGGGTTCCGCCGAGATGACGCAGCAACTGCCCGACGTTCCAGCCGGGGCAGGTGGGCACGGGTCGGGTCAGATCCGCGCCCTCGATCGAGCCCCGCAACAGCTGGGTCTGCGCGACGATCTCGGAGCAGCGACGGTCAAAGCTCAGCAGAGTCATGTACCTCACCGTAGGGGCGCCCACCGACAGCCGGCCCCGGACCGGCGGCCGTACCCTCCCCGGGGGCGTCACGCGGGCCCCGCCCACCTGGGACCCTTGAGGGCGTGAGTACGCATCGCATCCGCAATCCCATCGGTGGCCATATCCGTGTGGCCGGCGGCCTGGCCACCGTCGGTCTGGCGCACGCCGCCGACATCGGCGCCGAGACCGTCCAGGTCTTCGTCGCCAATCCGCGCGGCTGGGCCACCCCGGCCGGTACGCCCGCCCAGGACGAGGCGTTCCGCGCCGCCTGCGCCGAGCGGTCGATACCGGTGTACGTCCACGCCCCGTACTTGATCAACTTCGGTTCGCACACCGAGGCCACGGCCGAACGCTCCGTCGCGTCCCTGCGCCATTCGCTCCGGCGCGGCCGGGAGATCGGCGCGCTCGGCGTGGTCGTCCACACCGGCTCGGCGACCGGGGGACGTCCGCGTGCCACCGCGATCGCGCAGGTACGGGAGCGGGTGCTGCCGCTGCTGGACGAGCTGGCCCGGGACGACGACCCCTGGCTGCTGCTGGAGCCCACCGCCGGTCAGGGCACCTCGCTGTGCGCGCTGGTGGAGGACCTGGGCCCGTACGTCGAGGCGCTGGACCGGCATCCCCGGCTCGGGGTCTGCCTGGACACCTGCCATGTGTTCGCGGCGGGCCATGACCTCGCCGCCCCGGGCGGTGTGAAGCAGACCCTGGACGAGCTGGTGGCCGTCGCCGGCGAGGGGCGGCTGAAGCTGATCCACGCCAATGACTCCAAGGACGTGGTCGGCGCCCACAAGGACCGGCACGCGAACATCGGCGCCGGGCACATCGGGGCGGAGCCGTTCCGCGAGCTGTTCACCCATCCCGCGACCGAGGGGGTTCCGCTGGTGATCGAGACGCCGGGCGGTACGGAGGGGCATGCGGCGGATGTGGCCCGGCTGAAGGAGCTGCGCGCCGGGGTGGCCTGAGGACGCGCCCACACATTGAGGAATACCCCTAGGGGGTATAGCGTTGAGAGTGGTCGACGAATCCGCGATCACCGCCGGGGGTACGGACATGCGACAGCATGAGCACGCACAGAGCGGACCTCGTGAGCACCAGGAACACCATGGGCACCAGGGCCGTGGACACCAGGGGCATCACGGGGACGGGACGAGCTGGTCGATGGCGGCCCGGGCCACCCTGCACTGCCTCACCGGCTGCGCCATCGGCGAGGTCGTGGGCATGGCCATCGGCACGGCCCTGGCCTGGCACAACGTCCCGACCATGATCCTGGCGATCGTGCTCGCCTTCGTCTTCGGCTACTCCCTGACGATGCGGGGCGTGCTGCGGGCGGGGCTGGATGTGCGCAGCGCGCTACGGGTGGCCCTGGCGGCCGACACCGTATCGATCACGATCATGGAGCTGGCCGACAACGCGACGATCGCCGTCTTCCCCGGCGCGATGGACGCGACGCTGTCGGACGCGCTCTTCTGGCTCAGCCTGGCCCTGTCGTTCATGGTGGCGTTCCTGGTCACCACGCCGGTGAACAGGTGGATGATCGCGCGGGGCAAGGGGCACGCGGTGGTCCACCAGTACCACTGACCGCGCCACGGCGGCGCCATCGGCACCGGGACACGGCGGTCCGGAGCGGCCCGGCGGCCCGGTCTAGAGCTGAGCCCGGAGCGGCCCGGCGGCCCGGTCTAGAGCTCCGGGCCGTCGCCCGGCTCCTCCTGATAGGAGTAGCGCTGCTCCGTCCAGGGGTCGCCGATGTTGTGGTAGCCGCGCTCCTCCCAGAAGCCACGGCGGTCGGCGGTCATGTACTCCACTCCGCGGACCCATTTCGGGCCCTTCCAGGCGTACAGATGGGGCACCACCAGCCGCACCGGAAAACCGTGCTCGGCGGTGAGCAGCTCGCCGTCCTTGTGAGTGGCGAAAATCGTGGTCTCCGCCATGAAGTCCGACAGCCGGAGATTCGAGCTGAAGCCGTATTCGGCCCACACCATCACATGGGTGACGTCGGGCGCCGGCGGCGCGAGCTTCACGATCTCCAGCGAGGAAACCCCGCCCCATTCGGCGCCGAGCATGCTGAATTTGGTGACGCAGTGCAGATCGGCCACGACCGTCGAGTACGGCAGGGCGGAGAACTCCCCATGCGTCCAGCAGTGCTTTTCACCGTCCGCCGTGGAGCCGAAGACCCGGAACTCCCATCGGTCCGGCTTGAACTTCGGGACCGGCCCATAGTGCGTAACCGGCCAACCGCGCTGCAGTCGCTGCCCAGGAGGCAGCTTCGCGAGCTCCCCCTCGCGGCTTTCCGACTGACCCATGGGCTCCATGGTCTCAGACCGCCGGGGGTGGTCGTGACCAGGGCATCGGGGACGGGTACAACTCGTACTAAGCGTGCACTTACTGGACGCCCCAACAGGCGCGGTGCGACGATGCGCGGAACCTGCCGTTCCCGATCGGATTGGAAGGAGCCCCTCCGATGCAGGGTGACCCCGAGGTCCTCGAGTTCCTCAACGAGCAGCTGACCGGCGAGCTGACCGCGATCAATCAGTACTTTCTGCACTCAAAGATGCAGGACCACTTTGGCTGGACTCGGCTTGCCAAATACACCCGGTCGGAGTCCTTCGATGAGATGAAGCATGCGGAGATGCTCACCGACCGCATCCTTCTCCTGGATGGCCTGCCCAATTACCAGCGGCTCTTCCACGTCCGGGTGGGCCAGACGCTGACCGAGATGTTCCAGGCCGACCGGCAGGTGGAGGTCGAGGCCATCGACCGCCTCAAGCGGGGCATCGAGCTGATGCGGTCCAAGGGGGACATCACCTCGGCGAATCTCTTCGAGTACATCCTCGCCGACGAGGAACTCCACATCGACTATCTCGACACCCAGCTGGAGCTGGTCGAGAAGCTCGGTGAGCCCCTCTACATCGCCCAGCAGATCGAGCAGCCCGGCGACCACGGCGACAACTACTCCGGGAGCGGCAAGGGCCACTGACCACACCGCGGCAGAACGCGCGGCGACCGAGCCGGTCCGCCCGGCCGAGCCGGTCCGCCGGTCAGACCGCCTTGACCGTCAGGCCACCTCGGCCGTCAGGCCGCCTCGGCCGCCGTCGGCTGCGGGACGGAAGCGGCAGCGGACGCGGTCGCCGCGGCCGTCGTCAGGACCACCGGGTCCAGCGCCTCGCGCCGGGGGCACGCACCGCGGCCCAGCAGCGCCTGGATCTTCCGCACGCACGATCCGCAGTCCGTGCCCGCCTTGCAGGCACCGGCGATCTGGCGCGGGGTGCACGCGCCCGTTTCCGCGTGCTCACGCACCTGCTGCTCGGTGATCCCGAAGCATGAGCAGACGTACACGGGCTCTCCAGCGATGACGTTGGCGTTGGCGACGGTCATCGTCGACGATGGCCGTGATCAGTGAGGTAACCCTTACCTTACCTGCCGCGCCGGACCCCCACAACGCACAGCGGGCGCGGATCCCTGTGATCCGCGCCCCACCTGCGTCTTTGTGATCTTTACTGGTCCCGGTACATCTCCGCCACCAGGAACGCCAGGTCCAGCGACTGGCTGCGGTTGAGCCGCGGGTCGCACGCCGTCTCGTAGCGCTGGTGCAGATCGTCGACGAAGATCTCGTCGCCGCCACCCACGCACTCCGTGACATCGTCGCCGGTCAGCTCCACATGGATGCCGCCCGGGTGGGTGCCGAGCTCCTTGTGGACCTCGAAGAAGCCCTTGACCTCGTCCAGCACATCGTCGAAGCGGCGGGTCTTGTGCCCGGACGCCGCCTCGAAGGTGTTGCCGTGCATCGGGTCACAGACCCAGGCGACCTGCGCACCGGAGGCGGTCACCTTCTCCACCAGGTTGGGCAGCTTGTCGCGGATCTTGTCCGCGCCCATCCGGGTGATAAAGGTCAGCCGGCCCGGCTCGCGGTCCGGGTCGATCCGCTCGATCAGCGACAGCGCCTCTTCCGGCGTGGTCGTCGGGCCCAGCTTCACGCCCACCGGGTTGCGGACCTTGGAGGCGAACTCGATGTGCGCCCCGTCCAGCTGCCGGGTGCGCTCGCCGATCCAGACCATGTGGCCGGACACGTCGTACAGCTCGCCGGTGCGGGAGTCGGTGCGGGTCATCGCCGTCTCGTAGTCCAGGATCAGCGCCTCGTGCGAGGAGAAGAACTCGACGGTCTTGAACTCCTCCGGGTCCACCCCGCAGGCGTTCATGAAGGCCAGCGCCCGGTCGATCTCGCGCGCCAGCGCCTCGTAGCGCTGGCCCGAGGGCGAGGACTTCACGAAGTCCTGGTTCCAGGCGTGCACCTGGCGCAGGTCCGCGTAGCCGCCGGTGGTGAAGGCGCGCACCAGGTTCAGCGTCGAGGCCGACGCCTGGTACATCCGCTTCAGCCGCTGCGGGTCCGGGATCCGCGCCTCGGGGGTGAACTCGAACCCGTTGACGGAGTCGCCGCGGTAGGTGGGCAGGGTCACCCCGTCCCGGGTCTCGGTCGGCTTGGAGCGCGGCTTGCTGTACTGCCCGGCGATCCGGCCCACCTTCACCACCGGGACCGACCCGGCGTAGGTCAGCACGGCGCCCATCTGGAGGAGCGTCTTGAGCTTGTTGCGGATCTGGTCGGCGCCCACGCCGTCGAATGCCTCGGCGCAGTCACCGCCCTGCAGCAGAAACGCCTCGCCCCGCGCCACGGCCCCCAAGCGGTGCCGCAGCGCGTCGCACTCGCCCGCGAAGACGAGCGGCGGATAGGACTCGAGCTCAGCGATCACATCGCGCAGAGCCGCTCGGTCCGGCCAGTCGGGCTGCTGCGCCGCGGGAAGAGACTGCCAGGTGTGGCCACCGGCGTGGGTTTCAGCGTTCACGGTCACCCGCACAAGGTTACGTGGTCCCGCTGCACGTCCAGCCCGCTGCCCACGCTGTGAGACGCCGCCCCTCACGCCTTGAGCTCGAACCACACCTTCTTGCCGGGCGCGCCCTCGGCGCGGTCGACGCCCCAGGCGTCCGTGATCAGCTCCACCATCGCCAGTCCTCGCCCGTTCTCGTCCCACGGCCGCGCGGTGCGCTTGACCGGCAGGGCGGGCGAGGTGTCCCCCACCTCGACCCGCAGCTTCCCCTCCTCCGCGAGCAGCAGCACGGTGCAGCTCCGGTCGGGCACGTACTTGATCACGTTCGCCAGCAGCTCGGTCACGGCCAGCCCGGCGGCCTCGGCGAGATGCGGCATGCCCCACATGACGAGGAACGTACGGACCATACGGCGGATGTGGCAGGCCGCGTGCGCGGAGAGCGCGGTGAAGGTCAGGTGGTACTGGGGCGGCGGGTACGCGATGTCTTTGTTCACGGCACAAGGGTGGATCCGGACGATTACTGTGGGCTACCTCGCGAACACAACGTGCTGGTTGTTGGGGGCTGTCATGCCGAACATCCGAAAGCTGGACCCGACCACGTCTCCGATGCATCACCTCGGCGCGGAGTTACGCCGGTACCGGGAGGCGGCCGGGCTTACGCAGGACCAGCTCGGCGGGAAGGTGTACTGCACGGGTTCTCTGATCGGTCAGTACGAGACGGCGAAGAAGATTCCGACCAACCGCTTCACCATGCAGTTGGACGACGTACTGAACACGGGCGGCGCGCTGCTGCGGCTGCTGGAAATGGCGTTGTGTTTTCGGGTACCCCTGCAGGGGCAGCAGTACGCGGACCTGGAAGCCGAGGCAGCCCAGGCGTACTTCTTCGAGCCGAACGTGGTGAACGGCTTGCTGCAGACCAAGGACTACGCACGAGCGGTGATCGGCGTGCTCAACAAGGACAGCCTTGACTCCCGGCTGGCGCATCGAATGGACCGACAGCGCGTCCTACTACGAGAGAACCCGTTGCTGACGTGGGTGATTCTTGGCGAGGCAGCATTGCACCAAGCAGTCGGCGGCCCAGAGGTGATGCGAAACCAACTGGCCCGCCTGTTGACCTTCCGCGACCAGGACTGGGTGAACATCCAGGTGCTGCCCTACTCGGCCGGAGCACATGTCGGCTTTCAGGGCGCGTTCGCATTGTTCCGCTTCGAGAAGGGACCGGATCTCGCCTTCAACGAGGACTACGAAGCCGGTTACTTGACCGCAAATCCGCAGGACATCACCGCCCGCACGCTCCGTTACGCTCACCTCCAGGCCGCCGCGCTGTCCATCCAGGACTCGGCCAAGCTGATCACCCGCGTGATGGAGGAACGCTATGGAACGCAGTCCTGAGTGGCGCAAGTCCAGCTACAGCAGCGACCAGGGCAATTGCGTGGAAGTCGCCGAGATACCCGGCCGGATAGCCATCCGCGACTCCAAGGACCCCGACGGTCCCGTCCTGCTCCTCTCCCCCGCCGCCTTCGGCGACTTCGTCACCGCCGCCGCAACGGGCACCCTCTGAACGACCGTGACCGCCGCCCGCCCCCGCGGACGGCGGTCACGACATCCAATCCCGCGTAGGCTGTCCCCATGAGCGCCGCGCCGCTGCCCGACTGGGTGATCCCACCTCCCGGCGGATTCACCGCCGAGGATCTCTTGCGGCTGCCCGAACTTCCCCCGCACACCGAGCTCATCGACGGGAGCCTCGTCTTCGTGAGCCCGCAGGAAAAATGGCACAGCCGGGTGATCAATCTGCTGGTCGCGGAGCTGGACCGGCAGGCCCCGGATGGGCTGCGGGCCGACCGGGAGATGACCGTACGACTCGCGAAGCGCCAAGCCCCCGAACCGGACGTCGTCGTGGTGACGACCGAGGCGTACGACCGCGACGAGCCGTCCACCTACTACGTCCCCGAAGACGTCGTGCTGGCCGTCGAAGCCGTGTCGCCGGACTCGGAGGAGCGGGACCGCGACACCAAGCCCCGGAAGTACGCGAAGGCGGGCATCCGGCACTACTGGCGGGTGGAGAACGACGCGGGGCGGACCGTGGTCTACGTCTACGAACGCGACCCGGCCAACGAGTGCTTCGCCTTGACCGGTATCCACCACAACCAGCTCAAGTGCACGACGCCGTTCACCATCGACATCGACCTCACCTCCGTGGGCAAGCGCTCCGCGTGAGGAAGGTCCGCACCAAGCACAGACAGGACGCGTCGCGCAAGAACGGGCGTTCGGGCATCCTCCGGCTGTTTACGGACAGCCCGTGAAGATACCGTGATGGAACCGTGCGCTCCTCGGACGCTGTTCGGGTGACCGGTCCGCCCCCGCGGTCGGCACCCATCCGAAGGAGTGCCCCATGAGGAAGTTGATCCGCCGCGGCGCCGCCGCCTTCGCGGCCGCCGCCTCGCTCGTACTGATGTCGCTGGGCGCCACACCCGCCCAGGCGGACTCGTCGGCCATCCCGTCCGGGATGACCTGGACCGTGCTCGCGAAGGGGACCGACGGCACGATCAGGGTGGGCGCGGACTCCGCGACCGACGCGTACAACGGTGACACCGCCGCCACCGCGACGCTCCCCGTGCTGTGCCTGAGAGTCAACGGCAGCGCCGTGCCCGGTGGGATCACCCCGGACTTCTACGCGGGCTGGGCGCGCGGCACCGTGGCCGCGACGCCGCCCGTGCTGGGCAAGTCGCTGACCAGCCGGGCCGCGGCGGACGCGATCTGTGCCCGGTACTACGGCGCGGACTGGCGGGAGGCCGAGTTCCACGACGGCCGGTACGGCGCCAACCTGGAGGCGAGCGGTGGCTGGTCCTTCTGGGCGTACGGCTACGTTCCGGAGGGCACCCGCTTCTGGACCGCGATCAACGATCAGCCGGCGAACCCCTGGAACTGAGGTACAGTCCTGGACATGCACGCGCGACTGACCATGACCTGGTGGTGGACCGCTCATCCGGCGGCCCACTGAATCGCGCACTCCCAAGATCTCGCGAAGGCCGCCCGAGGGGCGGCCTTCGGCGTTTCCGCGGGTCGTTCCTCATTCCGGAAGGAATCACCCGCCATGCAGAACCCCCACGCTCAGGCCGTCGTCGCACGGCTGCTCTCCGCTGACGCGCCGCCCTTCGCCCTGCTGCACCGCCGCACCCCCGGCCGGGCGCCCGACACCGTCGAGGTGCTGATCGGCCCGGTCGGCGAGGTGGCGCGGCTGACCGACATCCCGCTGCCCACCGGGGCCCCGCGGGACGGCGCCCCGGTGGCGGACGCCCTGGCGCTGGTGCCGTTCCGGCAGATCCGCGAGCGCGGGGTCGAGGTGCGCGACGACGGGACGCCGCTGGCCGTGCTGCGCCCGGAGGAGACCCACGAGCTGCCGCTCGCCGACGCGCTGGAGGCGCTGCCCGGGCACCCGGTGCGGGTCGAGGACGGGGCGTTCGACGTGGACGACGCCGCTTACGCGGACATCGTGGGCCGGGTCATCGAGGACGAGATCGGCACCGGCGAGGGCGCCAACTTCGTCATCCGGAGGACGTTCCGGGGCGAGATCCCGGGGTTCGGCAGAAGCGACGCGCTCGCGCTCTTCCGGCGGCTGCTGGCCGGTGAGCGGGGCGCGTACTGGACGTACGTGGTGCGGCTGGCGGACGGGCGGACGCTGGTGGGGGCCAGTCCCGAGGTGCATGTGCGGATGTCCGGGGGGACGGTCGTGATGAACCCGATCAGCGGGACGTACCGCTATCCCGAGGGCGGACCGAGCCCGGAGGGGCTGCTGGAGTTCCTGCACGACCGCAAGGAGGTGGAGGAGCTGTCCATGGTCGTGGACGAGGAGCTGAAGATGATGTGCACCGTCGGCGACATGGGCGGGACGGTGATCGGACCCCGGCTCAAGGAGATGGCGCACCTCGCGCACACCGAGTACGAGCTGCGCGGCCGCTCCTCGCTCGACGTCCGGGAGGTGCTGCGCGAGACGATGTTCGCGGCGACCGTCACCGGCTCCCCGGTGCAGAACGCGTGCCGGGTGATCGAGCGCTACGAGCCCGGCGGGCGCGGCTACTACGCGGGGGCGCTCGCGCTGATCGGACGGGACGGCGGCGGCGCCCAGACCCTGGACTCGCCCATCCTGATCCGGACCGCCGACATCGACGCCGGGGGGTCGCTGGGGGTGGCGGTCGGCGCCACGCTCGTCCGCCACTCGGACCCGCGCGGCGAAGTGGCCGAGACGCATGCCAAGGCGGCCGGGGTGCTGACCGCGCTGGGCGTGCGGCCCGCGCCCGTACGGCCGGAGGAGGACCGCCCGCGGCCGCGGCTCGCGGACGATCCGCGGGTGCGGGCGGCGCTGGACGCCCGGCGGGCGGACCTGGCGCCGTTCTGGCTGCGGATGCGGGCCCCCGAGGAGCCCCAGGCCGGGGGGTTGTCCGGGCACGCCCTGGTGATCGACGCCGAGGACACCTTCACCGCGATGCTCGCGCATCTGCTGCGCACCTCCGGGCTGACCGTGACCGTACGGCGGTACGACGAGCCGGGGGTGCGGGAGGCGGCGCTGGCGCACCAGGGGCCCGTGGTGCTCGGCCCGGGCCCTGGCGACCCGAACGGGACGGCCGACCCGAAGATGCGGTTCCTGCGGGCGCTGACCGCCGAGCTGGTGGCCGGGCACCGGCACGGACTGCTGGGGGTGTGCCTGGGGAACGAGCTGATCGCGGCCGAACTGGGGCTGGAGATCGTGCGCAAGGACGTGCCGTTCCAGGGCGCGCAGGAGCGGATCGACTTCTTCGGGCGCGAGGAGACCGTCGGCTTCTACAACACCTTCACGGCGCGCTGCGACGAGGCGACGGAGACGGAGCTGGCGATGCACCGCGTGGAACTGAGCCGGGACCCGGCGACCGGCGATGTGCACGCACTGCGCGGGCCGGGCTTCGCCGGGGTGCAGTTCCACCCGGAGTCGGTGCTCTCGCGGGACGGCGCGGCGCTGGTGGCGGAGCTGCTGGCGGCCGTGCTGGTCTGAGGGACTCGCGGGCCCGTGGCCCGTGGGCCCGGAGGGCGGCGTGACGAGGGGCCGGGCGCGTCTCCCGCGCCCGGCCCCTCGCCGTACTGCACCCAGACGGCCTCAGCCGAAGAAGACCTCGGCCTCGGCGTAGAGCGAGGGATCGACCGTCTTGAGCCGTGCGGTCGCCTCGGCAAGCGGTACCCGGACGATGTCGGTGCCGCGCAGCGCGACCATCTTTCCGAAGTCCTCGTCCCGGACCGCGTCGATGGCGTGCAGCCCGAAGCGGGTGGCGAGCCAGCGGTCGAAGGCGCTGGGCGTGCCTCCGCGCTGGACATGGCCGAGGACGGTGGTGCGGGCCTCCTTGCCGGTGCGCTTCTCGATCTCCTTGGCCAGCCACTCGCCGACCCCGGAGAGCCGGACATGGCCGAAGGAGTCCAGCGTGTCGTCCTTGAGGACCACATCGCCGTCCCTGGGCATCGCGCCCTCGGCGATGACCACGATCGGGGCGTAGCGGATCTTGAAGCGGGATTCGACCCAGGCGCAGACCTGGTCGACGTCGAAGCGCTGCTCGGGGAGGAGGATGACATTGGCGCCGCCGGCGAGCCCCGAGTGCAGGGCGATCCACCCGGCGTGACGGCCCATCACCTCGACGACGAGCACGCGCATATGCGATTCGGCGGTGGTGTGGAGCCGGTCGATGGCCTCGGTGGCGATGTTGACGGCGGTGTCGAAGCCGAAGGTGTAGTCGGTGGCGGACAGGTCGTTGTCAATGGTCTTGGGGACGCCGACACAGCGGATGCCGTAGTCGCCGGAGAGCCGGGCTGCGACGCCGAGGGTGTCCTCGCCGCCGATCGCGATCAGTGCGTCGACCTCCTGCTTGACCAGGGTCTCCTTCACCCGGCGGATGCCGCCCTCGCTCTTGAGGGGGTTGGTGCGGGAGGAGCCGAGGATGGTGCCGCCGCGCGGCAGGATGCCGCGCACCGCGCGGATGTCGAGGGGAACGGTGTCGTTCTCGAGAGGGCCGCGCCAGCCGTCCCGGAAGCCGATGAAGTCATAGCCGTATTCCTGTACGCCCTTGCGTACGGCGGCGCGGATGACCGCGTTGAGCCCGGGGCAGTCACCGCCGCCGGTCAGCACTCCGACCCGCATCGTTTCTTCCCTTCTCCCGTGGAATCCCGTGATTGGGCCCGGTACGGAGAGCCACGCTAACGGTGATCCAGGTCACACGGGATGGGGCGTCGGACGATTCCCGTGCGGTTCAAGGGAGTTGGTTTTGAACTTCACCCGTACGAGGGGTGACATCGGTGTCACCCACCTCGGCCGGACGGCGTCAGGCGTCGTCCAGACCGCGCTCGATGGCGTAGCGGACCAGCTCCACGCGGTTGTGCAGCTGGAGTTTGCCGAGGGTGTTCTGGACGTGGTTCTGCACCGTGCGGTGCGAGATGACCAGCCGCTCCGCGATCTGCTTGTACGAGAGCCCCTTGGCCACCAGCCGCAGCACCTCCGTCTCCCGCTCGGTGAGCTGCGGGGCGGCGGGCTGGTCGGCGGTGGGGGCGGGCTCGCCCGCCAGCCGCCGGTACTCGCCGAGCACCAGCCCCGCGAGGCCGGGGGTGAACACCGGGTCGCCGGATGCCGTGCGGCGCACCGCGTCCAGCAGTTCCCCGGTGCTGGCCGACTTCAGCAGATAGCCGGTGGCCCCGGACTTCACCGCCTCCAGGACGTCGGCGTGCTCACCGCTCGCGGAGAGCACCAGCACCCGCAGCTCGGGGCGGTCGGCGAGGACCTCCTTGCACACCTCGACCCCCGGCAGCCCGGGCAGGTTGAGGTCGAGCACCAGGACGTCGGGCCCGGCGGCCTTGGCCCGGCGGACCGCCTGCGGTCCGTCCCCGGCCGTGGCCACCACGTCGAACCCGGCCTCGGCCAGGTCCCGGGCCACCGCGTCGCGCCACATCGGATGGTCGTCGACCACCATCACCGTCACCGGACGGCCGTCGTGCTGAGCGGTCATCGTGCCGCTTCCCCCTTCTGCTTCGCCTTCTTCGCCGACGCCTTCGGAACCGTCAACTCCACCTCGGTGCCCTGCCCCGGCGCCGAGATCCACGCGGCGGTGCCGCCGAGGTCGCGCAGCCGCCCCCGGATCGACAGGGCCACCCCCAGCCGGCCCTCCGCCTCGGCGTCCGCCAGCCGCCCCTCGGGGATGCCGGGGCCGTCGTCCCGTACGGTCACCATCACCGCGTCCGGCTCGTCCTCCAGCAGGATCCAGGCGCGGGCGCCCTCCCCGGCGTGGACCCGCACGTTGTCCAGGGCGGCGCCGACGGCGGCGGCCAACTCCCCGGCGACGCCCGCCGGGAGGAGCACCGGGGCGCCCGGTTCGGAGAGGGTGACCCGGGAGCCCGCGTGCGGGGCCAGCAGGGCCCGCAGATCACAGGGGCCGCCGTCGGAGCGCTCGGGGTCGGGCGGACAGGGCGGGACCGGCGGGTCGCCCGCGTCCGGGAGGCCGCCCGGGTCGGGGGCGGCGTCCGCCCCGTCCGCCGCGCCCGGTGGGGTGCGCGGCGGGGTCACCAGACCGGTGGAGACCAGGGTGCGCAGCGCGATCTCCTGCTCCCCCGCCATCCGGCCCAGTTCGGCCGCCTCGCCGCCGATCGCGGCGCCGCGCCGCTGCACCATGGCGAGCACCTGGAGCACGCTGTCGTGGATGTCGCGGGCCAGCCGCTCGCGTTCGCGGGTGGCCGCCTCGATGCGCAGGGCGCGGGCGAGGGTGCGCTCACTGGCGCGGGCGACCTCGACCACATAGCCGATGCCCACGCTCGCCACCCACACCAGCGCCAGCATGTGGATGGTGTCCTGGGCGAATCCGCCGCGCTCGATCACATTGGCGGCGCAGACCACGGTGGAGGCCGAGGCGCCCCAGCGCCAGCCGCCCTTGATGGCGAAGCCGAGGACCGCGCCCATCGTCCATATGGAAGGCAGCGTGGGCGTGCCCTCGGCGATCCGGTCGTGGCTGTCCACGAGCGGGGTGAGCAGGATGCCGGTCACCGCGATGCCGAGGTCGCCGACGAGGAACTGCCGGGTGCAGCGCTCGGCCGAGGTGACCATGCGGAAGGTGAGCGCCGTCCACAGCGTCAGCACCGCCATGTAGACGACGGCGCCGATCGGATGGTCGTAGTCGTCGAAGGAGTAGACGCACAGGCCGAGCGCGTAGAGCAGGGTGAGCACCCGGTAGGCGGTCAGCGCCTGCCACAGCGGCTGCTCGACGGACATCCGCACCACGCGCTCGCCCCCGGCGCGCTCCCGTCCTGACCGCTCCGTCAACGTCCCCCACCCCCCGGTGCCGGCGCGGCTAGGCGCCGGACTTGTGCTTGTCCTTCTCCTTCTCGGCCTGCTTCCGGGCCGCCTCCGCCTCGGCGATCTGCCGCTTGGCGGCGGTGGCGTAGATGTCCACGTACTCCTGGCCGGAGAGCTTCATGATCTCGTACATGACCTCGTCGGTCACCGAGCGCAGGATGAAGCGGTCGCCGTCCATGCCGTGGTAGCGGCTGAAGTCCAGCGGCTTGCCGATCCGAATGCCGGGCCGCATCAGCTTCGGCATGACCTTGCCGGGGGGCTGGATCTTCTCGGTGTCGATCATCGCCACGGGGATCACCGGGGCGCCGGTCGCGAGCGCGACCCGGGCCAGACCGCCCGGCTTGCCCCGGTAGAGCCGCCCGTCGGGCGAACGGGTGCCCTCGGGGTAGATGCCGAAGAGCTCACCGCGCTTGATCACATCGATGCCCGCCTTGATGGCGGCCTCGCCGGCGCCGCGCGAGCCCGAGCGGTCCACCGGCAGCTGTCCGACGCCCTTGAAGAAGGCCGCCGTGAGCCGCCCCTTGACCCCGGGGGTGGTGAAGTACTCCTGCTTGGCGATGAAGGTGACCTTGCGGTCGAGCACCGCGGGCAGGAAGAAGGAGTCGGAGAAGGAGAGGTGGTTGCTCGCGAGGATGGCCGGGCCCTCGGCGGGGACGTGCTCCAGCCCCTCCACCCAGGGCCGGAAGGTGAGCTTCAACGCGCCACCCACCGACAGCTTCATTGCGCTGTAGAACAACCGGGACCTCCTGTATCCGACGAGGAGACCTTAACCTGCCTACCCCGTATGCGGCGCGCCGCGTACGCTGAGGACCTCGACCCCGCTTCCCCAGCGAACGGAGATCCGTGGTGCCGCTCCTGCCCGGAGCCGAGCCGTTCCGCCACGACGGCGGAGAGATCGGCGTCCTCGTCTGTCACGGCTTCACCGGCTCCCCGCAGTCCGTGCGGCCCTGGGCCGACCATCTCGCGGCCCGTGGACTGACCGTCGCAGCTCCACTGCTTCCCGGCCATGGCACGCGCTGGCAGGACCTCGCCGTCACCGGCTGGCAGGACTGGTACGCGGAGGTGGACCGCGAGCTGCGGAGGCTGTCCCGGTCCTGCGAGCGGGTGTTCGTCTGCGGCCTGTCGATGGGCGGGGCGCTCGCGCTGCGGCTGGCCGCCCAGCACGGCGCGGCGATCAGCGGCGTCGCCGTCGTGAATCCGGCCAACCGCGTCCACGATCCGCTGGCCGTGGCCCTTCCGGTGCTGCGTCATCTGGTGCCCTCGGTGAAGGGCATCGTGAGCGACATCGCCAAGCCGGGGGCGCGGGAATCCGGCTACCACCGGATGCCGCTGCACGCCGTGCACTCGATGCGCCGCTTCTACCGGGTGGTCGACGCCGAACTGCCGCAGGTGACCCAGCCGCTGCTGGTGATGCACAGCCCCCAGGACCACGTGGTGCCGCCGGCCGACTCCGAGCGCATCCTGAGTCAGGTGTCCTCGCGGGACGTCACCGAGCGGCTGCTGGAGCGCAGCTACCACGTGGCGACGCTGGACCACGACGCCGAGTTCATCTTCGAGGAGACGGACACGTTCATCACCCGGCTGACGGCGGGTATGGGTGAAGACACCCGGACCGGCCTCGGGAAGGGCAGCGGAAAGGAGGGGGCGGCGGCCAGTGGCTGAGCGCGACTCGAATGGACACGAGGCGGACGCGCGGCGGGACGACGACGCCGCCTTCGCCGCGATCGTCGCCGCGTACGGGGAGGAACCGCAGGACCCGCCGGGCGCCGAGCGGTGGCCCGCCGCCGAGAACCTCGACGAGGAGCGGGACCGGGACCGCCGGTCCGTGGCGGACGGCGACACCGACGCCGAGGGTTCCGGTGACGGAGACACCGACGCCGAGGGTTCCGGTGACGGAGACACCGACGCCGAGGGTTCCGGTGACGGCGACGCCGTCGGCGAGGCGGCGACGGGCGGGCTGACCAAACCCGACAAGACCGAGAAGCCGGGCGGCTTCATCGTCTACGCCCCGGGCGTGGGCCCCCGCGACTGGGAGCCCGACGAGCCGTCCGAGGACGACTTCGACGAGACCGACGAGGGCCACTTCGTCCCGCCCGAGCCGCCTCCGCTGCCCGAGTCCGACACCACCTCCCGCTTCGCCTGGCTCGGTGTGCTGGGCGGGCCGCTGCTGCTGCTCGGTGTGGTGCTGTTCCAGGTCGAGATGGTCTGGTGGATCGCCACGCTGGGGGTCGGGGGTTTCCTGGGCGGCTTCGTCACGCTGGTGCTGCGGATGAAGGACGACGACGAGGAAGAGGACGACGACCCGGGGCGCGGCGCCGTCGTGTGACCCCGGGGCGCGGCGCCGTCGTGTGACCCCGGGGCTCCGGAGCCGGGCGCGCCCCGGCTCCGATTCCGATTCCGGCCGATGGGCCCCGGCCCGGCCGCTCAGACCGGGGAGACGCGGGGCAGCCTGAGCGCGGCCAGCACCGGAAGGTGGTCCGTGGCCGCCCGGAGGTCAGCGTCAGTGACGCCCGGCAGTCCGGCCGGGACCCCACAGCCGATGATCTCGATGCCCTCGGATGCGAAGACGGCGTCGATGCGCTGGTGCGGGTCCTTGGGGCTGAAGGTGGCCTCGCTCCCCCAGGGCTCGGTGGCCCAGCCGTCCCGCAGCTTCCCCGCGATCCGGCGGAAGGCGCGGCCGTCCGGCCGGTCGTTGATGTCACCGGCCGCGATGGCGTACGGGACGTCCAGCGCGGCCAGGTGGTCCAGCAGCATCCCGGCCTGTTCGTGGCGCTCGGCCTCGGCGAGGCTCAGATGGCAGCTGACCACGCCGAGCCGGATGCCGTTCCCGTTGCCGCCGCCGTTCCCCGGATCGCCGGTGTCGCGGTGGCCGCCGCCGAAGCGCAGCACGGCGGTGGCGAAACCGCGCCGGTGCAGCCCGGGGACGCGGGGCAGCAGGATGTCCTCGGCGCGCTCCACATGGGCGCGCAGCGAGGTGAGGATCATCGGGCCGGCGGCGGTGGCCCCGCCCGTGGTGTAGACGAGGCCGGTCTCCCGGGCCAGCCAGGCGGCGGCCTTGCGCCAGCGGAAGAAGCGCGGCGCCTCCTGGACGCAGACGACATCGGGGGCGCAGGCCCGGATCACCCGGGCCAGCGCCTCGCGGTCGTCCCGCATCGAGCGGATGTTGTAGCTGAGCACCCGCACCACCGCCGCGTCCGGGCCGGTGGTGGATCCGGGCAGGTCCGCGAGCGGCACGTTCCCCCCTCGCGTCTCAGCCCTGGCGGGCCAGGTCGGCGGCGCCGACGAGCCCGGCCTTGCCACCGAGCTGGGCGGCGAGCACCTGGGCGTGCGGGCGCCACTGATTGCCCACCAGCCAGCGCCGGAAGGACTTGCGGATCGGCTCCAGGACGAGGTCGCCCTCGTCGGAGACCCCGCCGCCGACGATGAACGCCGAGGGGTCGAAGAGCGAGGCGAGGTCGGCGAGTCCGGCCCCGGCCCAGCGGGCCAGCTCACGGAAGGAGTCGATGGCGACGGGGTCGCCCTGGCGGGCGGCGTCGCTGATGTGCTTGCCCTCGATGCCCTCGGCGGTGCCGTCACCGAGCTGGAGGAGGACCGTGGCGTTCTCCGGGGTGGCGGCGGCGCGCTGCTTGGCGTAGCGGACCAGCGCACGGCCGGAGGCGTACTGCTCCCAGCAGCCCTGGCTGCCGCAGCCGCACAGCAGACCGTCCGGGACGACCCTTATGTGGCCGAACTCGGCCGCGACGCCGAACCGGCCGCGGTGCAGCCTGCCGCCGATGATGATGCCGCCGCCGAGGCCGGTGCCCAGCGTGATGCACACGACGTCGTCATGGCCGACCCCGGCGCCGAAGCGGTACTCGCCCCAGGCCGCGGCGTTGGCGTCGTTCTCGACCACGACGGGCAGGCCGACGCGCTGCTCGACCTTGTCCTTGAGCGCCTCGTGCCGCCAGTTGATGTTGGGCGCGAAGAGCACGGTGGCGCGCTTGTCGTCCACATAACCGGCCGCGCCGATGCCGACGGCCTCGATGTCATGACCCTCGCTGACGATGCGCACCGCGTCCGCGATGGCGTCGACGACTCCCTCGGGAGTGTGCGGGGTCGAAACCTGGCTCGTCTCGAGAATCGAGCCCTCTTCGTCGACCACGCCGGCCGCGATCTTCGTGCCGCCGATGTCGACGCCGATGGTGAGTCCCATGAGTCCCTCAGTTATTTGGTCGAACCCCGCCGAGGCTAACGGTACCGGAGGTGGCGCTCAGTCGAGGTCGATGTGTTCACTACTCGAACTCTCGGATTCCTCACCGCTCCCCTTGGGACCGCCCTCGGCACCCTGGGTCCAGCGCCGCTCCTGGCCGGTCACGGCGGCACGGTAGGCGGCGAGCAGCTCGGATCCGGCACTGGCGAGGTGTTCGAAAACCTCTGGATTGCGCTCTATGACCGGTTCTACGGTGGCCTTCGCCTGTGCGATCAATTGTTGTACGGCCCCCTGAACCGCCGTCCCGGCGATCGGCGCCTGGGCGACCTTCTCGGCGAGCGCGTCGGCCAGCTTGAGGAACTCCTCGGCCACGCTTCCCGGCTCCTCGGTGGTCTGCCGGGCCCGCTGCCTGGCCCGCTCGGCGGCGAGGTCCTCCTCACAGGCCCGCTCCCAGGCGTCGGGGTCGATCTCCGTGACCGGCACATCGGTGACCGGGGGCTCCGGGGGGCGCTCGGTGGCATCGCTCATGGCGAACTCCTGCGGCGGGGATGCTGGCTGCCCGGTGACGTTCATCCGGGCTTGTGACCGACGTTACCCGAAGGAGGGGGGCGGGGTGAGAGCCGGAGACCGGCCGTCGTGGACGCGGGGGTGAGAGCCGGAGACCGGCCGTCGTGGACGCCAGGGTCAGAGTTGGAGACCGGCCGTCGTGGACGCCGCGGTCAGAGTTGGAGACCGGCCGTCGTGGACGCCGCGGTCAGAGCCGCTTCGGCCACAGGTCCGGGTCGGGGGTGAAGCGCACCTGGAGCCATCCGTCGCGCAGCCCGGCGCCGGAGACCGTGCAGCGGCGCAGGGCGGACGGCAGCGGCAGCACCCGGTGGAACGGCGCGACGGTGACGATCAGTTCGTCGCCCCGGCGCACCAGGGAGAGCCCGTCGCGGTCGGCGCCGGGCAGCGGCAGCCGCCACAGCAGCACCCCGTCCTCGGCCAGCCGGTCCTCGACGGTCCAGGGGTCGGGGGCGGGCCGGTCCGGCCGCGCCGCGGGGGCCCCGACGGCCCCGGCGAGATCGGCGAGCCCGGCCGGGGCGCGCCGGGCGCCGTCGCCGGGGCGCGGCTCCACGGTCGGCGGGTCAGCGGTCGGCGGCTCGGCGGGCGGCGGCTCGGCGGGCCGCGGGTCGCCGAGGCCGTGCGGATCGCGGCCCAGATGCGGCAGCTCACGGACCGGGACGGTGGGGGCCCACTGCTCGTACAGCTCCTTGAGGGCGTCCTGCTGCTGGCCGGACAGCGCGGCGAGCCACGGGTCGGAGCTGCCGGTGGGCAGCAGCCGGTTGGCGATCACCGCCTCCACCCGGCAGCCGTGCAGCGCCAGCCCGGCGCGGGCGGTGCGCAGCGCCCGGTCGGCGAGCGGTCCGGGCTCCACGACCAGCCGTACCGTGGTGGCCTCGGACTCGACCACCCCCTGGACGGCGGCCAGCTCCCGCTCCCAGCGCTCGGCCGTCTCGTACAGCTTCTGCGCGGGCATCGGCACCCCCGCCAGCTGGGCGAGCATCGGCCGCAGCGCGCGGGCCGCCTGCCGCTCGGCGGGCAGCAGCCGCCGCAGATAGCGCCGCAGCTGTTCGGGGAGCGCGAGCAGCGCGACGGTGTCCGGCGCGGGCGGCATGTCGACCACGAGGACGTCCCATCCGGTGCCGGGCGGGGCGGTCTGGGCGGCGCGCAGGGCGCGCAGCAGCGCGATGGCCTCCACCCCGGGCAGGGCGGTCAGCTCCTCACCGTCCAGCGGGGTCGCGCCGAGCAGGTCGAGCAGGCCGTGACCGCGCTCCTGCAGGGCGGTCAGCTCACCGCGAAACCACTCGTCGGTGACGACCCGCGCGGCCCACAGCCCCGGCGCGAGCTCGACGGGTACAGACCAGGGCAGCCGGTCCGCCGACCGCCCGGGGGCGGACCGTGGCGCGCCGATGCCGAGCAGCGCCTCGGGGGTGCCGTCGGAGTCGGCGCTGAGCAGCAGCGTCCGCTGCCCCTCACGGGCGGCGGCGAGGGCGGTCGCGGCGGCCACGGTGGTGCGGCCCGCGCCGCCGGTACCGGTGACGAGGACCGTACGCATGAAGGAAGCCTCCGGCTGGGGGTTACGTCGGTGTGCGCGGCGCGGGCCCGGTGGTCCGCACCGGCCGGAGCGTATCCCGCGCCGTGGACCGCCCCGGGCACCGTCGCGGCCCGGGGGGTGGCTCGGGTCAGGCGCCCTCGACGCGCTTCTTCAGGCCCGCGAGCGCGCGGTCGATGATGACCTTCTCGGCCTTGCGCTTGATCATGCCCAGCATGGGGATCTTGACGTCGACCGTGAGCTGGTAGGTCACCTCGGTGCTCTTGCCGCCGTCGAGCGCCGAGAGCCGGTAGGAGCCGTCAAGGGTGCGCAGCATCTGGGACTTGACCAGGGACCAGTTGACCTGGTCGTCCCCGGTCCAGCTGTACCGGAGGGTGTAGTCGTCCTTGATCGCCCCGGCGTCGAGCAGCATCCGCACCTGCTCGGCGCGGCCCTGGGCGTCCTTGGTGAGGATGTCGGCCTCCTTCACCTCACCGGACCACTCCGGGTAACGGTCGAAGTCGGCGATCACCTCCATCACGTCGGCCGGGGCCGCCTCGATCGTGATGCTCGAGCTGGTGTGTTCCGCCATCGCCGTGGCTCCTCCGTACCGGTCCGCCGCATGGGATCTCTGCCGCTGAAGGCTACCGCGCGCGGGTCACCACTCCAGGGTCCAGGGGGTGCCGGAGGAGGCGAAGTGTCCGACATTGACGCACTCGGTGGCCCCGATCCGCATGCGGCGGACGAGCGGCTGATGGACGTGGCCGAAGAGGGAGTACTTGGGGCGGACGGTGTGGATCGCCTCCAGCAGGGCGGCGCTGCCGCGCTCGAAGCGGCGGGCCACGGTGTCGTAGCAGAGGTCGGGCACCTCCGGGGGGATGTGGGTGCAGATCACGTCCACCTCGCCGAGGGCCGCGATCTTCGCCGCGTAGGTCTCGTCGTCGATCTCGTAGGGGGTGCGCATCGGCGTGCGCAGCCCGCCGCCCACGAACCCGAAGACCAGCCCGCCGATCTCGACGCGCTCACCGTCCAGGACGGTGGTGCCGGGCCTGGCGTACTCCGGCCACAGTGACGGCATGTCGACATTTCCGTAGGTGGCGTACGTCGGGGTGGGGAATGCGGCGAAGAGCTCGGCGTACTGGGCGCGGATCGCGGACTCTATGGCCGCGTTGCGGTCCAGCCCCGCCCACAGCCGGTTGCCGAACGCCCGGGCCTCCTCGAAGCGGCGGGCGGTGCGCAGTTCGACCAGCCGGTCGGCGTTCTCGGCCCCGAAGAGATCGGGGAAGATGCCACGCGAGTGATCGGCGTAGTCGAGGAAGAGGACGAGGTCGCCGAGGCAGATCAGGGCGTCCGCCCCGGCACCGGCCTTCTCGAGGTCCTCACTGTTGCCATGCACGTCACTCACCACGTGGACTCGCATGCGTGTCACCCTAAGCCGTAAGGGTGCGCGCCCGTAAGGTGTTCTGCCTGCACCGCCCCGCGTCTACCTGCGGTTCCTCAGCGGACGCAGGGTCCGTCGACTAGTCTGCGGACAGCATGAAGGCGGTGTGTGACGCATCGAACATCTGGGCGGGAACCCCTATCCCGGAAGCGTACCGATGGGTAACGTCCGGGCCGTCCACCACCCCCCATGCCCTGTAGCGGCGCCGGCGCCCCACGAGGAGCAGCAGTCTTGCGCGAGTTCAGCCTTCCGGCCCTGTACGAGGTTCCGGCCGACGGCAATCTGACGGATCTCATCCGCCGCAATGCCGCACAGCATCCCGATGTCGCCGTGGTCGGCCGCAAGGTCGAGGACCGATGGGAGGAGGTGACCGCGACCGCGTTCCTGGCCGAGGTGCGCGCCGCCGCCAAGGGGCTGATCGCGGCCGGGATCGAGCCCGGCGACCGGGTCGGCCTGATGTCGCGGACCCGCTACGAGTGGACGCTGCTGGACTTCGCCATCTGGAGCGCGGGCGGGGTCACCGTGCCGGTGTACGAGACGAGTTCACCGGAGCAGATCCAGTGGATCCTCAGCGATTCGGGCGCGGTGGCCGCGCTGGTCGAGACCGGCACCCACGAGGCCGCCGTCGAGTCCGTCCGGGACACCCTGCCCGCCCTGAAGCACGTCTGGCGGATCGAGGGCGACGCCATCGGGACCCTCCGGAAGCTGGGCGAGGACGTGCCCGAGGAGAGGGTGGACGAGCGCTCCTCGATCGCCAACGCCGACTCCCCCGCCACCATCGTCTACACCTCCGGCACCACCGGCCGCCCCAAGGGCTGTGTGCTCTCGCACCGCAGCTTCTTCGCCGAGTGCGGCAACGCGGTGGCGCGGCTCAAGCCGATCTTCAACACCGGTGAGTCGTCGGTGCTGCTGTTCCTCCCCGAGGCCCATGTCTTCGGGCGGCTGGTGGAGATCGCGGCGGTGCTGGCGCCGATCAAGCTCGGCCATGTGCCGGATGTGAAGTCCCTGACCGATGAACTCGCCGCGTTCCGTCCCACCTTGGTGCTGGGCGTGCCGCGCGTCTTCGAGAAGGTCTACAACTCGGCGCGGGCGAAGGCCCAGTCCGAGGGCAAGGGCAAGATCTTCGACAAGGCGGCCGACACCGCCATCGAGTACAGCAAGGCGCTGGACACCCCTGGCGGACCGTCCCTCGGGCTCCGCTTCAAGCACAAGGTCTTCGACCGGCTGGTCTACAGCAAGCTGCGGGCCGTGCTGGGCGGCCGGGCCACCCACGCCATCTCCGGCGGGGCGCCGCTCGGCGAGCGGCTGGGCCACTTCTACCGGGGCATCGGCTTCACGGTGCTGGAGGGGTACGGCCTGACGGAGTCCTGCGCGGCCACCACCTTCAACCCCTGGGACCGGCAGAAGATCGGCTCGGTCGGACAGCCCATGCCCGGCACGGTGGTGCGCATCGCCGACGACGGCGAGGTGCTGCTGCACGGTGAGCACCTCTTCACCGAGTACTGGAACAACGAGGCGGCCACGGCGGAGGCGCTGTCGGACGGCTGGTTCCACACCGGGGACGTGGGCACGCTCGACGAGGACGGCTACCTCACCATCACCGGCCGGAAGAAGGAGATCATCATCACCGCCGGCGGCAAGAACGTCGCCCCGGCGGTGATAGAGGACCGGATCCGGGCCCATGCCCTGGTGGCCGAGTGCATGGTCGTCGGCGACGGCCGTCCCTTCGTGGGCGCGCTGGTCACGGTGGACGAGGAGTTCCTGCCGCGCTGGGCGGCCGAACACGGCAAGCCCGAGGGCGTGACGGTGGCCGAGCTGCGGGACGACCCGGACCTGCTGGCCGAGATCCAGCGGGCGGTGGACGACGGCAACGCGGCGGTGTCCAAGGCGGAGTCGATCCGGAAGTTCCGCGTCCTGGCGACCCAGTTCACCGAGGACTCCGGGCATGTGACGCCTTCGCTGAAGCTGAAGCGGAACGTGGTGGCGAAGGACTTCGCCTCGGAGATCGACGCCCTCTACCGCGGCTGACCACGGCAGGCCGTCGGGCCCGGGGACGCGCCCCGGGCCCCGCCGTCGTCCGCGCCCGGCCCCTCCGTCGTCCGCGCCCCGGGCCCCTCCGTCGTCACAGCAGCGCCTTCAGGCGGTCGGCCAGCAGGTCCCAGCGCCAGCGCTCCTCCACCCAGGCGCGGCCCCGCTCGCCCATGCGGCGGCGCAGCTCGGGGTCCTCCAACAGGGTCACGACGCGCTCGGCGGTCTGCTCGGCGGAGCCGCCGCGTACGACCCATCCGGTCTCGCCGTCCAGCACCGCGTCCGGCGCCCCACCCGAGTCACCGGCGACGACCGGCAGCCCGGTCGCGGACGCCTCCAGGTAGACGATGCCGAGGCCCTCGACGTCCAGTCCGCCGCGGCGGGTGCGGCAGGGCATGGCGAAGACATCGCCCGCGCCGTAGTGGGCGGGCAGCTCCTCCCAGGGGACGGGCCCGGTGAACCGCACCGACCCGGCCACGCCTTCGGTCTCCGCGAGGCGGCGCAGATCCTTCGCGTACGGCCCGCCGCCGACGATCAGCAGCACCGCGTCCGGCACCCGCTCCAGGATCCGCGGCATGGCCCGGATCAGCGTGTCCTGCCCCTTGCGCGGCACCAGCCGGGAGACACAGACCACGACGGGCCGCTCGGCCAGGCCCAGCCGGGCCCGGATCTCGTCGCCGCCCGAGCCGGGGTGGAAGGTCTTCTCGTCCACACCGGGCGGCAGTTGGACCATCCGGGCGGCGGCCCGGGGGTCGAGCGCGGCGGCGACGCGGGAGCGGGTGTACTCACCGAGATAGGTGACGGTGTCCGTGGCCCCGCCGATCCGCCGCAGCAGCCGCCGGGAGGCGGGCAGCTGCGCCCAGGCCGCCTCGTGGCCGTGCGTCGTGGCCACCAGCCGCCGCGCCCCGGCCGCGCGCAGCGCGGGGGCCATCAGCCCGAGCGGGGCGGCGGCGCCGAACCACACCGCGGTGCAGCCGTGCTCGCGCAGCAGCGCGGTCGCGCGGCGGGTGACGCGCGGGGTGGGCAGCAGCATGGTCGTCCGGTCCCGGACGACCTGGTACGGCTGCTCGGCGTCGAAGCGGGCGGTGGCCTCGGCGCCCTCCCGGCCGCGCTTCCAGGTGGAGGCGTAGACGACGATCCGGTCCGGGTCCAGGCGCAGCGCGATGTTGTGCAGGAACGCCTGGATGCCGCCGGGGCGGGGCGGAAAGTCGTTGGTCACGAGCAGGGTCTTGTCCATCGTGGCCGACAGTACCGGGTGCGGCCGCGCACCCGCCGCGGCGTCCCCGGGCCGCGCACCCGCCGCGGCGTCCCCGGGCCGGGGCCCGGCCGGGATCGCATGCGCCCGGGGCGTGGTCGCCCCCTGACCCGCTCCCGGATCCGCTCCCGGATCCGCTCCCGGATCCGCGGCCCGGTGCCCGTCCGGCGTCCCGGGCCGGGGCCCGGTCAGAGCCCCCGGCGGCGGCCACCGCTCGGGTGTACGCCGAGCCAGGCCCGGCAGCGGCCACCGCTCCGGCATACCCCGGGCCCGGCCCAGGACCCTGGGCCGGGGTCCCACTCCGGCATACCCCGGGACCCGGCCCGGTCAGAGCCCCCGGCGGCGCTCAGTTCAGCTCCGCCGCCACGTACTTCCGCCACCGCGCCGTGAACTCCCGCAGGCTCACCCCGAGTACCTTCCGCAGCGCCGACTCCACCGCCCCCGCGCGCTCGTCCGCCCGGCCCACCGCGCGGTAGAAGTCGACCAGCTTCCTCTCACCCCATCTGTCGGCGATCAGGCGGCAGGCCAGCCAGCCCTGCTCATAGGCGCGGGAGAGGCGGTCCGGGTCGCTGCCGAAGCGGAAGTCGTCGTCGCGCGGGAGCGCGGTGGGCAGGTGCCCGGCGGCGACCGCGTCGGCGAGCTCCGGGGCGATCTGGCGGGGGGTGCGGCCCGGGGTGCGGTAGCCCACCCAGTCGGCGAAGCCCTCGGAGAGCCAGAGCGGGGTGGCGGCGCTGGTGGATGTGCGGGTGGCCACATGGGCCGTCTCATGGGTGATCACGACGCGTCGGCCGAAGTCGCCGAGGACCTGGTACGCCTCGGGGTTGACGATCACACGGTCGGCGGGCGCCTCGTCACCGGTCCCGCCGACCTCGCCCGTGGTGACGGCGGCGATCCCGCGGTAGCCGTCCGCGGAGGCGCCGAGCAGGGCGGCCATCCGGCCCAGGGAGGCGGGGACCTCGACCACCACGCGCCCGGCCCACTCATGGCGCCAGACCTCGCCCAGGACGGGCACCGCCCGGTCCGCGGTGTCGGCGACCGCGCGCAGCACCCGCCGGTCCTGGCCGACGCCGAGGACGAGGCTGTGGGCGCCGCGGACGACGTCCACCGGGCCCTGGTCCCAGAGCTGCTCCATACCGCGCTTGCCGTCCACCACACCGTCGTCGGAGGCGACGTACCACTGCCCGCCGCGCCGGGCGAGGGTGAGGTACTGGGCGGAGACGACCGGCGCGGTGTCGTACCCCTTCAGCCGGTACCGGAGTTCGACCTGGGCGGCGAGGCTGCGGCCGCCGACCCGCGCGGGCTCGAAGCCGCCGGTGCGCACCAGGCGGTAGGTCCAGGAGCGCAGCGGTACGGCGGACATCTGCCGGAACACCCGCCGCTGCTCGGCCAGGTAACCGGCGGAGCCGCGGTCGACGGTGGCGAGGAAGGCGTCCGCGTCCCGCTCCCGGACCGCCGCCGCCCGCTGGTCCAGCATGCGCTGCACGGCCCGGCCGTCGCGCCCCTCGGGGTCGTCGGGCGCGGGGACGGGGCCGCAGCCGCTCAGCGCGGCCAGCGAGAACGCGCCCACCAGGGGCAGGCACAGCAGTGCCCGCCATCCGCCCGATCTCCACCGACCCGCCACGTCTTAGATCGTACGAGCCCGCGCGCCGGCTTCAGACGCGTGTGATGGAAGAGATCGGCAACATCCCCACGGGGTCGTAGCGGACCCGTGCCCCGGGGTAGGGGGCGTGGATCACCTGCCCATTGCCCGCGTACATGGCCACATGGCTGGCGTCGGAGCGGTAGACCACCAGGTCGCCGGGGCGGGCCTGGGACAGCGGCACCGACTGCCCGGCGTGCGCCTGGGCCTGTGAGGTGCGCGGGATGGCCACCCCGGCGCGGGCGTAGGCCCATTGGGTGAGCCCGGAGCAGTCGAAGGCGGTGGGACCGGCCTGGCCCCATGCGTACGGCAGCCCCAGGGCGGCCCGCGCCGCGCCGAACGCCGCGGCGGCCCGCCCCGAGGACGGCACGGCGTGCGGCCCGCCGGTGAGGCCGCCGGGGAGCCCGTCGGAGCCGTAACCGGAAGCGGAACCGGAGCGGCCGCCCGGAAGACCGCCCGGCGGCAGCCCGGCGAGGGCGCCGGGCTCCCGTCCGCCCGCCCGCGAGGCGCGGCGTGCGTAGCTCTGCCACTCCCCCGGCGGCAGCGCGTTCACCAGCCGCCGCGCCGTGGCCAGCCGGCGGTGGACGGCCCGCTTGTGGCGGGCCACCTCCTGACGGCTGTGCTCCAGCTTCACCAGCTTGTCCGCGGCCTCCGCGCGCTCCTGCCGCAGTGTCCGCTGGGCGCTCTGGAACACCCGCAGTTGCGCGGCCTGGCGGCTGGTGATCCGCTCCAGCGTGGCGGCCCGGTCGAGGTACTGGGCCGGGTCCCCGGACAGGAGCAGGGCGAGGCCGGGGTCGATCCCGCCGGTGCGGTACTGCCCGCCCGCGAGGGCGCCGAGCGCCGTCCGCATCCGGTTGACCCGCCCCTGGCCGCGGGCGACCCGGTCCTGGATCCGGTCGACCTGGCGGCGCAGCGCCCGGGCGCGCGTCTCCGCCGCGTTGTAGCGCTCGGTGGCCCGCTCGGCCTGGGCGTAGAGCGTGGCGATCCGGTCGCCGGCGGACCGGGCGGCCGGACGGCCCGCCGGGTCGTGCGGCTCGGCGCCGGCCGGCACGGCGGACAGCGCGGCGGCGGAGGCCACCGCGGCCGCCGAGGCGGCGGCCTTGACGGTGGCCCGGCCGGACCCGGGTTTCGCGACGCGGCGACAGGACGCCATGGGAAGCCGCACTCCCTTCCGCAGTGTCGGACTGAGAACTGCGGGCAGACAGTAGCGGCGGCGCCACCCACGGTCCAACGGCCGTGAAGTGCGGGCACGCTGACGCCCCGCCGGGCGAACGCAGGTCACCGGCGGGGCGGGGGATCAGCGAGGGCGCTGGAGATTCGCCCGAAAGGATGGCACTTGGACCGGTTTGAAACCGGCTGGAATGGACTCCGGGTCAGACCCGGACGCCGAACTGGAACGGCATGTTGTCCATCGACTCGTACCGCACATTGGCACCGGGCTTGGGCGCGTGCAGCACCTGGCCGTTGCCCGCGTAGAGACCTATGTGGTGCAGGTCGCCGTAGAAGAGCACCAGGTCGCCCGGCTTGAGTTCACCGCGGCCGAGGCGGGTACCGGCGTTCGCCTGGTCCTGGGAGATGCGCGGCAGCTGCACCCCGGCCTGCTGGTAGGCCCAGCCGGTGAGTCCGGAGCAGTCGAAGGAGGACGGACCGGTCGCGCCCCAGACGTACGGGGAGCCGATCTTCGTCTTGGCGGCGGCCAGCGCGGCGGCGGCACGCCCCGACTCGGGGACCTCGTTGCCCAGGTCGACGCGGTCGCTGGAGCGGTTGGCGCGCTCGGCGTCCTGGGCCGCCAGCTTGGCCCGCTCCTTGGCGGTGAGGGTGTTGAGGAGGTTCCGGGCCTTGGCCAGCTTGCCCTGGATCTCGTCCTTCTTCTTGCCGAGCGCCTTACGGGTGTCGGCGAGGTCCTGCAGCTTGGTGGATGCCTCCTCGCGCTGCTGCTTGAGGGTGCGCTGCTTGTCGGCGATCTTCCGCAGGGACTCGGCCTGCTTGCCGCTCAGCTGGCTGAGGGTGGACGCCTTCTCCAGGTAGGTGTCCGGGTCGGAGGAGAGGAGCAGCTGCACCGAGGGGTCGATCCCGCCGGAGCGGTACTGGGCGGTGGCCATCGAACCCAGGCCGTCGCGCAGCTTGTTCAGGTCCTCCTGCCCGCGCGCCACCTTGTCCTGCAGATCGCCGACCTGCTTCTCGAGCTTCTGCTGCTTGTCCTTGGCGCCGTTGTACTTCTCGGTCGCCTGCTCCGCCTCTTCGTAGAGCTTGTCGACCTGCTCCTTGACGTCCTTCTTGTCCTGCTTCGGAGCGGCCTGGGCGGCCTGGGAAGTGAGGGCGACGGCGGCTGCCGCGGTCGCGGTGAGGACGGTTACCCGAGTGCGGCTCGGCTGCTTGGGTCGACGGTGGGACGCCACGGGGGCGAGCTCCTTCTTCCTCCAGCCGCCTACCGGGAGTTGGGGGGTTGTGAAGCCCCGGCTCCGCGACAGGGCGCGGACTCGGCGGTACCTCCGCTGTCACCCCGGATGGGTGATCAACCGCGCGAAGGTTCGAGCTGACCATAGTGACCCCGCCGTGATCCGTTCAAATCCCGACGGCAAAAAAGTCGCTCCGCAAGCGCATCTTTTACAAACATCGCACGGGCAGTGATGGTCGATTGACGCTCCGCTGACAACACAAGTGACTCAGGTCAGACTTGTGAAGTGATGCGAAGTGATGCGGGCACTTCGGGCCACGTCGGCTCAGGTACGGGCAAGTCGCTTCAGCAGCAGCGCCGATGCCACGGGGCGCGCTCCGGCGCGCGCCACCCCGTCGGCCACCTCGCGGTCGGTGGAGACCACCACCACCGGACGGCCCGGCGGCTCGGCCCGTACCAGCTGCCGGATCAACTCGTCGGCCGTCACACCCGGCTTGCTGAACAGCACCCGCACCCCGCGCGGCGGCGCGAGCAGCACCGGCGCGGCCAGCTCCGCCCCGTCGAAGACACAGGTCATCTCCGCACCCGTCTGGGCCGCGAGCACCGCGAGACCGCCCAGCAGCCGCAGCCGCTGCTTCTCCAACGGCATCGTGGGATAGCCGGTCTTGGTGACGTTGTAGCCGTCCACCACCAGATGCGCCTGCGGCAGCGCCAGCATCTGGTCCAGCAGCGCCGGATCCATCTCCGACAGCGCCCTGGTCGCTATGTCCTTCGGCGTCATCTTCCCCGGCTCCACGGCGTCCACCGTGTCCGCCGGGCGCATCGACGCGGGCGGCAGAGCCAGTTCGCGCCGCAGCCCCTGCGCCGCGTCCAGCACCGTGTCCAACAGCAGCCGCAGCCGCATGTCCTCCACGCTGCGCCCCTCGCGCACCGCCCGTCGGCTGGCCTCCAGCGCCGACTCCGCCTCCGTGAGCCGGGCCCGCAGCCGCCGTGCCTCGCTGTCCGCGGTGGCCTGACGGGCCGCCGCCTCCGACCGTACGGACTCCAGCTCCGCCTCGATCTTGCGCAGCGCGGCCGCGCCCCGCTTCACATCGCTCTGCGCGCTGCGCAGCTTGCGCTGCAGCACATCGTTCTCCTTGCGGGCCGCCTCCAGCTCGGCGCGGGTCCGCTCGGTCTCGTGCCGGGTGGCCGCCTTGGCCTCGGCGAGCTCCTCGCGCAGCCGCTGGAGTTCGCGCGCCGCCTCCTCACCGGCCCGTTCGGCGGAGGCCCGCTGGGCCTCCTCGCCCGCCGCCTCGACCAACTTGACCCAGCCCACCGGGCGCAGCACGTACGCCACCGCCGCGACATCCACCGGATCGGCCGCGGCGGGCGGCGAACCGCCCTCGATCGCCTCGGCCAGCTCCCGCTGGGTCTCCCGCAGCCGTCCCGCGATCCGCTGCCGGAAGACGGGGTCGCTCTCCACCGCGGCGGCCATCGCGTTGCCCGCGAACTTGGCGCGCCGGGTCGGGGTGAAACGGGCGTACTGCCGCAGCTGGGTGGGCAGCTCGGTGACCGTCAGACCGCCGAAGGCATCCGCGACCAGCGCCACCACGCGCCGTCGCACCCCTTCCGGCAGGGGGCGGTCCAGCGCCTCGGTGACGCCCTCGGCGTCACCGGCCGCCCCGGGGTCACCGGTCCGCTCCACCACCTGTCACCGCTCCGTTCTCAGGCGCTCTGGCCGGTGCTCGGACGATCCACGAGTTCGATCTGGTCGACCGCGTTGCACCAGCGACAACGCACTGACTCAATGGTCTCACTGAGCACCTCGCGTTCCTCGACTCTGGGTTCCCCCGCCAGGTCGAGATGCACATACTCCACGGCTCTGGTCGAGCGGGTCACATCGAACCGCGTGAGATTCCCGCACAGCGTGCAACGCCAGCGGGTCTCGGAGGTCGGCAGGGGCACGGCCATGGTTGCGGGTCCTCGCTTCTCGGCTCGTCGGCGGCGTCCTGTAACCCTACGGCCTGAGCCCTGGCCCGCGCCGTGCCCCGTCCCGCCCACGACCCGGCGGAGCGCGGCGAGGCGCTCTGTGGAGGTTGTGCCCGGTACGGAATGATCTGCCCATGATCGAGACGTCGTCGGGGCGCCACCGCCCCTGGATGGCGGGGCCCGGCCGCCCCTGGATGACGTACGGCCTGATCGTCAGCTGCTGCCTGGTCTTCGTCCTCGGACCGGCCTCGGGGCTCAACCCCGGCTATGGCTCGGGCGGGCGGCTGGTGGAGGCCCAGTCCGCGTACTTCGAGCGCTGGGGGGTGGTGCCCAGCGCCCTGTGGAGCGGCGACCCCGATCAGCCGCTCGCCCCGCTGACCGCGCTGTTCGTGCACGGCAACTGGCTGCATCTGCTCGGCAACATGCTGTTCCTCTATGTCTTCGGGGCGATGACCGAGGAGCGGATGGGCCGTTTCCAGTTCGCCGTCTTCTACCTCGCCACCGGCTATCTGGCGCTGCTCGGCTACGCCGCCGCGCACGCCGACTCGGCCCAGACCCTGGTGGGCGCCTCCGGGGCCATCTCCGGGGTGCTCGGCGCCTTTCTGTGGCTGTTCCCCCGGGCCCGGGTGACCAGCCTCTTCCCGTTCCTGTTCTTCCTCCCGCTGCGCTTCCCGGCCTGGGCGGTGCTGATCTTCTGGGTGGCCCTCCAGTGGCTGGCCGCCCGACAGGCCGACGACCGTCCCGGCGTCGCCTATCTCGCCCATCTCGTGGGCTTCACGCTCGGCTTTCTCTACGCGTGGGCCCGGTTCGGGCGGACGGCTAGAGTGGGCGGCGCAGCCAGGCCCAGTGAGGGAGAGAGCCAGCCGTGATCACTTCGATCGTGCTCATCAAGACCAGCGTGGACCGGATCCCGGAGACCGCCGAGAAGATCGCCGCGCTGGAGGGTGTGAGCGAGGTCTACTCGGTCACCGGCGCGCACGATCTGATCGCGATGGTGCGGGTGGCCCGGCACGACGACCTCGCGGACATCATCACGGGCCAGATCAGCAAGCTGCCGGGGGTGGCCTCCACCGAGACCCACATCGCCTTCCGGACGTACTCGCAGCACGACCTGGAAGCGGCGTTCGCGATCGGCCTGGACGGCTGAAGGGTGTCCGGCGGGGCGTGACGCCTGCGGCGGGCTGCTCCCCTCCCCGCCCCCTGTCTCTTATACAGATCTGACGCTGCCGACGACTAGTCGAGTGTAG
>NZ_JAEEAP010000350.1 GCF_016103465.1 Streptomyces sabulosicollis
CCCCGACCCCGACCCCGACCGATGAGCCGGGCGACGGCGAGTGCGCGGACGACGGGGACTACAACGAGGACCCGGAGCTCAGCACGACTCTGGTCGGCCTGCCGTCGAAGGTCGTGGCGGGAAGCGGCTTCCACGGCTTCACCTTCCAGGTGAAGAACGAGTCGGACCGCGCCTACCAGCGGGTCGACTTCGGGCTCTTCGCGGGCACGGTGCACGAGTCCGCACCCGACGGGACGGGCAAGTACCTCACCCTGCAGTACAAGGACCCCCGTTCCGGCGTCTGGAAGGCGATCTCCACCGACGAGAGCGACCCGGGCTCCGGCTACATCGGCTACACCGATGTGCGCCCGCACGAGACCCTCAAGGTCGACCTCCGGCTGAGCGTCGCCAAGAGCGCGCCCGAGGGCTTCGGCTACGCCATCAGCGTCGGCGTGTACGCGGACGACGAGGGCAACTGCGTCTACTCGGTCGGTGAGTACTACGAGTTCGACGTGCTGAAGGCGGGGTCGGAGCCGGGCGAGGTGCCCCCGGCCGACCCCAAGCCGCAGGGCGGCAAGAAGCCGCTGGGGCACAAGCCGGAGGGCGACACGGAGATCAGCCCGCAGGGCAGCCTGGCCGAAACGGGCTCCTCCTCCGCGCTGCCGATGATCGCCGTGATCGGCGGTGTGGCGATGGCCGCGGGCGGAGGCGCGGTCTTCGTGGTCCGTCGCCGTCGCGCCACGGTCTGACGGTCCTCGCGACGGTTCCGAGAGGTGCCGTACGGGCCGGTGTCCGGCCCGTACGGTGCCCCGGCGCACCCCGGCGCCCCGGCGCCCCGCCGCTCAGCCGCGCGGCGGGACCTTCGGCACCGGCAGCAGCGGGAGCCTCAGGGCCCCGAAGGCGTCCGCCGGTACCGCGGGGCTGCGCGGCGGGACCGGCCGCAGGCGTTCGTACGGCGCCTCCGGAGCCGGACGCGGGTCGGGCTCGCCCTTGTTGGGCCACAGGGACATCGCCCGCTCGGCCTGGGCCGTGATGGTCAGGGACGGATTGACGCCCAGGTTGGCCGAGACGGCGGCGCCGTCGACCACATGGATGCCCGGGTGGCCGTAGAGCCGGTGGTACGGGTCGATGACGCCCTCCTCCGGGGACGCCCCGATCGGGCAGCCGCCGAGGAAGTGGGCGGTCAGCGGGGTGCCCATGAGCTCGCCGACGTTGCTGCCCGCGAAGCCGTTGATCGACTCGGCGATGTGGCGGGCGGCCTCGGCGCCCTCGGGGATGTGGTCGGGGTTGGGCCGGCCGTGGCCCTGGCGCGCGGTGAGCAGCCCCTTCCCCGGCCCCTTCGGCTTGCGGTAGGTGGTCAGCGAGTTGTCGTGCGTCTGCATGACCAGGCCGATGATGGTCCGCTCCGACCAACGGCGGTTGGACAGCGAGCGCACGGCCAGGGTGGGGTGCCGGAGGTTGGCGCCCAGGAAGCGGAGCCAGCGCGGAACACGGCCGCCGTGCGGGATCTGCAGGATCGACAGCATCCCCATCGCGTTGGAGCCCTTGCCGTAGCGGACGGGCTCGATATGGGTGTTCTCGTTCGGGTGGATGGACGAGGTGATCGCGACGCCCCGGGTGAAGTCCGCCCGCCCCTCCCCGCCCCGCGCCCGGCGGTAGCGGCGGTCGGTGGTCTGCGCGCCCACCAGGGCCTCGGAGTTGGTGCGGGTGAGGATGCCGAGCCGCTCCGAGACGCGCGGCAGCAGCCCCTTGTCCCGCATCGTGTGCAGCAGCGTCTGGGTGCCGTACGTACCGGCGGCGAGGATGACGTACCGGGAGCGCAGCGCCTTCGGCTTGCCCTTGCGGCGGTTGTCGGTCGGAACGGTGGTGACCGTGTAGCCGCCGTGCGGGTCGTCGCACAGGGCGACGACGGTCGTCATCGGGTGGACCACGGCTCCGGCCCGCTCGGCGAGGTGGAGATAGTTCTCGTTGAGGGTGTTCTTGGCGCCGTGGCGGCAACCGGTCATGCACTCACCGCACTCCGTGCACGCCTTACGGGCCGGGCCCGCGCCGCCGAAGTAGGGATCGGGCACGGTCCCGCCCGGCGCGGCCCTCGTGGTGCCGTCGGCGTCGTGGCCGTCCCCGAAGAAGACCCCCACGGGCGCCATGTGGAAGGTGTCGGCCACGCCCATCTTCTCGGCGGCCGCCTTGAGGTGGACGTCGGACGGCGTGAGCGTGTGGTTGAGGCGCGCCCCGAGCATCCGCCGCGCCTGGTCGTAGTAGGGGCTCAGCTCCTCCCGCCAGTCGGTGATGTGCCCCCACTGGCGGTCCCGGAAGAACGGCTCGGGCGGCACGTAGAGGGTGTTGGCGTAGTTGAGCGAGCCGCCCCCGACCCCGGCGCCCGCCAGCACCATGACCTTGCCCAGGACATGGATGCGCTGGATGCCGAAGCAGCCGAGGGCCGGGGCCCATAGGTAGTTGCGGAGGTCCCAGGAGTTCTTGGGCAGGGTTTCGGGGGTGAAGCGGCGGCCCGCCTCCAGGACGCCGACCCGATAGCCCTTCTCGGTCAGGCGCAGGGCCGATACCGACCCGCCGAATCCCGAACCGATCACGATCACGTCGTAGTCGAAGTCGCCGTCGTCGGCATGGGCGTCGGGACCGTCGGCGAAGTCCTCGTCGTGGCCGGGCTCTTGTACCCGCTTTTGGGCAGACTTCTCCCCTGACACTGGTACCTCCCTTGAAATGTGCTGGTCAGCGCAGGCGCAGTGCCTTGAGGGCACGCAGGCTGCGGGTCATGAAGTCCGCGTATGTCTCGTCCGTCATCCCGAAGGCCGGGCCGAGCGGCATCAGCCGCTGCTGGGCGACCGTCTGCGGTTCGGTGAACCTGAGGATGCCCTCGGAGCCGTGGCGGCGGCCGAGTCCGGAGTCGCCCATGCCGCCCATCGGGGAGGCGACGCTGCCGAAGGCGGCGGCGTAGCTCTCGTTGAGGTTGACCGTGCCCGCGCGGAGCCGGGTGGCGATCGCGCGTCCGCGCCGGGCGTCCTTGGTCCAGACGCTGGCGTTCAGACCGTAGGACGTCGCGTTGGCGCGCTCGATCGCCTCGTCCTCGTCGCGGAAGCGGTAGACGGAGACGACCGGGCCGAAGGTCTCCTCGGTGCAGACGGCCATCGGGGACTCCACGCCGTCCAGGATGGTGGGTTCGTAGAAGTACGGGCCGATGTCGGGGCGGGCACGGCCGCCGGCGAGCACGGTGGCCCCCTTGGACACGGCCTCGTCCACATGGCGGGTGACGGTCTCCAGCTGGCGCTCCGAGACCAGCGAGCCCATCTCCGCCCCGTAGGCGAGGGCGGTGCCGAGCCGCATCGCCTTCGTACGGGCCACGAAGCGCTCCAGGAAGTCGTCCGCGATCGATTCGTGGACGTACAGCCGCTCCATGGAGATGCACAGCTGCCCGGCGGACGCGAAGCTGCCGCGCACCGCGCCGTCGGCCGCGCGGGCGAGGTCGGCGTCGCGCAGCACCAGCATGGCGTTCTTACCGCCGAGTTCGAGGGAGCAGCCCACCAGGCGGGCGGCGGCGGCCTGGGCCACCTCGCGGCCGGTGCGGGTGGAGCCGGTGAACGCGACGTAGTCGGCGCGCTCGACCACGGCGGGGCCGACCACCGGGCCGTCCCCGAGCACGACCTGCCACACCCCGGCCGGCAGCCCGGCCTCCACCATCAGCTCGCGCGCCCACAAGGCGGACAGCGCGGTCTCCGTGTCGGGCTTCATCACCACGGCGTTGCCCGCCACGAAGGCGGGGATCGCGTCGCCCACGGAGAGCTGGAGGGGGTAGTTCCAGGGCGCTATGAGGCCCACGACCCCGCGCGGCTGGCGCAGTTCGGTGACCTTGGTGAGGGTGGGCACCGCGCCCAGATGCCCCTTGGGGCGCAGATACGCGGGCGCCTTACGGCCGTAATGGCGGGCCACGATGGCGACGCCCTGGACCTCCTCCTGGGCGTGCAGCCGGGTCTTGCCGGTCTCCAGCTGGATCAGGTCCAGGATCTCCGGCTGGCGGCGCAGCAGCAGATCGTGGAAACGGAGGAGGACGGCGGCGCGCCGGCGGACGGGGGTCGCGGCCCAGGCCCGCTGGGCGGCACGGGCGTTTTCGAAGGCGGTGGCGACGTCCTCGGGGGTGGACTCGGGCAGGGCGGAGGCGAGGACTTCCCCGGTGAACGGGGTGTGGCTGACGGTGGTGCCGCTGCCGACGACGCCACGGGTGAGCCGGGCGACCAGCTCGGGAGTGACGACGTCGGCGGCGGTGCGGGTGCCTTCGGGGGCGACCGGGTTGCCGGTGCCGCCCTGCGTGATGTGCGAGTCCGTCATGGGGGCGAGAGTAGGCGCGCCCGGCGGCTTTGGGTACCCGGCGGTAACAACTTTCGTCCGGCCGCCCCGGGCGGACCCGCTCCCGCCGCCCCGGGCGGACCCGCCCAACTCCCTCAGAGCTTGTGGATCTTCAGATTCCGCACGATCCGCTCGTAGAGCTCCTCGCCGTCCCTCTGGGCGTCGCCGTCGGCGGGCATGGAGACCGTCAGATCCCAGGCGACCTTGGCCTTGTTGAGGTAGAGGTGATCGCGCTTCACGTAGCGGATGGGGTTCTTGTTGCTGCTGGTGCCGTACGGCAGATAGGAGGTGGTGACGTCCCGCGCCTCCTTCCCCTGCTGCTTCGACCCGGCCTTCTCGCTCTTGGCGTCCTCGACCGTCGTCCCGCCGCCGTCCTTGTAGAAGGCCACGATCTGGTCCGCCGCCGCGTCGAGATTCGCGGGGTCGTTCTCGCCGTCGGGGGTGGAACGCCGCAGGGAGACGGTGAAGACACCGCTGGGGTCGTAGTAGGTGACCACCGGGTTGTCCGAGTCGCTGTCGTCCTGAACCCGCCGGTACTCACCGGGCACGGCCAGGGACGCGCCCACGACATCGCGCTCCTCCCGGACCGTCCAGCCCGGCGGCAGCCCCTCACCGGAGAACGGCTTCATGATCACCAGCACCAGGGTGGCCGCCACCACCAGCACCAGACCGCCCAGCCCGAGCTGCGCCTTACGGTTCCTGTGCAGAATCGGCGGCACGAAGCGGCCCCCGGTGGACTGCCCGCCGCCCGGCGGGTATCCGGCCGTCGCGAGCAGGGTGGGCACCGACTGCGGCTCCCGCGCCGCCGCCTCCAGGGCCTGCCGCACCTCCGGCGCCGCCGGGCGCATCGCCGGGTCCTTGCGCAGCAGTTGCATGATCAGCGTGGCGAGCGGGCCGGTGGCGCGAGCGGGGACCTGCGGTTCGGAGCCGAGCACCGCCTGGAGGGTCGCGGGGGCGTGGGAGCGGCGGAACGGCGACATGCCCTCGACGGCCGCGTACAGCACGACGCCGAGCGACCACAGGTCGGACTCCGGCCCCGGCCGCTGGCCCAGCACCCGCTCGGGCGCGATGAACTCGGGCGAGCCGACGAAGCCGCCCGTCTCGGTGAGCCGCTGCTCGCCCTCGATCTGCGCGATGCCGAAGTCGGTGAGCACCACCCGGTCGCTCCGGCCGAGCAGCACGTTGTCCGGCTTCACATCGCGGTGCAGCACGCCCGCCTCATGGGCCGCCGCCAGCGCCCCGAGCACGGCGAGGCCGATCCGGGCCGCCTCGCGCGGGTCCAGCGTGCCCTCCATCAGCCGGTCGCCCAGCGACTGGCCGCGCACCAGCTCCATCACGATCCAGGGGCGGCCGTCCTCGACCACCACGTCGTGGACGGTGACGACGGAGGGGTGGTCGATCCGGGCCGCGGCGCGCGCCTCGCGCTCCATCCGCTGGTAGACGGTCTGCCGCTCGCGCTCGGGGAGGTGGTCGGGGACGCGCGGCTCCTTGACCGCGACATCGCGGTCCACGATCTGGTCGTGCGCCCGCCAGACGGTGCCCATACCGCCGTGGCCGAGGCGGGAGACGAGCTGATAGCGGCCGCCGATGAGCCGCCCGCTGCTCGGGTCCTGCGCGGCGGGGGCGGGCTGTCGCGTGCCGGGCCCCTCTCCGGCGGGCGGCTGGGGGCCACCGCGCGGATCGGCCAACCACGTCGGCTCGTACGCGCCCCGCGACGGCCCCGCCGCCCCGGCCTCCCGGCCCGGCTGCCGGGGCCCCTGGGATGCCTCACGGGCCTCGGGCGCCTCGGGCGGCGGCTGCGGCGCCGGCACCGGGGCGGCCGGAGCGTGCGGTGGCCGCAGGCTGTAGCTGGTGGGCTCGTTCGCCCGTCCCCCGTCGTTCGTCATGCGCCCATCATGACCCAGAGGGCGGCACCGCTGTGGAGGCGCCGTGGGCGCTCGTGACAAAGCCGTTGCGACGTCGTTCAGTTCGCCGCGCCGGGACGCGAGAACGTGGCGGCGGCGGTGTCGAAATGCCGCTTGCCCAGGGATTTCTCACCCACCGGGGCGGATAGCCACAGATCGTACATCTTGCCGTTTTCGTTCCAGCTCAGGTCGTATGTCTGCCGTGAGCCGCCGTCGTCTGCCGAGCCGTTCCAGATGAACGCCCACAGGGCGGCGGGGCGGCCGTTGTGCTCCGTCTCGATGACCTGGCCGCTGCGGTAGCCCGGATAGTCCTGCGGCCCCTCGGCGTCCGCCTTACGGCTGAGCCCGAGCGGGCCCTCGGGGCTCTGCTCCTGGACGTGGATCCCGATCCGGAACTCCATCCCGGGCGAGTTGTAGTAGACCCGGGGCGCCTTGTACTCGCGGGCGAACCCCTCGGGCACGGCGAGCGAGAAGCCGAGCGGGTCCTTGACCAGCTCGTATCCGTCGGGGAGCGGGGCCGACGGGCTCGATGTGGGCCCGGAGTCCTTCACGGGCCGCTGCGGCGCCTTCTCGGGGGTGCCCGGGCTCCGCGAACTCCCCTTGTCGGCGCTCTGGCTCGTACGCCCGCCCAGCGCCTTACCGCCGTCACCGCCCCCGTTGTCCAGCAGCGCCACGACGCCCGCGGCCGCACCGGCGAGCGCGACCACGGCGGCGGCAGCCATAAGGACGGTACGGCGGCGCCCGCCACGACCGGAACCGGACCGGGCGGCGGGGGCGGCCTGGGCGGCCACGGGGACGGGGGCGGCCGGTGGCGCGGACGCGGCGAACGGAGCGGGGGAGGACACCGGGGACACCGGCGGCGGCACGGGTACGGACGCCGATGAACCGCGGCCGTCCGGTCCGAACGGCACGCTGGGCTGGGTCGGGGTGTACTCCAGCGGGATCTCCGGGGTGTCGCCCACCTCCTGGGCCATCAGCAGCATCCGCTCGACCTCGTCGGCGCTCAGCCGCTCCTCCGGAGCCCGCCGCAACAGCCCCTCGATGACCGGCTTCAGGGGTCCCGCCGCCTCGGGCACGGGGATCTCGTCGAAGACGACGGCGTGCAGCACCGCGGCCAGCGACTCGCGGTGGAAGGGGGATTCACCGCTCACCAGCGTGCAGAGCAGCACCCCCAGCGACCACAGGTCCGACTCCGGACCGGTGCGCCGCCCCGACATCCGCTCCGGCGCGGTGTATTCGGGCGAGCCCACGAACGAGCCGGTCTCGGTGATCGTGGTGGACCCGGTGACCTGCGCGATGCCGAAGTCCGTCAGCACGACGCGGCCGGTGCCCGACTCCACCAGCACATTGGCGGGCTTGATGTCCCGGTGCAGCACCCCGCGCGCGTGCGCCGCGCGCAACGCGCCCAGCAGCGCACCCGCGATCCGCCCCGCCTCACGCGCCCCGACCGGGCCGTCCGTGCCCAGCCGGTCGGCGAGCGAGAACCCGTCGACCAGCTCCATGACGATCCAGGCGCAGTCGTCCTCCTCGAGCACATCGTGGAGGACGATCACGTTCGGATGCTTGATCTGCGCGACGGTCCGGGCCTCGCGCAGGGTGCGCTCGCCGCGCAACTGCGAGTCGAGGGCCGTGAGCCCCTCGTCCACATGGAGTTCCTTGACCGCGACATCGCGGCCCAGCAGCTCGTCGACGGCCCGCCAGACCGTGCCCATTCCGCCACGTCCGAGCCGTGTGGCCAGCCGGTAGCGGTTGGCGATCAGACGGCCTTCTCCCCCGGTACCCATGGGCTCATCTTGCCTCACCCCGCCGGGCTCCTCGAACACCGGACCACCGACCCGCCCCCACGGGCGATTGAACCCGGGCGCGCCCTACGGAAGTCTAGGACCCGCCGATGTTAAAGGGGCGGACCGCGGCCGCCCCCATCGAGCACCTTCGCGCTTCCGTCCTCTGGGGTCCTCCGGCCGGGGGCACCTCCCAGCGGTAGCTGGGGAGGCTGAAGCGCCCCGGCGGGGGCACCTCCCAGCGGTAGTCGGGGGAGAACCGAGCCTCAAAAAGGTGGGCCGCCCCGCGGCGGGGGTCCACGGGGCGGCCAGTCAGGGGGCGCCACAGACGGGGGCGCCGGTTGGTGGGTTGGTCAGCCGGTGACCTTCCACGTCCGGGAGCCGCTCAGGAGCTTGCGCAGGGCCGGGTCCTTCACCGCGGCCGTGCCGTCCGTCGCCTTCGCGGTGACCTTGTGGGTCGCCCCGTCGCTCGGGACGCCCAGCGCCGCCGGGGTGACGCTCTTCTTACCGTTCGCGGCGGTAACCTCCGCGCCGTCCACGTACCACTTCAACGACGCGCCCTCGGGCACGCTCACCTCGATGCCCGCCGACCGCTTGACGGCCGTGGCGGTGGGCGTACGGCTGCTGAGCACGGTGGCGTGGCTGTAGAAGCCCGCGATCATCGCCTCACGGCCGGGGAGGCTGAACTCCCGCCCCAGGGTGCGCATGATCGAGTTGTCCGTGGGGCGGTTGATGCCCTTGGGGTAGTAGCGGCCGCCCTCGTAGGCGCCGACCGCGCCGCCGTCGGGCGAGGTCTGGCCGATCCAGCGGTACCACTTCTTCTGCTGGGCGGTCAGCTGCGCCGCGGTCAGCTTCGTGGCGTTGGACTCGTCGGGCTCGGCGCCCGTGTAGGTGCCGTACTCCGGGTAGAAGTACTCGTCGGCCAGCTTGCCGAGCGAGTGGCCGGTCTCGTGGACCGCGATCTGGTCGGAGTCGGCGTGGTCGGAGGCCGCGGTGGCGATGCCGTCGTAGCCGACCTGCGAGGTGAGGGTGTAGCCCGCGCCGCCGTACTTGGTGGAGTTGGACAGCACGACCACCAGGTCGGCCTCGGGCGCCTTGGCCGCGTACGACTCGACCTTTGCGGTGTCCACGCACAGCAGCCGCTCGATGTCGTCGCACCAGAAGTACGAGCCGAGGGCGGTGTCCTTGACGACATCCTTGGCCGGGTCGCCGGAGACGCCGGACTGGTTGGAGACCGCGTCCACGGTCCAGACGTTGAAGAGGTCCTTGTACGAGGCGTAGGGCTGCACGGCGGACATCTGCTCCCACTTGGAGCGCGCGTCGGCGTGGAAGTCCTCCTGCTGGCCCGCGGTGTAGCCGTCGCCGATGAAGACGACGTCCAGCTTGTCGGCCGTGGTGCCGTTGCCGACGAGCGGGGCGACCTGGCCGTCGGCGGCGGCCTCCTTGGCGGACAGGGAGCGGGCGGCGCGGGCCAGCCGCTCGGGGGTGGCGGCCGGGACCTCGGTGTGGCGGGGG